>JAFGUJ010000004.1 GCA_016938595.1 Campylobacterales bacterium | reverse complement strand
TCGGTCGCGAGATCCGAAATGGCGATCGTGTCTTCCGGAGCGAATTTCCACTCAGTCGTACATGCCGACATCGCATTGATGTAGACTGGACCCTCTGCCGCAAACCCTTTCTGGATTTTGGCCACCATGTCTTTCCATTTGTTCGGAGCGACCTGGGCTACGTAGGGTGCACCATGTGCCGCCATGATCGCCATCATGTCTTTTTTGTTCATTTTCTCACCGTAGCTCACGCGTCCCGCAGGTGCGGTGGTCGTAGAGGAACCGATCGGTGTCGAAGAGGAACGCTGCCCCCCGGTATTCGCGTAAACTTCATTGTCGAGACAGACGTACATCATGTTGTGTCCGCGTTCGAAACATCCTGAAATCCACTGGAAACCGATATCGTACGTAGCACCGTCTCCGCCGAATGCGACGAATTTAGGAGTACGATCCGGCTGTTTCAGGCGCCCTTTTTTCTTGAGCGCTTTGTACATCGCTTCGGCACCCGCAACGGCTGTGGAACCGTTTTCGAAACCGATGTGGATCCATGAAGCGTCCCATGAAGTGTACGGATAAACCGCTGTACATACTTCCAGACATCCGGTAGAGGCTGAAAGGATCAGATCGTCGTTCGTTGCATTCAATACTTCACGTACAATGATCGAGTGGGCGCACCCCGGGCAAAGAAGGTTTGCACCTTCAAAGCGGTCGGCAGAAGTTGAAAACTCTTTGAGATTCTTGATTTTTTTAATTTCTGACATCGCTTACTCCTTAGAAAAACGAAAGTTTCGGTCCGCGCAGACCGATGTATTGTTGCAATGGAGTTGTCGGCTTGCCTGCATCCATGTTTGCTTTAAGATCTTCATAGATCCCGACCAAATGTGCTTTCGTAAGGTCACGTCCGCCCAATCCGTAGATGTAGTTGGTCAATACCGCTTTGGTGCCGGTGTTGAAAAGTGATCCGGCGATTTCGTTGTACAGAGTACCGACAGTTCCGTGCGGGCTTGAACGATCCAGTGCCGCGATCGCTTTCACGTCTTTCAACACTACCGCAAGCTGCTCGAGAGGCCAAGGACGGAATACACGGATTCCGATGACCCCTGCCTTGATCCCTTTCGCGCGAAGCTCGTTTGAAACTTCCTCAGCCGTTTCAACCGATGTTCCCATACATACGACCGCCAGTTCGGCGTCTTCCATGTTGTAGGTTTCCACCAGGTTGTATTTGCGTCCGGTCAATTTTTCGAATTCGGCAAATGCCGCTTCGATTTTCGGCAGAGCCGCCGTCATCAATGCATGCTGCTGACGCGCTTTGTGCTCGAAATGCCAGTCCTCTTCGGTCTGTACCCCGTGGGTTACCGGGTGGTCAAGGTCGAGCATGTCGTTCATCGGCTGGAATTCACCGACGAAATTGAAAGCCGCTTCATCGGTCAGCGTCGCTACCCCCTGCGCAGTGTGTGACGTCATGAACCCGTCCTGGTGAATCATTGCGGGAAGGCGCACATCATGATCTTCGGCGACTTTGAACGCGATGAAGTTCAAATCGTACGCGTTTTGCGGGTTGTAGGCATCAAACTGGATCCATCCGCTGTCACGTCCGAGGTACATATCCGAGTGGTCGCCGTTAACGTTGAGCGGTGCGCCGAGTGCACGGTTGACAACGTTCAAAATGATCGGCAAACGCATACCGGATGCTGAATAAAGGGTCTCGACCATCAATGCGAAACCTTGTGAGCTGGTCGCCGTAGCAACCCGTCCGCCCGCAGCGGCCGCACCGATACAGCCCGACATCGCCGCGTGCTCGGATTCGACCATGACGAACTCGCCGTCTACGTAGCCGTTTGCCGTAAAATTACCGTAATTCTCAACGATCGGAGTCGATGGGGTGATGGGATAAGCAGCGACAACGTCTACCTGTACCTGGCGAAGCGCCTGGCTTGCCGCCATATTCCCGTCCCAGACCTCAATGTCGCGTAGTTCCATTGTATCAGCCATTAGTCTTCCTTTGGTTCTTCTGCTTGTGCATTTTTATCTTTTTTAGGCCATTCGGCAAGTGCTTCTTCTTCGTCTTTTTGTTCCGGGAACATCAGCAGCGATTTCGGGTTGGTCGGGCACACTTCGACACAGATTCCGCACCCTTTACAGTGGTCAAAATCGATACCGACCATTTTTTTGTCGCGGGAAATGATCGACATATCCGGGCAGTAAATCCAGCAAAACTGGCAATCGATGCAGTAGTCTTTGTTGAACAAAGGCTTTTCGATACGCCAGTCGGCAACGCTCGCCGTAAACGAGTTCGATTGTGAATAAGGGCGATTTTCGGGAAGCGTAGTCGCGATATCGCGTGTCGCACCGTCAAACGATCGGAGCATGGCGCCGATTTCGAATCCATCCCATCCTTTTTTTTCCATCATGTGCTCCTTATTTCACTTCATCATACGCGCGTTGGATCGCGATCATGTTGGCATCGATAATTTTTTGGGGGAGTTTTTTCAGTACTTTCACCATACTCTCTTTGAAAAACTCGATATCGTACATTCCCGATACTTTCATCAGCGCACCGAGCATCGGTGTATTCGGAATCGCTTTTCCGATGGTTTCCTGGGCGATTTTGATACAGTCGACCGTATAGACTTTTCTACCTTCCAGTTTCGGCTGAGACGCGATCAGTTCTTCGGTACTCATGTGGGTCGTTACGATGTAGATCGTATCGTCTTTTTCGTTCGCCGTGATGTCAGCGACATAAACCAGAGCCGGGTCGATAACCAAAACATAGTCAGGTCTCATAAACTTCTCGTGGTTCAAAATCACTTTGTCGTCGACACGGTTATACGCCGTCATCGCCGCTCCGCGCTTGGCTGAACCGTAAAACGCGAATGCCTGTACATGCTTACCGGTGGTGGATACAACGTCAGCAAGACCTTTAGCACCGGTAACGGCACCCTGTCCGGCTCGACTATGCCATCGAATCTCTAGCATGAATTCTCCCTCTGACTTAAGTTTTAAGTTGAATTTATCAATGCGTGTATTTTATGAAAGTTGCTCTTAAATGTAGCTTTTCACTTTTGCAGAGGCTTCGTTGGAAAGGAAAACTGTTACTTTCGTCCCGATTTTGCGATATATCGGACCGCTTCGAGGGCATCGGGTTGTATAATATCCGTTAATGTGAGTAATTGTTCTGCATTATCATACCCACTTGTCACGGCGACGCTCCCGATCCCCGCCCGGTTGGAGGCTTCGATGTCCAACCGGGTGTCCCCGATCATCCACGCCGATTCTTTAGCCGCCCTCATCCCTTCGAGTGCCTTGAATATCGGTTCGGGGTGGGGTTTTGGGTTCTCGACGTGCTCCCGTCCGATCAGGACCTCAAAATAGTCCATGACGCCGAAATGCTCCATCAATTCCCGGGAATAGAGCCCCGTTTTGGTCGTCACAATCCCAAGCCTCGCAAATGAGGAGGCTTCCCGTATCGCGTCGATGGCGTTGGGGAGGAGAATCGTTTTCTGACGGGAGATCTCCCGGTAATAGAGCTTGTACGTCGCCACGTGCGCATCGATCCGCCCCGCCTCGATCCCGACAGCCGCGAACATCGTCTCGAGCGTGTGGCCGATCTGAGAGGTGATCTTCGTTTCCGAGACCTCCTCCACATCGCCGTGCACGCTCAGTGCATGGCGGAAACTCTCGACGATCGCTTCGGTCGAGTCGATCAGCGTTCCGTCCAGATCAAACAAAATCACCTTGTTCATTTTTTCTCCCAATCGATGTAGTCTTCCCATATCCCGTTGATCGTAGGCTTTATCCCGTGGAGGGAGCGGCTGTAGACGTTGATGTCGTTGGGAATCACCAAAAACAGATAAGGGTTGTCCCCCGCAATCTCTGCGAAAATGGTACGCTGCAGCGAGGCGATCGTCTCCGGATCCGTCGAGCTCTCCATCTTCTCTATCAGTCCGTCGGTCTTGCGGGAGCGGTACCCGACGAGGTTGAATCCCCCCGGCACATCGCTCTGGCTGTGCCAAAGCGCGTACGGATCGGGGGTAAGCGAGAGGGCCCAGCCCAGCAGCACCGCGTCAAATTTGCGCGGCGAAACGACAGTATTCAAAAACGCCTGCCACTCCATCACCCGAAGCGTCACCTTGACCCCCGCATCGGCGAACTGGCGCTGCAGGATCTCGGCGGCGTAAGGGCGTATCATGTTCGAGTTCGAGGTGGCGATCTCAAAAGTGAGGGGATTTTTTTCGCCGTATCCGGCCGCTTTCAGGAGTGCTCTGGCTTTCGCCAGATCGCGTTTGGGAGGTTTTAGCGCATCGTTGAACCCCTTGCTCCCCGGCAAAAACGGCCCTGTACATACTTTTCCGTGTCCCAGGAACAGCAGATCGATCAGCGACTGCCGGTCCACTGCCAATGACAGCGCCTCACGCACTCGGGGGTCCTTGAATTTTTTGAGACGGAGGTTGAACCCCAGATAGGTGTAGCTGTGGGAGGGAAGTTCGAGCATTTTAAACCGCTTGTGAAACGCTCCGTCCAGCTGCCTCTCAAACTGCATAGGCTCGAGCGAACTAACGTCGATCTGATTTGATTTTAGCATCAAAAACCGCGTCATCGGATCGGCGATGATGTGGAAGACGATCCTCCCAATTTTGGGGCGGCGTTCGAAATAGTCCGGATTGGCTTCCAGGACGATCTGCTTGGAAAATTCGAGTTTTTTGAGAATATAAGGACCCGTCCCTATCGGAGCCATGTTGAAACGGCTCCCCATGATGTCCTTCTCTCCCCCGAGGATGTGGCGGGGGACGATCCCCATCATCCAGATCTCAAGCGCTTTGAAATAGGGTTTTGTGTACGCCACACGCAGAGTCTGATCATCGATGACGCTTACCGATTTAACGACCCGAAAATCACTCGCATAAGGGGTGATCACTCTGGGGGAGCGGATCAGTTCGTAGGTAAAAGCGACGTCATGCGCGGTAAACGGTTTCCCGTCGTGCCATGTGACGCCGCGGCGGAGTTTGAACTCGATCAGGGTCGGGGTGATGAACCGGTACGATTCGGCGAGATCGCCGATGACGTTCTGCCCGCTCTCGTCGTATTTGACGAGGGAGTTGAACAAAAATCCAGCGATAGACGAACTGGCCGAATCGGTCGCGATGAGAGGGTTGAGGCGCGCGGGGTTGGAAGAGGCGCTCAGGTGGAGCGTCGAAGCCATCAGCCAGACACTCTGCAAAAGAAGGAATAAAAGTTTCAATCTCAACCCGTTTTTTTGGTTGAGATTATAGCAGAAACCTATATCGATTCGACGATGCGACCGTTGAGGGGCTGGATAGGACGGTAATTGTGATCGTAGAATCTGCGCATTGCTTCTATCTGCTCTTTTGTTGCGCTCTGGGCTTCTTTCATAACGTACCACCGGACATTTTCGGTGCACGGTGGAGTCGTGAGCGAACCCATGAAATGGTAGTAGTGGTCGCTGTGCTCGGGGAGGAGTTTCCCCGGGTTAATGACACCGTTCGTACCGACCCCTTGGATCACCGTTTCAAGAATCGCGTTGGCCTTGTCACCCTCTTCGAACAGCACTCCTACGACGAGAAGATTGCCCGAATCGCTTTTGTGGACCATGTGGGCGACAAGATCGTACTGTTTGCCGTCGATTTTCTCTTCGCTTCTGCCGTGAAAATGGAACTGTATGAGGCGGTAGTCGATCCCCTCGACACTGATTTTCCCGCCGTTTTCGACGTCCACCTGGATCGCATGGCCGTTGTCGACGATCCGGCTTTTCGCCTCGACATTTTCCTGAAGTTTGATGATGTGGTTCGGAGCGATGGATACCGTTTCGGCAGTGCGAATATCGATCGGGGACTGGGCTTTGCCGTCTTTGCAGACTGCGCTGAAGTCACACCAGTGAGCTGGGCCATGGGCATCATAGTCCCAGTGTACCTCGTGGTGTTCGGATGCGCTGAGGCCTGCGGCGAGCAGCATCGCCGAAAGCGGTAGGGAAAAAGGAAGCTTCATTCAAATTCTCCTGTTGGAATAACGGCAGGTATCTTATCGGAGATTCTTATGGCTTGCCAAATCAAAATTATTGGAAGAAACGTTCAATTTTCTTGAGTATTAATGGTGATGGAAGTTTGGAAAAAAAGGGAGTAGAAACTTTCTCTCCCGGAGAGGAGAGAAAAAAACGATTAACGTTTGGAGAACTGCGGTGAACGGCGCGCTTTGCGTTTACCCGGTTTCTTACGCTCAACGACACGGGAGTCGCGGGTAAGCATACCGAACGGTTTGAGGATCGCACGGAACGAAGGATCGAACGTACAGAGTGCACGTGAGATACCGTGGCGAAGTGCATCGGCCTGACCAGAGAATCCGCCGCCCGTTGTAGATGCCGTGATATCAACGGATGTGTCTTGTTTTGTCAAAGAAAGCGGTTGGGTAACACGCAGTTTTTTTGCTTCAAGACCACCGAGCCATGCATCAAGTGAAAGACCGTTTACAGTGATTTTACCTGTACCCGGAGCAAGCCATACTTTAGCGATCGAAGTTTTTCTTCTTCCGGTTGCATACGTTTTTGCCATCGTTTATCCTTACTTAGCAATCTGTGCAGAGTGTGGATGTTCAGCACCTGCGTAGACTTTGAGTTTTTTGAGCATTGCGCGTCCCAGTTTTGTTTTAGGGAGCATACCGCGAGCTGCAAGTTTGAAAACTTTTTCTGGGTTAGTAGCCAAAAGTTCTGTAAATTTTTCGCTTTTTACGTTACCGAAGTAACCTGTGTGGCGATGGTAGGTTTTAGTAGCCGCTTTGCCGCCACCGTTGATTACCGCTTTTTCCGCGTTGATGATAACAACGAAGTCACCACAGTCGATATTTGGGGTAAAATAAGGTTTGTCTTTACCGCGAAGGCGGGTTGCCACTTCAGTCATAATACGACCGAATGTTTTCCCTTCCGCATCGATCAAAACCCATTTACGTTCGATTTGCTCAGGTGTAGCAATTTTTGTAAATTTCATCACGAGCCTCCTTTTAAAGTCTCTATAAATAGTGGCGAAATTGTACCCTTTTAAACTTATAATCTGCTGAAATTAAGTTTTTTATAAGCACTTTACCCATTCGACACCGCCGGGGAGAAGATAGCACAGGTAGCCGCTGGCTTTCTGGCCGCTCAGCGCCGCGATCGCCTCGACATACCGCCCCACCTGCTCGCGGTGTTTTTGTTCCTCTTCGCGGCCGCTTTTGTAGTCGATAATGACCCACTCATCGCCATGGCGAACGAGGAGATCGATAACGTTGATCGAACCCTGATAGCGTATCATCTGCTCTTTGCGCCACTCCCCTGCGCAGAGCGATGCAAATGTTGGGTCCTGTATCAGGGACAGAACCCGCGAGGCGATCTCTTCCATCGCACCCGGATGGAGCACCGCGCCGTACCGGTTGCGAGCCGATTCGAGAGCCCGTCCCATCGCCTCTTCGGTAAAACTCCCCATCATCTCCAGGGTATAGTGCAGCGCCAGACCGAACTGTACCGCGGCATAATCATGGGTCGCCTCTTTCGGAGCCGATACACTCTCCTCCTGCCGTCCGAAACGTCTGGCGCGGTAGATCAGGGGGCGCTGTATCTCTTCACTCTTTGCTTTGGCCTCTTTTTTTTCCAGCCGTCCCCATTCGGCCGGGGTCAGTTCCAACGGTGCGAACCACGAGCTTTTCTCCTTGGTAATAACCCACAGTGATTCCACGGCCCGGGTCAGGGCTACATAAAGGGCGTTCAGACGATCCTCTGCGGATGCTTTTTTCTCTTTTGCCAGCGCCTCTGCATAGAGGGAGTCCAGCACTTCTCGGTCCTTGATCCGGTAATAAAGGCGCTGCAGCTGCGCCCCTTCGTATTCGTAGACGATCGGATCGTTGTGGGCACGCGGTTTTCCCAGCTGATCGAGAACGATGACGTGTTCAAATTCCAGCCCTTTGGATTTGTGCACCGTCATGATCCGGATCCCGCGCAGATCGCTCTGCGGAGAAGAGGCCTCGAGCCGGTCGATCTCAAACACGACCTCCTCAAGATCGCGGTACCCCCTCAGCGCTTCGACAAACATCAAAACGCTCTTGTCGGCGATCTCGTAGCGGCGGATAAACGCGATCGCCCCCTCCACCGGGTCTGCCAGAATATGGCGCTCAATCTGATCGGGGGAGAGGCCGATCAATGCGGCGCAGTTGAAGCGGTAGATGGGGACGTCGAAATAGCAATAGCGCAGATACTCGATGACCGCACGGACGCTGTGCTGCGACACGAGGCGGGCCGTCGTTTCGGTCACCACGTCGTATCCCTGCAAGGAGAGATGCTCCTCCACCGCACTCCCGTCTTTGTTGGTCACTGTCAGGACGGCGATCTCTTCGGGCTGCACCCCCTGATCGATCAGAGAGGCGACGGTCCGTGACAATGTCTCGAGCAAATCGTCGCTCATCGCGACCGCCACATACCCGCCGGAGAGTTTTTCGGGACTCATCTGTGGAGTGTACCCCGCGATTTTTCCCCCGAATGCCCTGTTCACAAACTCGACGATCGTGCTGCGGGAGCGATAATTGACCCGGAGCGGCTCGATATGGACGTTGAAATACTCCGCCACCTGATGAAACAGCGCGCTCACCCCTCCACGGAAGCGGTAGATCGACTGCTTCACATCCCCGACGAAGAAAAAGCTCCCCCCCTCGTTGACTCCGATGCCTGAGCGGATCTCCTCGATCAGCGGACGGAGGATGTCAAACTGGAGCACACTGGTATCCTGGAACTCGTCCAGAAGAAGGTGTTTGAGATGCGAATCAAGACGGAAATAGAGAAACTCGCTCTCCAGTTTTTCCCGCAGCAGCGTATGCACCATCAGCGTGATATCGTCGAACGAGAGTTCGTTGTTCTGCACCGCCATCACTTTTCGGCTTTTGATGTAGAGCTTCAGCACCGTGAATAGCTCTTTGAAATAGAGCCCTTCGCGGCGGCGGAAATGGCGTTTCACCGCCGCTTGAATCCTCGCCAGCACCTCGTCCATCCGCGGTTCGAACCCTTTTTTGAACACCCAGTAGTTCAGGCTCGGCTGGTAGAGCCACGTTTTTTTCAGCAGCAGTTCGAAGCTCTCCGCTTCGATCGCCCTGTTGGCCGTGTCGCTGAGTCCTTTACCGAGGACGAGGGTTTTGAGCTCCGCTGCCGCCGCCATCGCCTCTTCGATCGCCTCTTCGACGACGTTCACCCCTGCATACCCGTCCAGATCCAGTTCTTTGTGTTTGGAATAGAGCTGGGAGAGGAGGAGAAAAAGGTCGCTGAGCCGCTTATCGCTGAGCCGTGAGAGGTGGACCAGCGCGTCGCTCGCACCGGCCACCTCCACCTCGTTCAAAAAACGTTCCAGCAGTTTCACCTCGTGGTGGTTCTGCGTCGTTTTGAACGTCGGCATGATCCCGGCGTTCAGGGCAAATTTGCGCAAAATGCGGCCGAAGAATTTGTCGATCGTCGAGATCTGGATGTCGGAACGCAGAAACCGGCGCAGCACTTCGGAGCGCCGAGAGAGAATCTCCTCCGGACTCATCTCGCACACCTGCGCAATGGCGGCCAGTTCACCGCGCTCATGCAAATGCTCCAGCGTCACGATCATCCGCTCCAGCATCTCGTTGGCCGCTTTGTTCGTAAAGGTGAGGGCGACAATGGAGCGGGGGTCTTCCCCCATAAAAAGGAGACTCAGATAGCGGACGACGAGGTTGAACGTCTTCCCGCTCCCCGCGCTCGCCTCATAGGCCAGAAACGGTTCAAACGCCACGCATCGCCTCCCGATGGCACAGATAGACGTAGGGGCACAGCCGGCATCTGCTCAGCTCCTCGCACATCTCCCACTCCCACACTTTCTGTGATGCCATGTAGGCCAGTATCTCCCGTAGCCGCTCCTTTTTGCCTTCCATATACTGTTCCCTCTTCAGTTCGCCGCGACCCAGATCGTAGTAGCCGCAGTGCGCCACCGTTCCCAAGGTTGACGCCAAAAATGCGTACACACTGAGCTGATAATCGACATCGTTCTCTTTGGGCTCTTTGTCGGTATCGGGATATTTTCCGCTTTTGTAGTCGATCACCTCCAGCTCCCCCTTTCGTCCGTCAATCCGGTCGACCCGTCCGACGAGAGTGATCCCCTCGACAGTGACGGAGAGCTCTTTTTCACGGTGGGCGACGCGCCATCCCTCGCTGAACCGCTGCGCCTCATGATCGAAAAAATCTCCCAGCTTGTCCAGCCACAGCCTTTTCATATGGCGTTCCAGCGGATCATCACTCGCTTGCACTTCCCACATCGTTCTGAGCCCCTCGCGAAGTTCCTGGGGCGAATCGTACTGGTCGCGCTGCTGATAGAGGCTCTCCAGAGCAGCGTGCAGCGCATTGCCGATATCGCGCTCCTGCGAGAGATCGCGGGGGAGTTCGTGCGGTGTCAAATGGAGTACGTAACGGTAGTAAAACTGCCTTCGGCAGGTGAGAAAACTTTTGAGCGAACTCGCCGAAAGGGGGTGCGCCGTGAAATCGTACTCTCCCGCACACTCCTGCCGTATTTTCGGGCGCTCTGCCATGGGAGGAAACAATACCTGTTCGTAGCGGTACTCCGCCTCCGTCATCGGTATCCCCAGCTGAAGCAAAAACCGCGACGGAACCGATTCGGCATTCTGCACCGTCGCGATCGCAACATGGCAGGCACGGTTAAAGAGCATCGCGTAATAATGTTTCTGAAGCGATTCGCGGTCCTGCGACGTCGGAAGCGCGGCATACTGGCGGGTTTTGGTGTTTAAAAAAAGATCTTTTTCACTCTTATGGGGGACAAAGCCTTCGTTGAAATCGACGACGACCACCCCCTCAAATTCGACCCCGCGGGTTTCAAGCAGCCCCATTACGGTGATTTTCCCTCCCCTTACATCATCGATACTCAGATTTTTCAGGCGGTTCATAAACATCCGCAACACGGTTTTGAAATCCATCGATTCCAATGCGGCGCACAGGTGTGAAAATCGCTGAAGCTCTTCTCTGACCCTGTCCGGAACCTTCTCCCCTTCCGATTCGACCAGTTCCAACAGAGAATAAAGATCTTCGAACCTAAAGGGTCTGGAATACCGTTCCCGTATCCAGTCGATCAAACGGACGGAAACGGCCCGTATCCTCGCCCGGTTCAGGACATTCGATTCCTCCAGATACAGCACAATGCTCTCGATCTGACGGTAGAAGGGGTCATATTCAAATCCCTCCCCCATCGCAAAATTGAAATTCCCCTCGTCATCAAACTCCTTCAGAAGCGTCGCAAACGATTCGTCCGGCAGTACGACGGCAATTTTCTCCGGAGCGATCCCCATATCGACGAATGCTTCGACTTTGGCTTTGATAAACCCCACCTGGGCCAGACGGTTGTGAAACAGTTCACAGTGCAGCCTTTTGCCCTGGTTCAATAGGGTTGACGAGAGGACGGATCTTTGCGACAGAGAAAGACGATAGCTTCTCCCCTCTTCCAGCGAAAAGCCAAATTCCTCCAGACGCTGCGACATTTTACGGTTGTACGGGGTGGTGTGGTACGTCAGGCTCAAGCTCGTCACCTCCGCACATTCAACCAGTATCTCCAGTTCCCTGCGGCTCAGATATCCTTCCACTTCGATATGGACCGAATCGAAGTGGTTTAAAAATCCGGTATCGATACGGGACGTTTCGGAGAGAAAAATACGGTCCACCCATCCGTTGCGTTCGCAAATCTCCCGGTAGCGGTTCCGAAGATGGATCAGGATCGTGATGTGTTCTTCGTATTCGCCGTAGACATCGACTTCGCGCAGAGTCTCTACCGAGACTTTTTCGGATGAAAGTTCTTCAAAAAAACGGAAAATGTACTGGGCGTTGTGGATAAAGCTGAAAAAATTTCGCTCGATGTTGAGGGTCGAAAAGGCACCGAAATCGGAAGCTTCATGCAGCGCGAGAAGACGAAGGTCATCGTCAGGGACGATACGCCCCTCGGCGATTGCCGAACGGCTCAAAAATTCCCCCATTGTCATGTAATGGGGGAGAATCGACTCTTCCGAGCGTTCAAGGGCGCTACGGATACACCGCGCCGTCGGAAAGACGATGCACTCTCGCTGCAGGCTCATTAAAATTCAAATGTACTGGGATTTCGGGTATCCGCTTTGAGGTTGAAGTAACGCTGATCGTCTCCGATCCGTATTTTGGCCAAAATGTCCCATCGGCCGACTTTCGGAAGTTCAACCGCCTTGAAGGTGTATTTTCCCTCTTCCACCGACGGCTGGGTGAGGTTGATGTTGAAATCGGTATTGTCCGGACGGGTCAACACGACTTCAACCTCGGCGTCATTCACGCCATTTCCCGATTTATCGGTCACCTTGTACTCGATGACCGTCTCTTTTTCGTCGATCTGAGGGGTCAGAAAGGCAATCGCGTATTTTTGGTCGAACGCTATTTTGGCATTGATGATATCGTTGGCGTTCATGTCGTACGTGTGGTAATTCTGCATTCCGTAGTCAGACATCTGAACCGGATTGTTCAAAGCGACTTTGATCGTGGCGACACACGCAACGATGATCCCTACAATCGAGACGGCAATGATGATAGGCCACTTTGTTCCGGGGTTTTTAAACATTTTCGTCCTTCTTACGAAAGTATCTTCCGCGAATGTAAACGATGATCGCGTAAAGAATAATACCGTAAAAAATCACCCGTAAAATATCGATAAAATTTTTGCTGCCGCTTCCTGCCGAAGAGCTTAGCGATACCTCGTGATGCTCGGCAATCTGTTCGGCGACATCGGCATAGCCATTGAACATGGCCACCGAATATTTGGAAACGATATCGTCCCCTTTGGCCCGTTCGGCCAGGATGGGGAGGATCGTACCGCCGCGGTTGGCGATAAGTTCTTTGGCTTCGTCGTAGCTGCGCGCGAACATCACTGCACTGACCACCGCGCCGATGAAGGTCGCGTTGGGGCTCAGAACCTGTTGTTTGTCAAAATGCTCATATAAAGAGACAGGGCGTGCCAGAATATCGACTTTTTGTTCCAGTTCGATAAACGTCATGATGACGGCAGGCTCTTGCAGTTCGAGTGCAAGCTGTTTTTCAAAATCGGCAATGGTCTGATTGTCGTCCAGATCACGAACCATGACCAGGTAGAGCGATACACCCGTTTTGGCTTTCAATTCCGCGCCGATCGCATTGATTTGTTCGGTGAATGCAGGGTTTTTGACCACATCGTCTTTATATAAATATTCTGCTTGGAGTGTGAATGCGGAGAGAACAATGAAGGTGAGGGCCGCCAGCCCTCGCGAGAGTAACAAACGTTACCCTTACCCGACGAACAGGTGATTAGGCGTTACAACCGCCCACAGCGTTACCGCTGCGGAAATCACCAACGTCCAAGTGATGAGTTTATCCATGATACTTGCCATTCTAAACTCCTTACTTAACTTCGACCCGATGAACAGCATTATCGGTGCTAATCATACGAATCTCTTTTTCATTTTCGATTTTGTAGAAATTGGCGGCATTGTTTTGCTGCGCACCGAGTCCCAAAACCGTCAGGTAAGCAAGGATGCCGAGCAACAAAACCGTTGCGATCAACATCCCGGTGATTCCGTCCAATGTAAAAATACCACGATTTTCCATTTGACTCTCCTTATTTACTGAGGTCGGTGACATATGCACCAAGCGCTTTAACTTGAACTTCGGTCAAGTTGTTGAATGCCGGCATCGAACCAATAGCACCTTTTTTACCATGTTTGAGAACATCGGCAACAAGGGTAGGATTGTAATCAACTACGCTAGGCGCAACCATTTCCATCCCTTTACCGTCTACACCGTGACATGCGGCACACGTTCCGGCGAATACATCGGCACCTTCGGTACCTTTCATTCCGCCCGCAACGTATTTCGCTACCGCATCGATTTCAGCATCGGTGATCAGAGCGCCCGTGTTCATGTTGAACAAACCGTTGCGATCTGGCATCGGTGCCGGATATCCGAGCATTCCCTGGCCATTGTTGATGACATGTTTGACCGTCTTTTCTTCAAGACGAACATTCAGGTTTGCCGCTTTGCCTTCGATACCATCAGCCTGAAGACCGTGACACGGTGCACACTGAACGATGAAGATCGATCCACCCATCTCTTTAAGCGTTTCGTCGTCCATACCGGCATGCTGCTCTTCAAATTTCGCATCGTGAGCCGCAACTTCTTCGTTGTACTCGCCGATTTGCGAATAGGCATTGACCGGATATCCCGCAAGGAAATACCAGATGGCCCAGATGTTCAGCCCCAGGAAAATAACCGCCCAACCGAAAGGAAGTTCGTTTTTATATTCCCCGATGCCGTCCCAATTCTCATCCGCAAGCTTACCGCTCGCTTTATCGTATTGCATCTGGCGAACGTATTTGGTAACTACGAATACTGTAACGATAACCAGGACAACTGCACCCAAAACGGCCAGTTTGTTAACCCAGTCGCCCTCACCGCCCATACCGCCGGCAGAGCCGACAGCGAGGTAGGTAGCGCCAAGCATTGCAATTACAACTATGATAGCAGCAAGTACTGTCTTATTCATTTTTGCCTCCTACTTTTTTATCATCATTCTTTGAGATCTGTTCGACCGGCTGGTCGTCAATCTCATCGTGGAGCGCGATATTGCCGTACTTCTCATAATCGCGCTTCCCTTTCCACTGCGAACTGTAGAGGTGGTAGATGTACGCATAGAGCACGACCACCAAAAACGCTGTGAAGAAAAAGTAAGCATACGCTTGAATCGTAGCGATATCCACGCTCTTATCCTTATTTCAGACTGTTAAGATACGCGATAATCGCAACGATTTCAGGGATTTGACCCGCTGCAACCGCATCTTTAACATCCTGGTCTTTCATGTCTGCTGCAATCGCTTTTGCCTCTTCGAGAGCATCAGCATGCGCTTCTTCCAACGTTGCCGCCAATTTAACGGTCTCTTTGGAACCGTCTGCCATTGGAATTTCAGCGTTGTAAGGAACGGCAAACACTTTGTTGACAGTAACTTGTTCTGCATATGCAGTGTCGATGTCCGCCATGTTTTTAAACATCCAGCGGTATGCCGGCATGATTGAACCCGGAACAACGCCCGCAGGATCTTTCATGTGGTTTTCGTGCCAGTCTGTTGTACGGTAGTTACCTACGCGCATCAAGTCAGGACCGGTACGTTTTGAACCCCAAAGGAACGGGCGGTCATACGCGTATTCACCGCTCAAAGAGTAGTGACCGTAACGGTCCGTTTCTGATTTGAACGGACGGATAAGCTGTGAGTGGCACGCGTTACAGCTGTTTTTGATGTAGACGTGACGACCTGCAAGTTCAAGCGTGGTGTAGGGTTTGGTCCCTACAACCGGCTGAGAAGCCTGCGCAAAGTTTGGCAAAATTTCGATAAGCCCCGCAAACGCGATGGTGACGAAGACCGCTACCGCGAAAAAGAACGGGTGTTTTTCTAACCAGTGAAACATATTTCCCCCTCCTGATTAAGCGCCCATTGGCGACGCGGTTTGAAGCTCAGACTCATCTACACGACGAGCGCTTGTCATGGTTTTGTACATGTTGTACGCAAACAGGAACATACCGATTAGGTACAATGTACCACCAACCGCACGGATAGTGTAATACGGGTGCAATACGGTTACCGTATCGATGAATGAGTAAGCCAGGTTACCGAACTCATCGTGCGCACGCCACATCATACCCTGGGTAATACCCGCGATCCACATAGAGGTAAAGTACAGAACAACACCCAGAGTCTGGATCCAGAACTGTGTATTCATCAACGATTTAGAGTAGATCTCGCGTTTGAATACACGTGGAGCCATATGGAACAATGCCGCCATAATCATGAACGCAACCCATCCGAGAACACCGTCGTGAACGTGACCGACGATCCAGTCTGTGAAGTGTGCCAGGGCGTTGACCGATTTGATCGCCTGGATCGGACCTTCAAGAGTCGAGAACATATAGAACGTAGATGCGAGGATCATGAATTTGATCAACGGACTCGCCGCTACCTGCTGCCATTCACCTTTCATAGTCAAAAGCATATTGATCGCAGAACCCCATGAAGGGAGAATCAGTACAACCGAGAAAACAGAACCCATAGTCTGCATCCAGTCAGGAACCGTTGAGAACAACAGGTGGTGTCCGCCTGCCCAGAGGTAAACAAACATCAGACCCCAGAATGCCAGCAAAGAGAGTTTATACGAATAAACCGCTTGTCCCGATTCTTTTGGGAGGAAGTAATAAATCATCGCAACGATGGGAACCGTGAACCCGAATGCAACTGCATTGTGTCCGTACCACCATTGTACCAGTGCGTCATTGGTTCCAGAATACATAGAAACCGAGTGGTACCATGCACCGATTCCGCCAGATGCGAAATACGTTGGGATAGCCATATTGTTGAACAGGTAGAGCATAGCGATACCGAGGAAGGTAGCGATGTAATACCAGATAGAGATGTAGAGTGATTTTTCACGGCGGATACCGATCAAACCAAAAATGCTCATACCCCAGATTACCCATACGACAACAACTGCGATGTCGATCGGCCATTCGAATTCCGCATACTCTTTAGAGGTAGTGATCCCCATCAAGAGGGAACCGACAACCGCTACGACAACCAACAGATAAAGCGCGAAATGCAATTTACCGAGGAACATCAAAAATTTTGATTCCGCCATCGATACTTTCAATACACGCTGACCTACATAGTACCATGTAGCCCAAATACCGCTAAGGGTAAAACCAAAGATTACCGCATCGGTGTGCAACGGACGAAGACGGCTGAAGTTGGTATATTCCGCCAACCCCTCACCCAACATAAGATTGACACCTGGAAACGCCAATTGCCACGCCAAAATAACGCCGACCAGCATCCCGACAATTCCGAGTAACACGGTTGTAAGCATAAACATCTTAGCAATCGTGTAATCATACTCCAATGGACGATTATCCATATACGACCTCCTTAAAGATTCAAAGCATAAGAGCCTGATAGGGCACCTCTAACTTCATGAATCCTCCGTAAAAGGTGGGTGAAGTTAGAGGCGCCCTTAACACTTTTGTAACAAAAGTAGGCTATTAGACACTCTAATAATAGCAATCACACTATTTAAGGAATCTTAAATTTTTAAAGGTTTTTCTCTATGTCAGAACTTAACCATTAATTTAAGTTTATATACAGAATAAGGGGTAGAAAAGTAACACTTGAAGGTAAATTTGTCGTCAGGGCAGAAGTTCACCCCCCGATACGGAGGAGATTATCGCTGGAGAAGTTGAAGAAATTCGCTGAAAATGTATCGGCTCTCTTTGGGACCTGGGCTGGATTCTGGGTGGTGCTGTACCGAGAAAACGGGGCCTGTTTTGTAGCGGAGCCCTTCGATCGTATTGTCAAAAAGGTTTATATGAGTCACGTCGGCAATCTCGCGTACCTCTTCGGGAACATTGTAGTTGTGATTCTGCGCCGTGATCTCCACCATTCCGGTTTTGACGTTTTTCACGGGGTGGTTTCCGCCGTGGTGACCGAATTTCAGCTTGTGGGTATCGTAGCCGTGAGCGATGCTGAGCAGCTGGTGCCCAAGACAGATCCCGAACAGGGGTACTTTGCGCGCGATCAGTTTTTTGATCTCTTCTTGCTCGCGCTTGAGGACCAGAGGGTCCCCCGGTCCGTTGGAGAGGAAAACGCCGTCGATCTCTTTTTTCTCAAAGCGCTCGATCAGCTCGTCGCCGCTGAACGTGTTGGGTAGAACTTCCACCTCAAATCCTGCCTGGGTGAGCTCATTGAGGATATTGCGTTTTACCCCGAAGTCGATCGCCGCGATGCGGGCTTTGGGTGAGGGGGCATCGTTGTAGCGGAACGTGACCGGGTCATAAACGCCGTCGGTGTGCTTGTAGGCTTCTTTGGTGCTGACCTCTTCGATGTAGTTGATCTCTTCGATCCGGGGAGAGGTTTCCAAAAGTTTTTTCAGCTCCTCTTTTCCACTCACTTCGGTCGATGCAATCATCATCATCGCCCCTTCGGTCCGAAGCATTTTGGTGATGTAGCGGGTATCGATCTCGCAGATCCCGATAATGCCATGCTTCTCAAGGAACGTGTGGAGCGCTTCCTCGGCACGGAAGTTGGAGTAGCGGCTCTGGTATTGGCGTACGATCACCCCTTTGCAGTGGGCTTTTGCGCTCTCCATATCTTCGCCGTTAACACCGACGTTTCCGATCTCCGGCATCGTAAAGGTGACAAACTGTCCTGCGTAAGAGGGGTCAGTGATAATCTCCTGGTATCCGCTCATCGAGGTGTTGAAAACAATTTCCCCGACTGCCGTCGTATTCGCACCGAAACTTTTCCCCTGAAGATATGTCCCGTTTTCGAGATAAATCCAAACATCACGCATTACGCCATCCCCCTTCGCACCAATTCTTCTTTATAGAGTTTTTCGTACACAATCTCATACTCGTCCGTTCCGGGGATGAGATGGCGTTTGTAGCTCTTTATTTTTTGAAACACCGCCGACTCTATCTCACTCGTATCGGCAATCGATGCGGTAATGGCATCGTAAATCACGTTTTTAATCCGGTTTTCGCTGACATCGTAACGGATCAGATCCTCTTCGTACAGCACATCCAGAATCTGATGGGCAATGTCGGAATAGCGCTCTTCATACGAAAGAATAACGCCGAATTCCGGTGCCAGTTTCTTTTTGATCATAAAAAACAGCTGGCGCTCGTCGGCCAGATAATAGTCGATCTGCTCTTCGTTGGCATTGACGATCTCTTTGACTTTCTCCTCCAATGCCATCTCTTTTTTGATGTTCGCTGCGAGTACCGTTTCGGCCTCTTTGGCGACACCTTCAAGACCTTTGGTCATGGTGACCAGTCCGCTACGGCTGAGATCGACGGCGATGCGCATCGCGATGTGGGGTACGTGTGTCAGTGAAACCTTCATTGCCAGCCCTGAGTGAAATTTTTTGCTATTTTACTCAAAAAGACCTCTAAAATGGCTTAGGTCTTATTCTCTGAAGTCCCGCCGGCTATTTTTTAGCTTCGGGGATTTGTCGAAGTTTGGCCGTGATGTCCGATCCTTTTTTCGGTTCCATTTTGGCCAGTATCTGCCCTACCGTTTTCGCATTCAGCGTGCTCATGATCTCCGCCGCTTCGTCCACGCTCATTTGGGAAAGTATCTGCGCCGAAGCCGCCGGCTTCATTTTGGCAAAGGTCTGCGAGACTTTGGTCGATTTGAGCTGCTTGATCTCCTCGAGAACCTTCTTGTTTTCCTCCAGCATCTTTTTCACCGATGCCTCTTTGGCTTTGATTTCCGTCAGCTTCTGGTCGGCTTTGACATCTTTGCCCTGCACCATGCTCTCTTTTTTGCGCAGCAGCTCTTCGGTGGCCCTTTTCAGTGCATCAAGAGATTGACGCTGTTCGTCAATCCGTGCCAATTCGGCCAGCAGTTCGTTTTTACGGTCTTCAAAAATTTTGGTACACTCGTACGACTTTGTATTTTGGACCCCGTATAGTCCCGCCGCCAATGCAACCGCCAGCCATATGCTTCTAATCATTAATGTCATTTTTTCTCTCTTTTGTGCGTCATCGTACCGATTTCATCCAGCATTTTGGCTTCCTGGTCTTTCAATATTTTGATTTGTGCATTTATTTCCTGCACATCGAGGTAATT
>JAFGUJ010000164.1 GCA_016938595.1 Campylobacterales bacterium | reverse complement strand
TTCAAAAACAGGGTTCTGAGGAATTTTTCTGCCTCGCAGAGGCAAGCTTCAGTGCCATAGCGGCGAGCGTAGCCGGTGGGGCTTTGCTCCGGTGGCGTTCAAAAATAATGAAAAGCGCGATATAATTCGTGAATCACAGGGGAGTTCGTTATGGGCATACGAAGCGGTTTGGAAGCGAATTTCGACTTCGAAATCATCGACGAATTTTTGGATCACTACGCTATGATGTCCGAAATCATGGAGTCGCTCATTATCGATTTGGGCAATTCGGAGCGCTACGGGCGCAGCATCGAAGAGTTGTTCCGCATTTTCCACAACATCAAATCGGCGTCGGGCTATCTGCAGATCGAGCCGATGACCCGCCTCGCGGCGTTTGTGGAGGATGCGCTCGAACAGCTCAGAAGCCGGGGCAAGCCGGCGAACGACGAGACTATCAGCTGGCTGATCCGCGTCGCCGATATGTTCCTGCAGTGGCAGGAAGATCTGAAAATGGACAACGAACTCTCAAAAGTCCATTTTTCCCTTTTAATTTTACCCGATATGGAGAAAGCGTGAAGCAACTCGTCGCCTATATTACCGCAGGATATCCTGATAATGACTTTACGGTCGATCTGGCATTGGCATTGGCCCAAAACGGTGTTGACACCCTGGAACTGGGCGTCC
Organism: Campylobacterales bacterium; assembly: GCA_016938595.1. Lineage (GTDB taxonomy): Bacteria > Campylobacterota > Campylobacteria > Campylobacterales > Sulfurimonadaceae > Sulfuricurvum. The sequence goes on along the minus strand of JAFGUJ010000164.1, from coordinate 2,221 downwards.
CTTTTTCTGATCCCGTCGCCGACGGTCCCGTGATCGAAGAGGCCAACGGCCGCTCTTTGGCGCGCGGATTCCGGTTTGCCGATGTTTTGAGCATCTCCGAAAAAATCGCCCCCACCGTCGATACGCTGTGGATGGGGTATTTCAACCCGTTCTACCAGTACGGTATCGGGCGTCTTTTGGAGCGTGCCGAAGCGATCGGGGTCAATGGGCTCATCATCCCCGATCTCCCTTATGAAGAGGCGGTTGCCTATCACGAACTCTTCGAAGCGCGCGGGTTGGCCAACATCTCCTTCGTCGCGCCGACCGACAGCGACGAGCGGATCGCGACGATCACGGCCAGCGCCCGCAAATTCATCTACCTCGTAGCTTACGCCGGTATCACCGGAAGCGGAAAAAGCGAGGACCTGGGTGAGGTGCTGGCGTCGATCAAACGCCACACGCAGACTCCGGTCTATGTCGGTTTCGGGGTCAATGAGAAAACGGCCCGCGAAAAAGTGCAGGGGGCCGATGGGGTCATCGTCGGATCGGCGATCGTCAGCGTCCTCCTTGACGATACCCTCAGCCATACCCAGAAAATTTCCAAATGCTGCGAGATTACCCGCACTATCAAAGCCCTGATCAACGAATAAAGGGATGATTTCCCGGGGAGGCGTCATGGGGAAAAAGACGGCAGGGTGGCTCTTTCTCCTCGCGTCATACGCATGGGGCGCAGATCCCCTCTATGAACACCTCAAAACCGCCGTACCGGACCAAGCCCCCGAAAGGGCGGTGGAAGGGTTGCCTCTCGCCACCCCTCTCCCTATGCCTGGGAGGGACGATTACATTCCCTCGCACATTATCGTGAACGAAACGATTCCGCAGCGTTACGAGACGGTTGTCGAAGACACCCTTTATCTGCAGCTCGTCCTCCTCTCCTCGATCGGCGTCCTGAGTCTGATGCCCGAGAGCGTCACCGGCTGGAACGAGGAGGAACTCGCCGCCAAATCGCTCGAAAGCCGCTGGAAGGAAAACGTCTCCAAGCGCCCCGTATGGGACAAAGATGATGCATTTATCAATTACGTCGGCCATCCCGTTTCGGGGGCCTGGTACTACACGATGGCCCGAAACGACGGGATGTCGATCACCGAATCGGCCGTTTTTTCGGCTCTGATGTCCACTTTTTTCTGGGAGTACGGCTACGAGGCGTTTGCCGAGGTCCCCTCCATCCAGGATCTCATCGTCACCCCTCTGGCAGGGGCATTGCTGGGGGAATGGTTCTATGTTCTCGAGCGCAGAGTCGATGCCAACGGCGGCCTCGTACTGGGCTCCAGGGTCATCGGAAACATCAGCTACTTTTTCCTCGATCCGTTGGGGAGGATCGCCGATGGGATCAGAAGGGCGCTAGGGGTTGCCGGCATCAGACCGCATGTGACGATGACCCTGCGAACCTACCCTCGGGCGCACGGTGGTATGGCGTCAATCCGTTCGGGAGAGGAGGAGGCGATGCGCCCTGTACTGGGAGATTACGGTTTTATCATCACGTTTCAATGATTTCCTAAGCGGCGAAATTACCCGCAAAACCAAATCCCCCCTTAATGACGAAAAATGGTATAATCGCGCATTCACTTCTTGTGGGGCTGACATGGCTTCGACGGGAGCGGGATGCTTTAGGTTGCATGCCGGACTGGGCACCTCCGTTATACGGCCCAAATTGCTTAAACGCAAACAACACTAACTATCGTCCTGCTTACGCTGTAGCGTAAGTTTTAACTTAATCTAGGACTGCTCTACCCTCCTATGCTATCACCGGAGGGGTTTGGGGTATAACCACCGCGATAGCTATACTCCCGGAGCGCCTCGGACGGGAACGAATTTAGAGGATAGTGGGCTGTAGCTTTGCACGTTGTGTGAAGGTTCACGAAAAACAAACAACGTCTCTAAGCATGTAGACGCCTTTGGTGGCCCGTTTTCGGACTGCGGTTCGATTCCGCACAGCTCCACCATCTTCGTATATACTTCTATTCATTCTAAACAGATTAATACTTCTTTAAAAGACGGCGAAACCGATAGGCGATGCTATTTTAAATACCCTATCAGGAGATTCTCTCCCACATATTCTTTGGGCAATACGACGGTCGTTTGTGGCATCCACCCTGCAGGGATCTGATCGATCACGTCTGCGTCGATTCCCTCTGTTTCATTTCCCTTGGTGACTCTCAGCTTGACATCGTTCATCGTGGCG
>JAFGUJ010000003.1 GCA_016938595.1 Campylobacterales bacterium | reverse complement strand
TTGGCCTGGACATACGTGCCGCATTTCTCGCACGGAATCATCGCCTCGTCCAACCCTTTGTCGCCGGAGGGAGGGGTGAGGCTTTTTTTCTTGAAAAAGATAAAATAGACGGCGACAAGCGCGCCGACAAACAATAACAGTTTCAGCATGGCTACCTCTTTATCAACAGGTAATGGCGGTTTTGGGCTTCAATGATCCGGTAATCGAGGCTTTCGTCCACTTCATCATACACCCTCTCCCCTTTGTAGAAAAGCAAAAGGGTCCCCGGAACACAGAAAGGCTCGGAGAGTTTGAGGAGCATTCCCGTATCGGTGACGGCGCGCGAGGTGATCAGATCGTACGGCGCGCTTTCGAGCTGTTCGACCCTGACCCCTTTGACTTCGACGTTTTCCAATCCCAGATCCGCTTTGACAAACTGCAGAAAGCTGGAACGTTTGGCGAGGGGTTCGACGAGGGTGAAGCGGGTGTTCGGCATCGCAATGCCCAGTACCATTCCGGGAAATCCCGCTCCCGTTCCGATATCCATCGCTTTGGTCACTGGGGGGAGAAAGGTGATCGGTGTGACTGCATCCAGAATAAAATCGTCGATCTGATCGGGTGTTTTGGCCCCGGTCAGGTTGTGGATTTTGTTCCATTTGGCCAGCAGTGCTTTGTACTGTTCGATCTTCTCAAAAAAATTTTCATCCACCGGAAGCTGTGCTTCGGTGACAAGACGGCGCAGGCGGCTCAAATGATATGCCCCATCTGCTCTTTTTTGGTACGCAGGTACCCCTCGTTGTAGGGGTTGGGATCGATGATGACGGGGATCCGCTCGACGATCTCGACATCCAGCCCCTCGACGACGTCCACCTTGGCGGGGTTGTTGGTGAGCAGCCGGATTTTGGTCAGCCCGAAATCGTTAAATATTTCGCGGACGACGTCATAGGTCCGCTGGTCGGGTTTGAACCCAAGCTCGACGTTTGCTTCGACCGTATTGCGTCCCTGATCCTGGAGGCAGTAGGCGTTGATTTTGTTGAGCAGCCCGATGTTGCGCCCTTCCTGGCGGTGGTAGATGACCATCCCCCCCTCCGCGGCGATGAGTTTGAGGGCTTTGTGTAACTGATTGTTACAGTCGCATTTGATGCTTCCCAGTGTATCACCGGTCAGACATTCGGAGTGGATCCGCACCAGCGGAGCCTCCTGTTTTTCGAAGCCGTCGGTGAAAATGGCAAGGTGTTCCTGTACCCCTTCCTTGTAGACGCGGATCTTGAAGTGGCCGTATTTGCTCGGCAGGTTGGCGATGGATGATTTTTCGAAGGATGGTTGCGTATTCATGAGGCAATTATAATTTCCTTTTCTTAATCTAAGTATCGATACACTTATCCGCTTAAAATAGATAAGGGAGAGATGGTATGGAGCGTTTCCGCCGTTTACGAATGAATTCGCAACTGCGCGCACTGGTGCGCGAAACGCATGTGGGGGTGGATGATTTCATCTATCCGCTGTTTGTCAGACCGGGAGAGGGGATCAAAACCGAAGTCTCCTCGATGCCGGGCGTTTTCCAGATGTCTCTGGACGAGATACTCAAAGAGTGCGGCGTGCTTCAGTCGCTGGGGATCAACTCGATCATCCTTTTCGGCATCCCGGAGGTGAAAGACTCGGTCGGAAGCGACGCGCTGTGCGACCATGGGATCATCGCGACGGCGGTACGGGCGATCAAACGGGCCTATCCCAAAATGTTCGTCGTGACTGATCTGTGTTTCTGCGAATACACCGACCACGGCCACTGCGGTATTTTGGACCATGTCCACGAGACGGTCGACAACGACCTCACCCTCGGGATCTCCGCCCAGCAGGCTCTCGTTCACGCGCGCGCCGGTGTGGATATGATCGCCCCTTCGGGGATGATGGACGGGATCATCACGACACTGCGCGACGCCCTTGATGGCGGCGGATATTCGAACCTCCCTATCATGAGCTACTCGACGAAATTCGCCAGCGGCTACTACGGACCGTTCCGCGACGTCGCCGAATCTACCCCGAGCTTCGGAGACCGTGCTACGTACCAGATGGACCCCGCCAACCGCCGTGAAGCGATCCGTGAAAGCCTTGCCGATGAGGCGCAGGGGGCCGATATCCTGATGGTCAAACCGGCTCTGGCGTATCTGGACATTATCCGCGACATCCGCGAAGCTTCCGATCTTCCGCTGGCAGTTTACAACGTCAGCGGCGAATACGCGATGCTCAAACACGCGGGCAATGCCGGTCTGATCGATTACAACCGCGTCATGATGGAGACGATGGTGGGGTTTAAACGCGCCGGTGCCGACATCATCATCAGCTACCATGCTAAAGAAGTCGCCACACTTTTGAGTTAATGTATTTTATTTATGATATGATTGTTTTTTGTATCGAAGGAATCACGTGAGACATTTTTTAACGTTAAAAGATTACACCAAAGAAGAGATCCTCGAAATCCTCGAATTTGGGCTTCAGATCAAGCAGGAAGTAAAGGCCAAAACTTTCATTCCGCGTCTGGCGAATCAGACACTGGCGATGATCTTTGAGAAAAGTTCTACCCGTACCCGTGTCAGTTTTGAGGTAGGGATGTACCAGCTGGGAGGACATGCGCTGTTCCTCTCCAATCGGGATATCCACCTGGGGCGCGGCGAACCGGTCAAAGACACCGCCCGAGTCATCTCTTCGATGTGTGATATGGTGATGATCCGCACCTATGAGCAAAGCAAGCTCGAAGAGTTTGCCCGTTATTCGAAAGTCCCCGTTATCAACGGTCTCAGCGACAGCTACCATCCGGTGCAGCTACTGGCGGATTACATGACGATGATGGAATGCGGGAAAGATAAAAGCCCCGTTGTCGCCTACGTAGGGGACGGCAACAATATGACCCATTCGTGGCTGATGCTGGCCTCCAAACTCGGGTTTGAACTTCGTGTCGCGACGCCGAAGGGGTACGAATGTGACCCGGCTGTCGTGGCCGATGCGATGGAATTCGCCCGACACAGCGGCGCGAAGATCACCATCACGAACGACCCCAAAGAGGCGGTGGCGGGAGCAACCGTCGTCACCACCGATACGTGGATTTCCATGGGTCAGGAGGAGGAAAAAGCACAGCGCCTCCGTGCTTTCGAAGGGTACATCGTCGACGAAGCGCTGATGGGACGCGCTGATGGCGAAGCGATCTTTTTGCACTGTCTCCCCGCCTACCGCGAAGCCGAAGTGAGCGAAGCGGTGCTGGAAGGGAAGCAGAGTCTGATTTTCGAAGAGGCGGAGAACCGCCTGCACGCACAAAAAGGGTTGATGGTTTGGCTCGATAAACACCGTTAAAAGGAGAATTTATGCATTGGTTCATAGCGTTGGCTTTACTGGCTTTGTCGCTTGAGGGGGCTAAAGTGGTTCATGTCGGAGACAAATTCAAAGACTCCGGCAAGTGCAAAGCGTGTCACAGCCATATCGTCAAAGAGTGGGAGGGTTCGTGGCACGCGAAATCCCATTACGCCAATGATGAATATTTCCAAAAGACGATCGATTACGTCGCCCGTAAAACCAGCGGCAAATCGCTCAATACGATCAAGATCGAGTGCGCTGCCTGCCACAATCCCCGCATCTCCGTCACCTCGACAAGTGCCGAATACGAAGCGATCGCAGCCCTCAACCTCGATCAGGACACGGCAGCGACCAAAGCGCTTCAAAGCGACCTGATCAGCGAGGGGATCAACTGTGTCGTCTGCCACAACATCGACCAGATCCACGACAACCTTCCCGACAGCAAGCGGGGGATCCATCGTGTCAGCTGGATGAAGTCGGGGGTAATGAGCGGGCCGTACGATGATGCCAAATCCCCCTATCACAAAACCGAACGCCGTGACTTCATGGATACCAATCCCGACCAGCTCTGCTTCGTCTGCCATGCCAACGACACCTCCGAGGAGGGGCACCGTTTCACCAACATGCAGTCGGAATTCAAAAGCGGCGGCAAACAGTGCGTTGACTGCCACATGGGACCCCGTAAAATGGGGGTAGCCGCAACGTTGCGGGATAAAAATGGACAGCAGAACAAGCGTCTGATCCGTTCCCACAGTTTCATCGGAGCCCATACTGTGACGATGTGGAAAGACGCTCTCAAAGTGGAGGCCAAAAAAGGTTCGCGCACGCTGGAAGTAACGCTTAAAAACCCGCAGCCGCATGCGCTTCCCAGCGGATTCGGATCGAGAGAGATTGTGGTCGAGATGCAGTATCTTAAGGGGGGGAAAGTGATCAATACCGAAACCCGTTCCCTTACCTCGCGCTATTTGAGCAAGCGCGGTAAACCGACGATCCCCCATCTTGCGGCCAAAACCGTGGAGAATCTCTCGATTCCCGCGAACGGTTCGAAAACCATTTCATTCCCCTTGGTAAACGGGGCCGACAAAGTATTGCTCAGTGTTTCCTATCGTTTGGTGAATGATGAGGTGAGGGAAATGCTCGAGTTGAAAGATCCGATGTGGTCGAAGAAGATGGTGATTAAAAAACTCAATTTGAGTCTGTAACAAGGGGCTGTCTCCTCGGAGACAGGGACCGGATATTTATCCGTTCATTGCTACTTTGATGATCAGATCGTTTCCTTCTTCGGCGACGCTGAAAACGTGTTTTTGACAAAATGTTTCGTTCATCTCTTCTGCCCAGGCTTTTGCTTCGATCATTGCATCGTCTTTGCTTTCGAAAGTTTTGATACTCTCCATACCGCTTCGTTTGAAACAGCCGCACTCTTTTTCGATTTTAACGTTGTACATTGTTTTGCTCCTTGAATTGCGTTCAATTTTTTGGAAGTATAGTTCTTAAAGATTAAAAAAAAAGGACAAAATATAAACGATTTGAAACCAAAGGTTAACTTTAACTTTTATTAAAATGGGTTTGTCAGGAGATATTATGTTCCAAACGGGTATAATTCGGAAAATTTTTGGGTACCTTCGCAAAGCTTCATACGTGGCGTTTTTCTAAGGTACCTTCCATGGTAGAGATCCGATCTCTGAAAATTTACAGTCTCGGTCGAGACAATACACAGCGTCACAGCGGCTCGCGTAGCAACATGGGCTTTTTAGGAAATATTTTCGGATTAACGAAAAACGGGTTCCTTTTTTTGCCGGGGTGGCGTATTATAAAGGGTTTACAAATGAGTAACACAATCACAGTCACAGAAACACCAGAAACAGCAGCGGAAAATCTCCAGACGTTTGAGGATTTTGGTCTTCGCAAAGAGATCATGCAAAGCATCAATTATGCAGGGTTCAAAACACCAAGTCCGATCCAGTCCATGGTTATTCCCGTCATCATGGAAGGGCGCGACGTCGTAGGACAGGCCCACACCGGTACCGGTAAAACGGCGGCATTCGGTCTTCCGACACTGAACAAAATGAATCTCAAAGGGGGGATCGAAGCCCTCATCATCACTCCGACGCGGGAACTGGCCAACCAGGTGAGCGACGAAATTTTCAAATACGGAAAACACCTCGGCGTACGTACCGTAACCATTTACGGCGGAAGCTCGTACAACCGTCAGATCGATCTGATCGAGCGCGGCGCACAGGTGATCATCGCAACGCCGGGCCGTCTGCTCGACATGCTCAGCCGCGACATGCTCAAAGGGTTCGCTCCCTCAACCGTTATCCTTGACGAAGCGGATGAAATGCTCGATATGGGCTTTTTGGACGATATCAACGAAATTTTCACCTATCTTCCGACAGAACGCCAGACACTTCTTTTCTCAGCAACAATGCCCGCTCCGATCAAACAGCTCGCAGAGCGTATCCTGGTGAACCCGTTTTTTGCGTCGATCACCAAAACCGAGACGACCAATACCGATATAACGCAGCAGTATTACGTTATCGAAGAATCAGAGCGTGACGATGCGATCATCCGCTTGATGGATGCGGAAGACGCGCAGAAAACCGTCGTGTTCTGCCGGACGAAAAAAGAGGTTGACCGTTTGTCCAACGTCCTTTCCGCGGTCGGATACTCTGCCAAAGGGCTCCATGGCGACATGGAACAGCGCCAGCGCGAAAGCGTCATCAAAGGGCTTAAAACGGATGCGGTCGATGTTCTGATCGCGACCGACGTTGCGGCGCGCGGGCTCCATATCGACGGCGTTACCCACGTGTTCAACTACCATATTCCTTTTGATGCGGAAAGCTACGTCCACCGTATCGGCCGTACGGGACGTGCGGGAAAAAAAGGGGTGGCGATCACCCTCGTAACCCCTTTGGAATTCAAAGAACTTCAGCGTATCCGCTCCAAAGTGGGTACGACGATGGAGCATGCCTACATCCCGAGCAAACGCGACGTGAAAGAAGCGCAGGCGAGCCGGTTGCTGGCCGAGATCGAAAAGCAGCACATCTATGATGAAGCGCACAAGATTCTCGATGCCCTGAAAGAAGAGTATGATCAGGAACAGATCGCCTACAAGCTGATCTCTGTTCTGATGGAACGCAATCAGGTCCAGGGACCGAATCAGATCGGTATCGCGGCTGAGCGTCTGGAGAAAATTCTCCATAACCTCGAAAACCGCCATGACCGCGGCGGCAACCGCCGTCCCGGCGGATTCAACCGTAACCGAAGCCACAGCAACCGCAGCGGCGGAGGCTATCGGGGAGACCGTGATCGCAACGATCGCGGCGGCGAACGTGGCGAACGCCAGGAGCGCAGCGGCGGAGAACGGAGCGACCGTTCACGCAGCTTTAGCGGCGGCGCAAACCGCTCACCCAAACCGCGCTATTAATTTCCCTTTCAACTCTTCCAAAAACGGCTCCATCGGGGCCGTCAATCCAAACCCCTCTCTTTGTCTGATTCCCCACATCGGCTCGGGAAAATAGCTGTCGTCACAAAAACGGGCCATGATATGCCAGTGGACACGTGGAAGCATGTTTCCAAACGACGCGATGTTGATCTTGTCGGGTTTAAAGTAAGCCAGCATCTCTTTTTCGATGAGATCCAGCAATTCGAAGATCATCTCTTTTTCATTGCGGGAGCATTCGGAGAACTCTTTATGCGGAGCATGGGTAAAGATTTTCAGCCAGGGGATTTCACTTTCGTGAAGTTCAATATAGATGAGGGAATTGGTATAGAGCATCTGCGACCTTGAAAAAAAGTCGCCTATTGTAGCGAAAGGGGGCTTAGTTGCCTTTTCCGGCAAAAGGGACGAGAGCGCTTCCCCACGTCAGACCGCCGCCAAACGCGTCGAGGAGCATCAGATCACCTTCCTGGAGGCGTCCCGATTCGTAGATGTCGTTGATGGCCATCGGGATCGATGCGCCGGAAGTGTTGCCGTATTTGGCGACGGTCAGGACGACCTGTTCGTCGGTGAGTTCCAACGCGTCGCCGACCGCTTTGATGATGCGGTAGTTGGCCTGATGGGGAACGAAATGTTTGATCGCCGTAGAGGGGATGGCATTTTGCTCCAGGATGTCGATGACGTCGCTGGTCAGGGTACGGACGGCTACTTTGAACGTTTCGTTCCCCTTCATCTTCATAAAGCATCCCGCAGCTTCGCGATCCA
>JAFGUJ010000026.1 GCA_016938595.1 Campylobacterales bacterium | reverse complement strand
GGCGAGCGGGCGAAGCTGCTTCCCCTGACCCTCTTTACCGTGATCATGGGGGGAATCATCTATCCGGTGTCGGTGAACATCAGCTGGGGCAGTGACTGGCTGAAGGGGACGTTTCTGGATCTGAATTTCGTCGATCTGGCGGGTTCCACCGTCATCCACTCGACCGGGGGATGGGCGCTGCTGGCGGCGATCCTCATCATCGGAGCGCGTAAAGGGCGCTACATCGGCGATCAGATGCGTGTCATCCCCGCTTCCAACATTCCGCTGGTGGTGTTGGGAGCGATGCTGCTGTGGATCGGGTGGTTCGGATTCAACGGCGGATCGGTCGGGAGCATCTCGACGAAAGAGGCCGCCGATACAGTCGCCCTGACGGTGTTCAACACCAATACGGCCGGACTCTCCGGAGCGATTGCCGCGGGGATTTTGATCTATGTCCGCTATCGCCGGTTCGATATCACGATGATCCTCAACGGTGCGCTCGGAGGGCTTGTCGCCGTGACGGCCGGACCGCATCTGTACACGATGATCGATGCGACCGTAATCGGTACTCTGGGAGGGGCGCTGGTCGTGTTCGCGGTACCGCTGTTCGACCGTGTCCGGATCGACGATCCCGTAGGGGCCCTTTCGGTCCACCTGATCAACGGGATATGGGGGACGCTCGCGGTAGGGATTTTCGCGGCCGATCCGGCCAACGGGGTAACCTTTCTGAATCAGCTCAAAGGGGTCGGAGTCATCGCGGTGTTCGTCTTTACGGTGTCGTTCGGGATGATCTATCTGATCAACAAAGTGTTTCCGTTCCGCGCCTCCGATGAGGAACAGCTGCAGGGGCTGGACGTCAGCGAATGCGGGCTCGAGGCGTATCCGGAATTCAAACGTTCCATTTGATTTAACACTGCTGTAACACTTCTTCACTATTCTTTCTCGGGGCGATTCGCCCCGTAAACAAAGACTCTTTTACCAACCTCATTGTATAATCGGTTATTGTTTATTGAAAAGGGATTTGATGAGTATTTATCGGGAATATGACATCCGGGGTATTTTTGAGAAAGAACTGAACGAAGAGACGATCACCCGTCTGGGATATGCGCTCGCCGAAGAGATAAAACCCTATGGGGAGTATGCGGCAGTCGGATACGATGCGCGCTCGCACTCTCCGGTTTTATTTGAATACCTTACCGCAGGACTGAACGCGGGGGGGATCAAGGTACTGGGAATGGGAATGGTCCCGACCCCCGTCAACTATTTTTGCAACTATCAGTCATTTGAGGGAATTACCCCCTGCGCGTCGGTGATGATTACCGGATCGCACAACCCGAGCGAATACAACGGGTTTAAAATCACGATTAACAAAGCTCCTTTTTTCGGCGAGTCGATTTACGCCCTCGGACGGAAAATCGAAACGCTTCCTTTCCCCGAGAAAGTCGAGCGGCAGGTAACCGAGATCGACGCACTGGAACGGTATAAACGGTTCATGATCGAATCGTTCGGCCATTTGAGAGGGATGAAAGAACGGATCGTCTACGACTGCGGCAACGGCGTAGCCGGGCTGGCAATCGATGATATTTTCAAAGAGCTCGGCCTGAACGCCAAAGGGATATACACCGATCCCGACGGGACGTTCCCGAATCACCACCCCGATCCCAGCGAAGAACACAATCTCGAAGACATCAAAGAGCTTTTGAAACGGGAAGGGGATATCGCGTTCGCTTACGACGGCGACTCGGACCGGATCGCCGTATTGACCCATAACAACAATATCAAAGGCGACATGATGGCATTGCTGTTTGCGCTGAAGATGAAAAACCCGACCGTCATCGGTGAAGTAAAATGCTCGCAGGTCATGTACGATACCCTCCGCGAACGGGGGGCGACTGCGGTCATGTACAAAACGGGCCACTCAAACCTCAAAGTGAAGATGAAAGAGCTCCATGCCGACCTGGCGTGCGAGGTGAGTGGCCACGTCTTCTTCGCCGACCGCTATTTCGGGTATGACGACGCGATCTATGCGACGCTGCGGATGCTGGAACTCGTGCAGGAGGGGGTGGACCTCGACGCCGAGATCGCGAAGCTGCCCAAAGTGTTCTCGACTGAAGAGATCAAGGTGAAAACGACCGAACAGGAGAAATTTCCCCTGATCGCGAAACTCAAAACGCTGTTACAGAACCCGCCTGAGGGTTTCCCCTCCATTCGCGAGATCATTGATGTCGACGGCGTGCGGGTCATCTTCGACCACGGGTGGGGGCTGGTCCGTGCCAGCAACACGACCCCCGTCCTCGTGACCCGTTTCGAATCGACCGACGAGGCCGAAGCCAAGCGGTACGAAGAGTCTCTCAACGCCCTGATCCGGCAAGCTCAAAACGATGTAAAGGCTCAATCATGAAAACGATTTCTCTCACCATGCCCCTGGATATGCACCTCCACCTTCGCGACGGCGAGATGCTCGAGACTGTCGCGCCGCTGACGTCGTACAGTTTCAGCGGTGCGCTTGTGATGCCCAACCTCGTTCCCCCCGTGACGACCAAAGAGATGGTCATTTCCTACAAAGAACGGATCCGCCATGCGATCGGGCGGGACGATTTCGAGCCCTACATGACCCTTTTCTACCAGAACTACTCCCGCGCATTTTTGGAAGATGTCCGTGACGAGATTACGGCGGTCAAGCTCTACCCCAGCGGGGTAACGACGAATTCCGAAGGGGGAGTGGCCAGTTTCGACATCGAATCGATGCGCGAGACGCTCGAAGCGATGAGTGACCTGGGGATCGTCCTCTCGGTGCACGGCGAGACGAACGGCTTCGTGATGGACCGGGAAGCGGAATTCATGAGCGTGTACGAGATGCTGGCCTCCCATTTCCCGCGCCTCAAGATCGTGATGGAGCACATCACGACCCGCGACGCGGTGGAGATGCTCGATAAATACGACAACCTCTACGCGACGATTACGGTACACCATTTGATGATCACCCTCGATGATGTGGCCGGGGGACTGCTGCGCCCCCACCTGTTCTGCAAGCCGATCGCCAAGCGCCCCCATGATCGCGAAGCGCTTCTCAAAGTGGCCCTCGAAGCCCATCCGAAGGTGATGTTCGGTTCCGACAGCGCTCCCCACCCCAAACACGCCAAAGAGTCGTGCGGGTGCGGGGCAGGGGTCTTTACAGCCCCCATCGCCTTGCAGCTGCTGTGCGAAATATTCGATGCGCACGGCAAGCTTGACAATCTCCAGGCGTTCGTCAGCGACAACGCCCAGCGGATCTACGGCATCTGCGCCGAGTACAAAGAGGTGACGCTGGCCAAGAGCGAATTCCACGTCCCCGACATCTACGGCAGCGTCGTACCGATGAAAGCGGGCGAAACCCTCAAATGGTCGATTGAGCGTGTCGATTAGGATTCTGCTGCTCGAAGACGATCTCCTCTTCGGGGAATCGATCGCGGATGTGCTGGAAGAGGAGGGGTTTGAGGTGACGCTGTGCCGTAACGGGCAGGAGGCGCTGGATGAGACGTACCAGAACCATTTCGACCTCTATCTCCTTGACATCAACGTCCCTCTCATCGACGGCCTCTCGCTGCTGAGGGAACTTCGCCGTGCCAACGATACGACCCCCACCATCTACCTGACCTCCCATCAGGAACTCGGTACCCTCTCGCAGGCCTTCGACATCGGGGCCGATGATTATCTGAAAAAACCCTTCGACACCGATGAACTGATCGTCCGGATACAGGCCCTGATGCGCCGGACCAAAGGAAAGCACCAGCGATGCGCGGGGGACCTGTGCCTGGATGAACTCCACAAATGCGTGATGATGGGGGAGAAGGAACTCCCACTCACCCTCAAAGAGTACCAGCTGATGGCCCTGTTCATCCACAATGCGGGGGAGATCGTCACCAAAGAGATGATCATGGATACGCTGTGGAACCCCTCCGAGATGATCAGCGACGGAGCGATACGGGTCTACATCAACCGTCTCAAACAGGAGATCGGGTCTGATCGGATCGTCAATATCCGCGGTGTGGGGTACCGCCTTGTTCCGTAACGTCGAAATCGCGCTGGCTTCGCTGTATGTGGTGACGACGGCTGTTTTGATCGTGGCGATCTACTACGTCCATGAGGTGCTGGGCGTTGAGCAGTGGGGGATCATTACGTTTGCCGCATTGTTGGTCACCCTGATCGCGGGGAGGATTCTGGCCCGCATCGCTATATCGCCGCTCCAGGAGCATTTTGCCCATCTCGAGCATCTTTCCAAGGAGACGCTGCACGAGCTGAACCTTCCGGTCAATACGATCACCGCCAACGTCTCGATGCTGCGCAAAACCCACACCGACGATAAGAGTCTCAAGCGGCTGGAGCGGATCGAAACGGCGGCACAAATGCTCAAAGAACGGTATAATGAGCTCGATTATCTGATCAAAAAACAGATGGAGCGCGAATCGATCGAGAGTTTCGATCTGCAAGAGCTGATCGAAGAGAGACTCGGTTTTCTCATGCCCCTCTACAGCGGAGTCCGGTGGGAGAGCGATCTTGCCCCCCTCGATGTCCGTGCCGACCGGATCGGGCTGGGAAAGGTGATCGACAACCTCGTCGAAAACGGGGTCAAATATTCCCCTACGGAGCCGCAGATCGCGATCCGGATCCAAGGGAAAACGCTCAGCATCTGCGACCGGGGGATCGGGATGGACGAGATCGCCCTGATGCGCATTTATGACCGGTACTACCAGAGTGATTCTGCGATGGCGGGATACGGCATCGGGCTCAACCTCGTCAAACGCTATTGCGATCGGCACAGGATCGCTTTGCATGTTTCTTCCGAAGTGGGAAAAGGGACATGCGTCAAACTTGAATTCAAAGGAGATAAAAATGGAGAATAACAACTGGCTGAGCTGGGCGGAAGGGGCACTGGATATCGGTGTTATCGGAATTTTGCTGGTGATGAGTATCGTGTCGCTGTGGCTGTTTATCGAGCGGGTGATGTATTACCGGGCCTTGCGCATCAGCGATTACGAGACGAAAGAGGAACTCGAACTCGACCTGGGGAACAACGTCAGTACGATCGCGACGATCGGTTCGAATGCCCCTTATGTCGGGCTGCTGGGAACGGTCGTGGGGATCATGATCACCTTCTACAGCCTCGGGGACATGGGGGCGGTGGATCCGAAAAAAATCATGACGGGGCTGGCCCTGGCGCTCAAAGCGACGGCGATGGGTCTTGTGGTGGCGATCCCCTCCATCGTGTTTTACAACATTTTGCTGCGTAAAATGGAGCGTATCCTGACGCAGTGGGATATTGCCGCGCACAAAAAACAAGGATGACATGATGAAAATGAAGCGGATCGATACCATCAACGTTATCCCCTTTATCGACATCATGCTCGTGCTTTTGGTGATGGTGCTGACAACCGCGACCTTCATCAAAACGGGGCTGATCCCCGTTGATCTGCCCGAGGCCAAGGGGACGGCCGCCGAGCACAAGCCCAGCGAGCTGAAACTCACCATCAAAAAAGACGGCTCCCTATGGGTCGATGAGAAAACCCCCGTCACCCTCGGAGAGTTCGAAACGAAAGTGAAGGAGGGGGGCAAGGAGATGACGGTCGTCCTTTACAGCGACAAAGATGCGGCGTTCCAGAATTTCGTCGGCGTCATGGACGTCCTCAAAGGGCTCGGACACGAACAGCTTTATATCGTGACCGATAAAAAGTAGCAGTTGCGATGCACCGGATCAGCAACTACGTCTACGCCCGCGACGAGCTGTTAGGGTGGGATATCCCCACCAAGCGCCTCCCCAACCCCTACCACGATTTTCCCTACATGGTCCTCGAGGGGGTTCTGAGCCCCTCGGAGTGCCGCGCAATCACCGAAGCCGCGCTCGCCGACCGTGAGGCCGTGGCGGCGGAGCTTCGCGGCCGCGCACTCGATACCGCCATCCGAAAAACCGATATCCACACCCTCAGCCCCGAACACCTGGCGATCTACGAACACCGTTTTGCCGCCGTGCGGCGCGAGATCGAGGAATTTTTTGCCCTTTCGCTGGGAAAGGGGACCGACGTGCAGGTGCTGGGATATGAGAAAGGATCGTTTTACGTCCGGCACGCCGATGATTCGAGCGAGCTGCGCGACGCGGAGGGAAACACCGTCGGTTTTCGCCCCGTCGCTCCCGAGCGGAAACTGACGACCGTGCTGTTTACCACCTCCTATACTCCCCACCCGAGCGATCCGGACCATTTCAGCGGGGGGGAGCTGCTGTTCAACTACCTTTGCGACGAGCACGACAATACGATTACCCTCCGCCCCGAAGCGGGGGATATGGTCGTTTTTTTGAGCAACCCCTATTTTTCCCACGAAGTCCTTCCGGTCCGGGAAGGGTACCGCCTCAGCCTCGTGCAGTGGCATAACGCCTTTTAATCCATTCTTTCCATTTTGCCGCTGCCCGTTCGAGGCGGACGGGCATAAGTTTCGTTATAATTTTGCATCTATACTAACAAGGGTACGCATGCGTTACTTCTACAGTTCGTTTGTCATCATGGCGCTTGGGCTCATCACGGCCTATTACCTGGGCGGAATGGCCGCTATCTATATTACGTTCCTGTTGATCATTCTGGAGATATCGCTCTCCTTTGACAATGCGGTGGTCAACGCGAAAGTCCTCGAGACGATGGATCCGGTCTGGCAGAAACGGTTTATTATCTTCGGTATCCCGATTGCCGTGTTCGGGATGCGCCTGGTGTTCCCGCTGGCAATCGTTTCGTTTGTAACGGGGATGGGGATGATCGAGACATTGCAGGTGGCGATGAACCAGCCGGGTGAATACGAAAAAGTGCTCAAATCGACCGAATCGACGATTTTTGCCTTTGGGGGAGCCTTTTTGCTGATGGTTTTTCTCGACTTTTTCTTCGAAGAGCGGGACATCAAATGGGTCACCTTCGTCGAAGGGTCCCGATTTATGGAAAAAGCCTCATCGGTCAACAACATCGAGCTGATCACCGCGATCATGGTGGGGATCGCTCTGGGGCATATCACCCAGGATTTTACAGTTGTACAGGCATTCATGTACGGTGTTTTGCTACACTCTCTCTTGGGGGTACTGGATCATTTCCTCTCTTCCGAAACGGTCAAAAGCGGGATCGCCGGGTTCATCTATCTGGAAGTGCTCGATGCCAGCTTCAGCTTTGACGGGGTCATTGGGGCGTTCGCCCTCACCAGCAATATCTTCATCATTATGATCGGTCTGGGTGTGGGGGCGATGTTCGTGCGGAGCATGACGATTTTCTTCGTCGAGCATAAAACCCTTTCTCACTTCCGTTATCTCGAACACGGTGCCCATTACGCAATCGGGGTGCTGGCAGTGATCATGCTGATTAAAATCAACACCCACATCAGTGAACTCGTGACGGGAACGATCGGAATAGGATTGATTTTGATCGCGTTTCTCCACTCTATTTGGGAAAACCGCCGCAATCTCGAACAAGGGTTCTAGCGTTTGGGGGTTCTTTCGGGAATTCCTTTTTTAAACACAATCTCCGATTCGAGCCGGCCGTCGGGGTAGTAGCTTTTGAGCACCCCGTCGCGTCTCCCCTCACGGTAGTTGATCACCGATTCGAGCTGCCCGTTTTCGTAATAGCTTTTGGTCAATCCCTCTCTTTTGCCGTGGGCATACTGCATTTCCGCTTCGAGTTTCCCGCTTTCGAAAAAGCTTTTGGCCGGGCCGTGGCGTACGCCGTTTTCGTAATTTTCCTCGATTTCGATCTGTCCGTTGTCATAATACTCTTTTCGGATTTCGGCGTGGACGGAGAGGGAGAGTACTATCAAAAGCATCAGGGGGTATTTCAAAGGAGACCTCGTATAAATAAAGATTATACCATTCTAGGTTTAAATATCTTAGATCTAGTTAAATTTTATTTATTCATCCGTTTTTTGGAAACATAATATTTTCCGATCCCGTATAGGCTCAGAAGCATCCAGAAAAATTCGATGACGAAAGCCGAAAGGTTCCAGTCGTAGAGAAGTGACACGATGATCAAAAAGGCTCCGAGGGCATTGAGGAGGGAGAACGAGAGCGCTTTGGGAGAGAGCCGTTCGAATTGCAGCAGCATGTAGGTGATCACGATGATGATGACGCCGAGAAGGCCGATAGCATCGGTGAACGAAAATGGCATCAAAGCCCCTTTAAAAGTCTAATCGGTGGCAGGAAAAAAGAAGAAGAGACACCCCCGCAGGGGTGCAGAGGAAAAAATGGGGAGGGAAAATTACATCATCCCCGGCATGCCGCCCATTCCGCCCATGTCCGGCATGGCGGCAGGTTTGTCTTC
The DNA here is from genome assembly GCA_016938595.1 of Campylobacterales bacterium. Classification (GTDB taxonomy): domain Bacteria; phylum Campylobacterota; class Campylobacteria; order Campylobacterales; family Sulfurimonadaceae; genus Sulfuricurvum. The sequence continues at coordinate 5,124 of JAFGUJ010000026.1, read as the reverse complement.
CTGGATTTCATGGATCGTCGCTTCGGTAGTCAGCAGGAGGCTGGAGACCGATACGGCGTTGGTGAGGGCGACGCGCTCCACTTTGAGCGGATCGATGATTCCGGCCTCAAACATGTCGACGTAGTCGCCGCTCGCGGCGTTGAACCCGATGTTTTCGTTTGTTGCGTTCGCAATCGTGTTGACGACGACTCCCGCATCGTATCCGGCGTTTTCGGCGATCTGTTTGACCGGCGCTTTGATCGCGCGGAGGATGATTTCGCATCCGATTTTCTGATCACCCGCGAGATCGAGGTTCACTTTGGCCGCCGCGCGGATGAGTGCCGCACCGCCTCCGATGACGATCCCTTCTTCGACGGCCGCTTTGGTCGCGGAGAGGGCGTCGTCGACGCGGTCTTTTTTCTCTTTCATTTCGGTTTCGGTCGCGGCACCGACTTTGATGACCGCGACACCGCCGGCGAGTTTCGCCAGACGCTCCTGGAGTTTTTCCTTGGCGTATTCGCTGGTGGTCGTTTCGATCTGGGTGCGGATCTCTTTGATGCGCATCTCTACCATCTCTTTTTCACCCGCACCGTCGACGATCGTGGTGTTGTCTTTGCTGATGACGACGCGCGCCGCCTGACCGAGGTCGGCTACGGTCGCGCTGTCGAGGGTTCGTCCGATCTCTTCGCTGATCACCTGCGCGCGGGTCAGCACGGCGATATCCTGAAGCATCGCTTTGCGGCGGTCACCGAATCCAGGAGCTTTGACGGCCGTGATGTTGAGGACGCCGCGGAGTTTGTTCACCACGAGGGTCGCGAGGGCTTCCCCCTCGACATCTTCGGCGATGATAAGAAGCGGGCGTGAGCTTTTCTGAACCTGCTCCAGTACCGGCAGGAGGTCTTTGAGGTTCGAGATTTTCTGATCGAAGAGGAGGATGAACGGATGATCCAGCTCAACGGTCATTTTTTCGCTGTTGTTGATGAAGTAGGGGCTCAGGTAGCCGCGGTCGAACTGCATCCCCTCGACGACGTCGAGTTCATCGTTGATCCCTTTGGCCTCTTCGACGGTGATGACGCCGTCACGGCCTACTTTTTCCATCGCTTCGGCGATCATCGTACCGATCCGCTCGTCGGAGTTGGCAGAGATTGTCGCGACCTGTGCGATCTCTTTTTTGTCGTTGATGACGCGTGATGAAGCTTTGAGGTTCTCTAAAATCGCCTCGAGCGCTTTGTCCATACCCCGTTTTACTTCGACGGGGTTGGCACCTGCGGTGATGTTGCGCAGACCCTCTTTGAAAATCGAGTTGGCCAGGACGGTCGCCGTCGTCGTACCGTCACCCGCTTCGTCGGCAGTGTTGGAAGCGACCTGTTTTACCAGCTGTGCCCCCATGTTTTCGAGGGGATCTTTGAGCTCGATCTCTTTGGCTACCGATACGCCGTCTTTGGTGATGCTCGGCGCGCCGTAGCTTTTCTGGATCAGGACGTTACGCCCGCGGGGCCCCATGGTCACTTTGACGGCGTCGGTCAGTTTCTGTACCCCTGCGGCCAACTTGTTGCGTGCTTCGTCTGAAAAATGGATCTCTTTTGCCATTATTTACTCCTTATAAAGATAGTTATTTGATAATTCCAAGTAAATCGTCGGTCTCGATGACCAGATAGGCTTTTCCATCCAGGGTGAGTTCGTTTCCGGCGTATTTGCCGAAGACGACCTTGTCACCTGTTGAAACGTTTTCTACCTCGTTACTTACGGCAACGACGGTACCCTGAGAAGGTTTTTCTTTGGCGTTGTCGGGGATGATGATTCCCGAAGCGGTTTTGGTCGCCTCTTCGAGACGCTCGACCAATACACGTTTTCCAAGCGGTTGGAAGTTCATAGCGTTTCCTTTTGAATAAGATGAATTTTTATGACGGAGATTGTACATGAGTTTGGGTAAATTGTCAATACTCTTAGTCATTATGGCTCAACTATTATGAGCTTAATCTAATATATAAAAGTGAGTCTAAAAAAATATCCCTAAAAACATTCCGTTTAAAGCTTCGAATAAGCTAATCACGACTATAATTCCGGTCTTCCATTACGATGGCTGGGTAGCTCAGCTGGTTAGAGCGCTGGTCTCATAAGCCGGAGGTCGGGGGTTCGAGTCCCCCCCCCGCCACCATCGAACATCATTCAACCGCTCTCTAAAAACCATTTTCCATGATCGCAGCCCTATAGTATTCTTTTCGCTTCTGGCATTTTCTGAGCCGTTTTTCTTCATATGTACAGGCTGTCTTTTTTTCCCCAATGTTTTTTGTCCCTGTTTTGTCACCATCCTATGGGGTGTTCCAGGGTTCTTAATAAAATTTCATAATTTTGAGTTATAATCTAGGCAATAGATTTTAAGGGGAAGCTGTTTTAATGAAATTGTTTTTGTCTTTAGTCGCTTCTGCCTCTTTGCTCGCTGCGAACGAATACAAAATCGATTTGATGGACGACGTCTTTGCGCTGGAGCTGCAGGATCTGCAGCAACTCAAGGTCGCATCGGCATCAAAGTCTCTCCAAAGCCTGAACTTTACCCCCGCCAAAATGATCGTCATCTCCAAAGAGCAGATAGCCGAACGGGGTTACCGCGGGCTGGACGAGCTTTTGAACGATCTTCCGGGCTTTCAGATCATGCGCCATGCCGATTCGGGAATTCTGAACCAGATAGGGATCCGGGGCGTCATGGGGACCAACTACATGAAGGTGCTTCAAGACGGGATCGAGATCGATCAGACCGACGGCGAGATGCTGAGCCATTCGGCGCAGTATCCACTGTTCGGGATAGAGAGGGTGGAGGTGCTTTATGGCCCCGCTTCGGTCGTGTACGGCGCCGATGCACTCAGCGGGGTCATCAACCTCGTCAGTGCGAAAACGCCCAAAGACGAGATAGGGATTATCGGAGGAAGCGACGGGTACCGCTACGCCTACGGGGTCAAATCTCTCCCCGTGTACGATGGGCGGCTGACGCTCAAAGCCCACTATCACAACGACCAGGATTATGAATTTGAAAAAGAGTATCCCGGCGATTTTCTGCGCCAGCCTGTTGTGCTGGAGGGAACCACGGTGCAAAGTGCCGAGAACCGGGAATTCGATTTTCAGCCCCACATCACCAAATCGGTCGCGGCCCGCTACGAAAAAGGGGGATTCGATATGGGGGTCAATTACCGCCACTCGTCCGAATCCACCCTCATCTCGATGAACGGCGCCAATTCTCTCACCAATCTCTACGACAACGAGGCGAATCTGGATACCGAGCTGTTCGGCTATTTCGGGCGGTACCAGACGACACTGATGGAGGGGGTTGAGTCGACAACGACGCTCAGCTACGACTCCACTGAGCTGCTGATCGACAGCTATTTTCGCAATAAATACACATCGTACGAACCGGCTTACAAATACTCGCAGTCGGAGAAATACACCATCGAAGAGACCCTGGCCAAACGTTTCGACAACCACCATGTCATCCTCGGCTTCTCGTACGAGCGGTTTGAGTCGACCCCGATGACGTATGACCTCAAATCGCCGACCCTCTCCCAGACGGTCTATTTTGACGGTTCGGACATAGAGGCGCCCATTTACAACGAGAGATGGGACAACAAGGCGATCTACCTGCAGGATCAGATCACATTGAATGAGAATCTGCAGCTCTCCCTGGCCGGGAGGTATGACAAGAGTTCGTCGTACGGTTCGACGTTCAATCCGCGCGTGGCCCTGATATACTCCAATGAAGACGTCAACCAAAAACTGATCTACTCCCAGGCGTATCTGGCCCCTTCGAATTATCAAAAATACAAAATTTACGGGACCAAACTCGAACCGAATACCCTGGGCGACGGAAATACCTACCAAACGTCGGTCTTCAGAGTCCCCAACCCGGATCTGAAGCCCGAAAAGAGCAGGCATTACGAATACGATCTCGATCTGTACATAAGCAAAAACGACCTGCTCAGCCTCTCTTTGTATTACACGACGATCAAAGACGTCATCCTGATCGAAGAGAAGATGCCGAGCCAGCAATATTACATCCCCGATACGACGATCCTGGATCCACGCGGTGCCATGAACTCTGCGAAGTCTGCGGTCTACGGCGGTGACATCGCGTATCAGGGGCATTCGTATTTTTCCGGTTTCGATGTCAATTACTGGCTGAACTACAGTTACATCGACGGAAGAATAGAGTACGAGACGGAGTATGATCTCCCTTTTTTCTCGTCTCATGTCTTCAAATCAGGGGCTACCCTCCGGTATCAGAACTGGCGCGTTTCCCCCTCTTTGCGATGGGTAAGCCCTATCCGCGCTTCCCACTGTGTGGACGGCGAACTTTCCAAAGTGGACGGCCATACGGTTTCCAACCTGTTTGTCAGTTATGATATCGACAAAAACAAGAAGCTCTCGTTCAGGGTGGACAATCTTTTCGACGAGCATTACTACGGCGTCCGGTACAACACCAGTTCAAAATACCAATCGCCTCAGGAGACCCGAATGTTTTCTGTCGCCTTTACCATGGCCATTTAGGAGCATCATGAAACGTGTTATCTGGTTGATTACTGCACTGTTGTTCGGCACGCTCAGCGCGAAAGAGGTCAATGTCGATCAAGTCAAAGTGGCCTATGCCTACAATTTCTTAAAACATACGACGTGGCAAAACGAATCAGGGCTGAAGGAATATCATGTATTGGTCGTTTCCGGCAACGAGAGGCTGAAAAACATGTTCTCGATGCTGGCGTCGCGAAAACTGCTGAAAGACAAAAAGATCCGAGTCTCTTTCTACGCCCAAAACGGATCGCCGAAAAACGTTCAAGCCGTCTATGTGGACCGTCAAAACGGACCATTGTACGAAAAGCTTTTCGAAGCGTATGAACTGCAGAACGTTTTGTTCATCAGCGATGAGTATCCCGATAAAAAAAAGGTGATGGTCAACCTGGTGGAGGAGGGTGACATTGTCAAGTTCGAGATCAACAAAGCCAATATTCTCAACCGCTCATTGCGGGTCTCTCCCGATCTTATCCTGCTGGGAGGGAGTGAAATCGATGTCGCGAAACTCTATAAAAGCTCGCAGGACGAGCTCAAAGGGCAAAAAGAGACCATCGCCGGGCTGAGTAAAAAGATCAGTGATATCAATGC
>JAFGUJ010000025.1 GCA_016938595.1 Campylobacterales bacterium | reverse complement strand
TACAAGCTCGCACGCAAAGCACACGAGATCGAGGTGATCGAGATTATCGAGGCGCTTGAAGGCCCTTTTTACAAAATCGAGGGGAACGTCGGCTCGAGCGTCATCCTCGAATATTTCTGGAATGATGTCGAAGAGAAGATCCGGGCGCTGTTCGGGATGAAACTCTCCGAGATCGACCAGGCCTATCAGCCCTACCATTATGACATTTGAAGTTTATTTTTTGAAGATACTTCCCAGTATCCCGCGGATGATCGTCCGCCCCAGCTGCGAACCGATTGCGCGGGCGGCCGATTTTGCCAGCGCTTCGGCAGCGCTTTCGCGGCTTCGCCCCGTGCTTCGTCGGGTTTGGGCTGATTCCCTCTCGCTTTCTTGCTGCATCTGGCGTGTAGTGCGTTGCTTGAGTTGCTCCGTGAGTATTTCGTATGCCGATTCCCGCTCCAGAGGCTGATCGTAGGTATCGCCGACGATCGATTGGCCCATCAGTTCGCTCCGCCTTTCGGAGCTGATCGGTCCGATGTGTGAGAGGGGCGGTACGATGAGGGCCCGTCGGGTCATTTCCGGTTTTCCTTTTTCATCCAGAAACGACACGAGCGCCTCCCCGATACCCAGTTCGCTGAGCGCAGTCTGTTCATCCAGCTCGGGATTGTCCCGCATCGTTTCTGCCGCCGCCCGCAGCGCCTTCTGATCTTTCGGGGTAAAGGCCCGCAGCGCATGGGCAATACGGTTCCCCAGCTGCGCGGCGACCGGTTCGGGGATGTCCCCGGGATGCTGGGTGATGAAAAAGACCCCGACCCCTTTGGAACGGATCAGCCGGACCACCTGCTCGATTTTGTCTATGAGCACATCCGGGGCTCCGTCAAAAAGGAGGTGCGCTTCGTCGAAAAAGAAAAGAAGTTTGGGCTGCTTCAGATCGCCTGCTTCGGGCAGAGTTTCGAAGAGCTCCGACAAAAGCCACAGCAGGAGCGAGGCGTAGAGTTTGGGGGTATTCATCAGTTTCGTCGCATCAAGGAGGTTGACGACCCCTTTGCCCTCCAGCGTCTGGATCAGATCGTGGATATCGAGCATCGGCTCGCCGAAGAGGTTCTCTCCCCCCTGCGATTCGAGGGAGAGGAGAGCGCGCTGAATGGCCCCGATCGAGGCGGAGGAGACGTTCCCATAGGCGAGGGAGAGCTCTTTGCTCCGCTCCCCGACATGCTGCACCATCGCGCGCAGATCTTTGAGATCGAGCAGGGGGAGCCCTTCGTCGTCGGCGACTTTGAACGCGAGGGTCAGTACGCCGCTTTGCGTTTCGTTGAGCCCCAGCAGCCGGGAGAGGAGCAACGGTCCCATATCGCTGATCGTCGTGCGGACGGGATGGCCGTTTTTTCCCCAGACGTCCCAGAACGTTACGGGAAAGCTCTCAAAGCGCGGCTCGAATCCCATTTGCATGAGCCGTTCGCTCACTTTGGGATTGTTTCCCCCCTCCTGGGCAAGGCCGCTGAGATCGCCTTTGATGTCCGAGACGACGCAGGGGACCCCAAGAGAGGAGAAGCTTTCGATGATGCTTTGGAGCGTGAGTGTTTTACCGGTTCCCGTCGCACCGGTGATGAGACCGTGCCGGTTTGCCATGGAAGGCAAAAGGGTCAGAAACGTTTCGCCTGAACGGGCGATCGGCGATGGAATGGACATGAAACTCCCTTATTATCTATGGTTTTGTCGAGAATCGATGAGTGCGCGGTTGTGACGCATGATCGATTCGATTTCGGCCGCGTTTTTGTTCAGATAGACCGATTCGCTGCGGCCGCCTGTTTTGGCATGAACTTCATGATACCACTCTTCGAGGCTCAACCCTTTTTTTTTGGCAGATGTGTCCGATCCCGGTTTGGGACGGGAGCTCCGTGCATATCGGGAGAGGACCGCTTTTCGGATGGAGTGGGGACGCATATGTTCTCTTTATTTATACAGGGTTTCGGTACGAAAAGCAATTTCTATACCTTATTCAAGGCTCTCTTCTAGAGTCCTTCGTTGATGACGTACCACAATCTTTCCACTTCGTTGTCATCCAAAAACAGGGTGGTTCCGTGATCGTAGAGCCATTCGAGCCCTTTGGCATTGATGGGGAGGGTATGGGAACAGTGCCTGTGGGCAGGGATGAAAGCCCGTATCAGCGATATCTCTTCCGTGACCGGCTCATCGCAGAAAAAACAGTAGAGCTCTTTGTGAAGACGCCCCTCATGATTCAGAAGCCGCACATACGATTCAACGGCAACCCGTTTTGGATTCTGGTCTTTCCATTTGGCGGCCGCATCGTTGAGAAGGGAGAAATAAAAGCTTCCGATCTCTTCGGAGTCTTTGAGATGGGGGTAAAAAAGGGAGACAAACTGCTGCCACTGCCGGATACGGTCATAGTTGCCCATCCACGGATACCCCAGATGGATCACATCGCGGAGGCGTCCGATCGAGGATTTAAGAGAATGTTCCACTTCGAAATCGATTTTGAACCCGATATTGATCGGGCTGTGGCGTGCACCGTAAAAACGATAAAGTGTCTGTAAGTTTTCCTCGGTTATGATGGTGACGATCATATCCTCTTCGCGTGAGCGGGTAAGTTTGATGATGAATCCCTGCATGAGTGCTTCTTCTTTACACGCCTTTCTTGAAAACTTTTCTGATTGACTGCCATTTTAAACTTTTTTAACCTAATAACCGATAAAATTTAAGCGATTTTCATCTCTATAAACTACTTAAGTTTAAAAAGAGATTAAAAAATAACAATTTGCCGAAAATTTCCGGTGAAAGGTGACGATTAGAGTGGAATATCAAGACCTGTTACGATCATTTAAAGACAACTGCGGATTTGGTTTGATTGCCAATATCAAAAACCGCCCCTCGCATGAAAACCTTGAAAATGCGATTACCGCGCTCGAGCGGATGATGCACCGCGGTGCGGTCGCAGCGGACGGGAAGACGGGGGATGGAAGCGGACTGCTCCTCTCTCTTCCCCGTGAGTTTATGCGTGCCACTGCGGCAGAACTCGGTGTGGAACTGCCCAAAATGTATGCGGTTGCCGTCGTGTTTACCCGCGATGCGGCACAGCTTGCTACCATTAAGAGCATCTGTCTCAACAATGATCTCAAAGTGGTACTGGACCGTATTGTACCGGTCGATACGAACGCCCTTGGGGAACAGGCCCTCTCCACGCTGCCTGAAATCCACCACATCTTTATTACTCCCAATTCACTGATGGCTTCGCAGCGCTTTGATGCGCTGCTGTATCTCAGCCGAAAAGAGATCGAACACGCGCTCGTAGACGATCCGGAGTTTTACATCGCGTCGATGTCCACGACGGTCATTTCGTACAAGGGTCTGATCATGCCGACCCACATCAAAGAGTTCTATCCGGACCTCCAAAACGAAAAATTCAAGATCTCGTTCGCCCTGTTCCATCAGCGCTTTTCGACGAATACCCTCCCCAAATGGCGTCTGGCCCAGCCGTTCCGCGCCGTCGCCCACAACGGCGAGATCAACTCGGTCGAAGCGAACCGTTTCAACGTCGCGGTAAAATCCGAATCGATCAAAAGTGACGTCTTCACGGCTGAAGAGATCGAGCGGCTCCTCCCGATCCTCCAGCCGGGTGGCTCGGACAGCGCGAGCGCCGACAACTTTTTCGAATTCCTGATCATCAACGGGATGGACTTTTTCAAAGCGGCCCGCGCCGTCATCCCCGCGCCGTGGCAGAATGCCCCTCATATGGACCCGGAACTGCGTGCGTTTTACGAATACCACTCGACCGTATTCGAGGCGTGGGACGGCCCCGCGGCGTTCTCTCTGACCGACGGACGCTACATCGGATGTGTCCTCGACCGTAACGGACTGCGCCCGTCCAAATACATCATCACCCATGACGACACCCTTCTCATCGCCAGCGAATACGGGGTCATCGACATCCCCGAAGATCAGATCAAAGAACGCGGACGCCTCCAGTCGGGGCAGATGATCGGTCTGGATCTGAAATTCGGGAAAGTGCTCAAAGACAGCGACATCAACGACTATCTCAAAAGCTCCAACCCGTACATGAAATGGCTTAACGACCACATGATCTACCTGCAGGAGCATGTCGAGGAGCAGTACGTTACCCGCTGCGAATTCGATGCCCAAAACCTCGTAGAGCGGCAGCGTTTCTACAACATCACCCAGGAGGTGGTCGAGCAAGTGATCGAGCCGATGATCCGCGACGGAAAAGAGGCGGTCGGATCGATGGGGGACGACACCCCTCTCGCCGCGTTCAGTACCGTACAACGCAACTTCAGCGACTATTTCAAGCAGCGTTTCGCACAGGTGACCAACCCGCCGATCGACCCGATCCGCGAAAAGGTCGTTATGAGCCTCAACACGGGCTTCGGCGAGACCCACAACATTCTCGACGAGATCCCCAGCCACGCCCACCGCCTCAAAGCGACGTCGCCGATCATTACCCGCGAAAAACTCGACGTCCTCAAATCGTTCGGAGACCGAAAATCTCCCCGGTTCGAGACGTTCTACATGAACCGCACATTCTCCACCGCCTACCGCGGAGCGCTGAAACCGGCCCTCGAATCGCTGGTGTCCGACATCATCAAAGCGGTCCGGGAAGAGGGGGTTCGTATCATCATCCTCGACGACACCGGATTCGACCGTGAACACAAAACGATCCCGATGCTGATGGCCGTCGGACGGATCAGCCGCGCGCTGCTGGACGAAAAAATCCGCCATCTCAGCTCAATTGTCGCCTGCACGAGCGAAGTGATCGATTCGCACGGTGCCGCGACGCTGATCGCCTACGGGGCGAGCGCCGTCTATCCTTCCCTTTTGTTCGCCACCGCCGCGGCGCATCTGGAAGAACACAAAAAAGATGTCAGCTGCTCCGAAGCGTTCAAATCGATCCATCACGCCCTCAATGCCGGACTGCTGAAAATCATGTCGAAAATGGGGATCGCGACGATCGGGTCCTACCGCAACTCAGGACTTTTTGACGTCATGGGGCTGAGTCGCGAAATCGTCGAAGAGTGCTTCGGCGAGTCGCACGCCCTCATCCCGGGTCTCACCTACGAAGACATCGATGCGCGTCTGGAACGCAACCACAAAGAAGCCTTCGCAGTGGGCGGTTTCAACACCGTATTCCCGCTCAAAATCGGAGGGTTCTATAAATTTTACAACGGTCAGGAACACCACGATTTCAACCCGGGTGTGATCCATGCGATCCACCGTGTCTCCAAAACAGGGAAACGGGAAGATTTCGACCGTCTCAGCGCCCTGGTCAACGGCCGCGGTCAGAAGTTCATCCGCGACTTTTTCGAATTCAAATCGGACCGTGCGAGCATCGATATCAGCGAAGTCGAGTCCAAAGATACGATCTTCAAACGCTTCGCCTCTGCGGCGATGTCTCTGGGATCGATCTCTCCCGAAGCGCATGAGTGTCTTGCGGTGGCGATGAACACGATCGGCGCCCAGTCCAACTCGGGAGAGGGGGGAGAAGATGCAGCCCGTTTCGGTACGCTGAAAAACTCCAAAATCAAGCAAGTCGCATCCGGGCGCTTCGGGGTCACCCCGGCCTACCTGCGCAGTGCCGAAGAGATTCAGATCAAAGTCGCCCAGGGGGCCAAACCGGGCGAGGGGGGACAGCTTCCGGGTCACAAAGTCAGCGGCCTTATCGCACGTCTGCGTTATACGATGCCGGGCGTCACTCTGATCTCTCCGCCGCCGCACCACGATATCTATTCGATCGAGGATCTGGCACAGCTGATTTTCGACATGAAACAGGTCAACCCGAACGCCAAGGTTGCGGTCAAACTCGTCTCCTCCGCAGGTGTCGGAACGATCGCGGCCGGTGTTGCAAAAGCGTATGCCGACAAGATCATCATTTCCGGCGGCGACGGCGGAACGGGAGCGGCACCGCTCACCTCGATCAAATTCGCAGGGAACCCGTGGGAACTGGGGCTCTCCGAAGCCCACAACGCCCTAAAAGTCAACAATCTCCGCGGCCTCGTCCACGTACAGACCGACGGCGGACTCAAAACGGGGAGCGACATCGTCAAGGCAGCGTTGCTGGGGGCTGAGAGCTATGCGTTCGGTACCGGGGCACTTGCCATCATCGGCTGTAAAATGCTCCGTATCTGCCATGTCAACAAATGCTCCGTCGGTATTGCGACACAGAACGAAAAACTCCGCGGCGAGTATTTCAAAGGGACGGTCGATCAGCTGATCAACTACTTCACCTACCTGGCCGAAGACGTCCGCCGGATCATGGCACAGCTGGGATACCGCACGATGGAAGAGCTGATCGGGCGCAGCGACCTGCTCAAAGTGGTGGATACCGAATTTGCCAAAAAATTCGATTTCAGTGCCGTACTGCACCGCGAGGAAGGGCATGATACCTGCCAGGCGGCGTCGAACGAGCCGTTCGATGACAACGCATTCGAGAAAAAAGTCCTTGCAGAAGTGATGGAAGCGATCAAGAATCCCGAATCACCGGTCCGCATCACCCGCGACATCTGCAACCTGAACCGAAGTTTCGGAGCCCGCATAAGCGGTGAGATCGCCCAGTATTACGGAGACGCAGGTCTGCCGTCCGATACGATCCGCCTTCATCTCAAAGGGATCGCCGGACAGGCGCTGGGAGCGTTTTTGATCAACGGTGTCTCCATCCATCTCGACGGAGTAGCGAACGATTATATCGGTAAAGGGATGCACGGCGGCAAGATCGTCATCAAATCGCAAAACGAAGGGGAAGCCTTCAGTGCCGGCGGTAACACCTGTCTCTACGGGGCTACCGGCGGTAAACTCTACATCGCCGGATCGGTCGGGGAACGTTTCGCGGTCCGTAACTCCGGTGCACTGGCCGTCGTCGAGGGGACGGGGGATAACGCGTGTGAATATATGACCGGCGGTGTCGTCGTCATCCTGGGCAAAACCGGGATCAACTTCGGTGCGGGGATGACGGGCGGATTCGCGTTTGTTTACGACCAGGACCACAGTTTTGTCGAAAACGTCAACCGCGAGCTGGTCGACGCTCTTCGGATCGATACCGACGACGGTGACGAGGCGCGCCACTATCTCAAACGGCTTCTCAAAGAGTACGTCGCCGAGACAGAAAGTCTCAAAGCAAAAGAACTGTTGAAAAATTTCCGTGTGGAGATCCGTAATTTCTGGCTCGTACGCCCGAAAAACCTGACCAAACTCCCACTCAATCCGGACAAAGGGGACTAATAGACTATGAGAGAATTTTTAACCATTGAGCGAATCGATCCCACCAAGCGTCTGGCCGTCCAGCGCCTGAAGGACTTCGGCGAAATCTACGAACCGATGGGGCAGAACGATGCCGCGTCGCAGAGTGACCGCTGTATCCAGTGCGGTGACCCTTTTTGTCTGAACAAATGCCCCCTGCACAACTATATCCCCCAGTGGCTCAAAGCGGTGGCGGAGAAAGATCTGAAATTCGCGTTCAAACTCTCCAATGAGCCTTCGCCGTTTCCCGAAGTGATGGGGCGCGTATGCCCGCATGACCGGCTGTGCGAAGGGGACTGTACCCTCAACGACGGACACGGGGCGATTACGATCGGCTCGGTCGAGACGTTCATCAACGAAGAGGGATTCCGGCAGGGGCTCAAACCCCATTTCCCGGGGATCACGACCAACAAGAAAGTGGCGATCATCGGTTCGGGCCCCGCAGGGCTTTCGGCTGCGACCTATCTGCTCCGCTCCGGGATCGCCGTGACGATGTACGAGCGCAGCGATCGTGCCGGCGGGCTCCTCACCTACGGGATTCCGAACTTCAAACTGGACAAGAAGATCGTTGAACGCCGCGTCGAATTCCTCAAAGAAGCGGGGCTGACTCTCGTTTCGGAATGCGAAGTAGGCAAAGACATCGAATTTGGCGAAATCGCCAACCAGCACGATGCCGTTTTCGTAGGGATCGGAGCGACGAAAGGGAAAACGGCGAAAATCGCCGGAGAAAACGCCTCGAACGTTTTTGTCGCGATGGAATACCTCACGGCGATTCAGCGGAAAAACTTCGCCCTCTCCTACGACAAAAAATTCGATTTCAAAGATCTCGATGTCGTGGTAATCGGGGGAGGGGACACGGCGATGGACTGTGTCCGTACCGCCAAGCGTGAAGGGGCGAAAAACGTCACGTGTCTTTACCGCCGTGATGCGCACAACATGCCCGGATCGGTCAAAGAGTACAAAAATGCGATCGAAGAAGGGGTGGAGTTTGTTTTCAATGCCTCTCCCAAAGAGGTGGTTCTGGGTGAAAACGGCAAAGCCGTCGCTATCCAGATGGCCAAAACCGTTCTCGGGGCCAAAGACGAAAGCGGACGCCAGAAAATGGAAGAGGTCAAAGGAGGCGATTTCAAAGTCAACGCCGACGTCATCATCATGGCGCTCGGATTCGATCCGGCCGTTCCGACGTTCCTGGCCGAAAACGGCATCGCCGTCAACAGCTGGGGCGGCATCGTCGTCAATGAGAACTTTGAGACGACGACACCGGGGATCTACGCCGGCGGTGACTGTCAGCGCGGTGCCGATCTGGTGGTAACCGCGGCCTACGACGGCCGTGAAGCGGCCCGGGCCATCGTCAAATCGCTGTTGGGATGATGAGCGGTTTCATCGATTCGGCGATCGAAGCGTGCCTGGAAGTGCGCAGGATCGTACGCAGTGACTCCGTCGGGCTGTTTCATTCGCATGAACGGGGTTTCGGCGGGGATGTCAGCAGCGGTGTCGATCTGGCGGCCGAATCGATTTTCTTCGAGCGCCTTTCGCCGTACGGGTCGCTGTTTTCCGAAGAGAGCGGCTGGATGTCCCCGCGCTCGTCGGTCAACATTATTCTCGACCCCATAGACGGGAGCGATAATTTCATCTCCCGTTTTCCGTATTACGGGGTATCGATCGCTCTGGAAGAGGAGGGGACCACGACGCAGGCGCTGGTCTGCAATCTCGCCAACGGCGACCTTTTTATCCGTACACCGGAAGCCTATTACCGCTCTTCTCTCGATTTTCCTGCCCTCAAAGAGGAGGTTCTCTCCAACCCCTTCTCGAAAATCGGTCTTTTCGAAAAATCGCCCAATCATCCCAAACTGGCGAAAAAACTGATCGACGGAGGGCTGAAATTTCGTTCTCCGGGCGCCCTTGCCCTCTCGCTTGCGTATGCCCCTTATGTGAAATATGTGTTATTTTTGGGTACAATGCGCTCTTATGATATCCAAGCCGGTTTGTTTCTAAGCCGCCACCTGCCTACGTTTCAAAACGACCGGTTCTTGCTGATAGCGCAGGATAAAGAGGTATTTGAACGTCTATTAGCGATTGTACAAAAGGAGATTTTTTGAGTCTATTTAACCTGTTCGGAGACTCCGAAAAGAAAAAACAGCCCACGAAAAGTGAGGCCCCCTCGCACTGGGTGAAATGCCCTTCTTGTCAGTCATTGATGTACTACAAAGAGATCGAAAAACAAAACCATGTCTGTCCCAAATGCGGATTTCACCTTCGGATCGGGGTGAAAGAACGCCTTGCGCTGATTGCCGACGAGGGGAGCTTCGTCGAGTATGACGCCAACCTCCGCCCGACCGATCCGCTCAGTTTTGTCGACAAAAAAAGCTACGCCGCCCGTATCGAAGAGGGGTACGCCAAAAACGAGCGCTACTCATCGGTCGTCAGCGGTGAATGTACGATCAACGGCGTTCCGGCGCAGCTGGTGATCTTTGACTTCAACTTTATGGGGGGATCGCTCGGATCGGTCGAAGGGGAAAAGATCGTCCGTGCCGTCAACCGCGCGATGGCCAAGAAGATGGGGCTCATCATCGTCAGCGCCAGCGGCGGCGCCCGGATGCAGGAGAGTACTTTCTCGCTGATGCAGATGTCCAAAACTTCCGCAGCGCTTGCCAGACTGTCCCAGGCGAAGCTCCCTTACATCTCCCTGCTGACCGATCCGACGATGGGCGGGGTCAGCGCGTCCTTCGCGACACTGGGCGACATCATTATCGCCGAACCGGGGGCTTTGATCGGGTTCGCCGGCCAGCGCGTTATCAAACAGACGATCGGAAGCGATCTCCCCGAAGGGTTCCAGCGCGCTGAATTCCTCCTCGAAAAAGGGTCTATCGACATGGTCGTCTCGCGCAGTGAGCTCAAAGAAACCCTCAGCGACCTCCTCAGCCTCCTTCTCCCTGATGCGACTCTACGCGCTGTGTGACGCCGATTCCCTTCGCGAGCGGGGGATCGATCTTGCCTTTTTTGCCGAGCGCTCCGCCACTCTGGGGGCAGAAATTCTTCAATACCGTAACAAGCACAGCGATATCGCTGCCGTCAAATCCGATTTGATCGCTCTTCGCCAGATGTGGAACGGTTTTCTGATCATCAACGACCATTACGAGCTGGCCCCTTTTTGTGACGGAATCCATATCGGGCAGGAAGATCTGTACGCGATTGATGCCGATCCGGCCAAAGCGGTCAAAATCCTGAAAATGGCGATCGGCGAGGACAAAATCATCGGCCTCTCCACTCACAACGAAGAGGAGATCGCGGTGGCCAATACCCTCCCTCTCAACTACGTAGGGCTGGGAGCTTACCGCGCAACCGTAACAAAATCGGATGCCAAGGTGCTGGGGGAGAGACTCGATTCGATCGCTGCCCTTTCACGTCATCCCGTAGCCGCGATCGGCGGGGTAAAACTCGAGGATACGTTCAATCATGTCACGTTTCATGTCATCGGATCCGGACTGTTATGAACATCTCCATCGTATCGATTGCCAAAAAAGAGCGTTCCCTCTATGATCCGCTCTACCAGGAACAGATGAAAATGATCTCCCGTTTCGCAAAAGTGGAGGACATCGAACTCTTTCCCAAAGAGATTGCCAAGGCCCACACGATCAGCGCAGAGGCTTCCCAGACGGCTTATTCCAGGCTTTTAACGCCTATACTGGGTAAAAGCTATTCAATTGCGTTGCATCCTGAGGGAAAAAAAATAGACAGTTTTGCCTTTAGTAAGCTAATAAGTGATAAAATTTCATTGCAATTTTTTATAGGCGGTGCCTACGGCTTTGAAAAAAGCTTTGTAGACCGTTGCGATACGGCGATCAGTCTGTCAGAGTTGACGATGAGTCATAAAATCGCAAAAGCGGTATTGCTTGAACAGATATACCGCGCCTATTCATTGGCAGCAAACCATCCGTATCACAAATGAGGAGCATTGATGAGAGACCATGAGTTGCATTATTTCGAAGAAATATTGCTGACCCGTAAGGCCCAGATTATCAAAAACATCACCGGTGTTGAAAAAGAAATGGATCAGCTTCGTGAGCTTGAGCTCAATGACGAAGGCGACTATGCTTCGGTCAGTAATGACAATATGGTGGAGAACGCCATCGGTGCTCAGCAGATGCATGAACTGCAGGAGATTGAAGCTGCTTTGGGTAAAATCAAAGTGAAACAATACGGAATTTGCGAAATGTGCGAAGACGAAATCGGCTTTCAGCGTCTGAAAGTCAAGCCACATGCCAAATACTGCATCGTGTGCCGGCCGATCGTCGAGAAAAACAAACTTTAAGGGGAGAGAATGCAGCTAAAACGTTACACCTTCGGTTCATTCATATTGATAATATTGGTTGCTGCGGCAGTCTACACCATCGACAGCGGCTCAGTATCATTTGATTTATTCGGGATGCATTTCCCGAATATGCCGATCGCGTTTTGGGTTGTCGTCCCCCTGATTGTGATGTATTTTGCCAGCCTGCTGCATATGGGTGTGTATGCATTGGCCGACAATTTCAAACTCCGCCGCATGGGCAAAGACCAGGATAAGATGGTCGATTCTCTCCGTGATGCCCTTCTTGGAGTGAGTGATCGTAATTTTGTTTACAAAACAGAACCCTACAAACTGCTGGGGAAACTGATCGACAACAGCCTCATTCTCCCTTTCGAGACCCTCCGTTCGGTCGGAAACGAAAAAATCGACGAGGCCCTGGAACTGATGCGCGATGTGAAAGAGAAGAAAAAAGTCGACATCAAAAAATTTCATCTGGCCAATACCACGTCGATTGCCATTCAGAACAACCTTAACCGTCTTGAGCGCGGTGAAATCGATCCGGACAGCGTTCTCTCCCGCCCCGAAAGCTACGGCGACATCGTCTGCTCGAAAGCGTTTGAATCGTATGTCAATACGGCATCAGTAGGGTCGATTATGAAATTCAAACGCTTTTTCACTAAAGCGTCGTTGATGAAATTCGTCCAACGGATCAATGCGGCAGAAAACGGCATTCAGGTCAGCAACGATGAGCTTATCGTCCTGTTTAACGGTCTTAAACTGGTTCCCAACGATTGGATCGACCTCTCTGTTGCGATGTCCAAAAACATGCTTCCTGAACAGCGGATCCGTCTGTTTGAAACGATCAGCGAAAAATGCGACGATGCAATGGCAGGGTATCTCTTTACGCTGTACGATCTGCAGATGATCGATACGGCTGATGAGATTCTGAACAATACGTCCCATGACGAATACCAGATTTTCAAAGCATATCGTGACCTCAAACGGGCCAACAAGCACTACGACATTGCAATTTTTCTGCAGCGGAGCTGTGACTAAAAGCGGAGCTATCCGCTTTTTTCCTCTTTTTATTAAGGCAATCCCCGATGACTCCCAAACTCGATTTCTCCCAACCCGTTTATGCCCTTGCTCCGCTTGCCGGTTATACCGATCTGCCGTTTCGCAACGTCGTCAAAAAATTCGGCGCCGATCTGACTGTCAGCGAGATGATCAGCTCCAATGCGCTCGCCTACGGATCGGCCAAAACGATCAAAATGCTGGAGCGCAGCCCCAACGAGGACCCCTATTCGGTCCAGATCGCGGGGGCAGACGAGGAGATCGTTCGGCGCGCCGTCGAGGTGCTCAACACCCAGGAGGATATCGACATCATCGATCTAAACTGCGGATGTCCGGTACCGAAGGTGGTCAGCCACGGTTCGGGGAGTTCGCTTCTCAAAGACCTTCCCAAGATGGCAAAAATCATCGAAACGATCAAGAAGACCTCCAACAAATCGACCCTGAGCGTCAAGATCCGTCTGGGCTTCGAATCGAAAAACCACGTCGAGATCGCCCGTCTCGTGCAGGAGTGCGGCGCCGATTTCCTCGCCGTCCACGGCCGCACCCGCGCGGGGAAATTCAAAGCCCCCGTCGACTACGACGCGATCGGCGAGATCAAAGCGGCTCTCAGCATCCCCGTCATCGCCAACGGCGACATCGACTCGTTCGAGAAAGCGCAGTGGGTTCTGGTACATACGAAAGCCGACGGCGTCATGATCGGGCGCGGTGCCGTAGGGGCACCGTGGATTTTCCACCAGCTCAAAACGGGGAGTGCG
>JAFGUJ010000024.1 GCA_016938595.1 Campylobacterales bacterium | reverse complement strand
CTCCAACTGATTCTGGGTAGCCCCAAGAAGTGAACGGATTCCATTCAGCGTATCCAATGCGGCATCGATTGAAGAAATCGCGTTTTCTGCACCGCTTTGTGTAGTCAAATCGATCGCATTAACAGCCAATGATGTTGTATCAGCTGCACTGATCGAAAGACTGACCGTTTCATCCGCATATGCACCGATATGGAACAATTTACCGGTAAAGTTACCATCCAGCAACGCCTGTCCATTAAATTTGGTTTGGGTAGAAATGTTATCGATATTCGTGATCAATACATCGATTTCATCCTGAATAAACCCACGCGACGTTGAACTCTGCGTATCATTCGCCGATTGGACCGAAAGAGTACGCATACGGTTAAGAAGGTTGGAAACCTCTTCGAGCGCACCGTCTGCTGTCTGAACCAGACCGATACCGTCATTAGCGTTACGGATTGACTGGCCAAGACCGCTCGCCTGTGCACGAAGTGAATCGGCAATCGCCAAACCTGCAGCATCGTCTGCCGCTTTATTAATACGAAGACCTGAACTAAGGTGTGCAAGGCTGTTGTCCAACCCGACATTGTTTTTGGTTGAGTACATGTGCGCATTCATCGCACCGACGTTAGTGTTGATTCTGAAACCCATGATAAATCCTTTATCTAAGAGCCTTTTGGCCCCGGTATGTTTTCAGCGTCCTTGCTGTTACTAACTATATCGGTGCGTAGAAAAAAAACTTTAGCGGTTTTACATATTTTTTTGTTACACTTTCGAAATTCATGCACCATTACCATATATATAGGGTTGACTATTTGAAACTTATCATCGTCGAGTCTCCGGCCAAAGCCAAGACCATCAAAAATTTCCTCTCCAAAGAGTACGAGGTCATCGCGTCCAAAGGACACATCCGCGACCTCCCCAAAAACCGTTTCGGGATCAAGATCGACAACGAGACGATCAACGCCGAATACCGCATCAGCGAAGACAGCACCGCGACCGTAAAACAAATCCAGGAACTGGCGAAGAAGTCTGATACTATCTACATCGCGACCGATGAGGACCGCGAGGGGGAAGCGATCGGCTGGCACATCGCCCACGCGATCGACAAAGACCCCGCCGTACTGCCACGAATCGTCTTTCACGAAATCACGAAAACGGCAATCACCCATGCCCTCGAATCCCCCCGCACCATCGATATGGACCGCGTCAACGCCCAGCAGGCGCGCCGTCTGCTGGACCGCATCGTGGGGTACAAGCTCTCCCCGCTGCTCGCCAGCAAGATCCAGAAGGGGCTCTCCGCCGGACGGGTCCAGTCCTCTACGCTGAAAATCGTCGTCGACCGCGAGCGCGAAATCCGCGCCTTCGTCCCCGAAGAGTACTGGAGCATCGACACCCTCTTCAGACCCGACATCGAGGCGGCACTGGCCCTCTTCGAGGGGGAAAAGATCGACAAGCTGACGGTCAAAACAGGCGACGAAGCCAAGCGGATCGTCGAAACGATCAAAGGGGAGTCTTTCACCGTCGGGGAGATAGAGACGAAAGAGCGCAAAAGCTCCACCCCTCCGCCGTTCATGACCTCGACGCTACAGCAGGCCGCGAGCTCTCAGCTGAGCTTTTCGCCCAAGAAAACGATGATGGTCGCCCAGGCGCTGTATGAGGGGGTCAAAACCCCTGAGGGGACCAGCGGGGTCATCACCTACATGCGTACCGACTCGCTCAACCTAGCCGCCGAAGCGGTCGAGGCGGCACGCGAAGTGATCGAGAGCCGCTACGGCAAAGCCTACCTCCCCGAAAACCCAAAAATCTACGTGAAAAAGGCGAAGGGGGCGCAGGAGGCTCACGAAGCGATCCGTCCGACGATGCTCTCCTTCACCCCCGAAATCGCGGCGACCTACCTCAAACCCGACGAAATCAAGCTCTACCGCCTCATCTACAACCGTTTCCTCGCGTGCCAGATGAACGACGCCCGCTTCGAGCAGCAGAGCATCACGTTCGTCTCGCCCAAGGCGCAGTACCGCGCGACGGGGCGCAAACTCCTCTTCGACGGTTTCTACCGCGTCACGGGAAGCGACGACAAAGACAAACTCCTCCCGACCCTGAATACGGGGGATCCCATCGAACTGCAAAGCATCACTCCCGAGCAGCACTTCACCGAGCCCCCTTCGCGCTACTCCGAAGCGAGCCTGATCAAAAAACTGGAATCCGAAGGGATCGGCCGTCCATCGACCTACGCCCCGACGATTTCGACGCTGCAGGCGCGAAACTACATCGAGATCGAGAAGCGCGCCATCATGCCGACCGAGATCGCCTTTACCGTGACGGAACTCCTCGAGAAACATTTCGAGGAGATCGTCGACGCCTCTTTTACGGCCAACATGGAGGAGACCCTGGACGAGATCAGCGAGTCGGGGAAATCGTGGCATAAGATCCTCCTCGATTTCTACTACCCCTTCATCGAAAAGATCGAGGCGGGGAAAACCAACATCGCAAGCCTCAAAATGGCCAAGCCGCTGGGACGAAACTGTCCGCAGTGCGGCAGCGAACTGCTTCTGCGCTCGGGGCGCTACGGCGAATTCATCGCGTGCAGCGGATTCCCAAAATGCAAATACACCGAGCAGGTCGAGGGGGAGAAAAAAGAGGGGGAATCTTCCGAGCCCGAAGAGACGACCGAAGAGGTGTGCGACAAATGCGGCGCCCCGATGGTCGTCAAAAACGGCCGCAACGGGAAATTCCTCGCCTGCAGCGCCTACCCCAAGTGCAAAAACACCAAAACCCTCGCCGAGCAAAAAGTTTCGGAGGTCCCCTGCCCCGAGTGCGGCGGGAAGCTGATCTGGCGCCAGTCGCGCCGCGGCGCGTTCTGGGGATGCGAGCACTATCCCAAATGCAAATTCATCTCCAAATTCGAACCCTCCACCCAAAAATGCGAGGTCGAGGGGTGTGACGGCGTCCTCGCGCGCCGCACCTACCGGAACAAGGAAGTCTACGAGTGCACCAAGTGTAAAAATCGAACACCTGTGGAAGAAGAGAGCGGTGAATGAAAATCGGATTGTTGTCCGACACCCATTCGAAGGTCGGGCGCTCGCAGCGCCTCATTGACCACCTGATTAAAGAGGGGGCGGAGTTTCTGATCCATGCGGGGGACATCGTCAAGCCCGAAATCCTCGACCAGCTCAAAAACAGCGCTCTGCGCTACGTCGCCGTCTACGGCAACAACGATGCAAGGCTGATCGAATATCACGACCGCTACAACCTCGTGCAGGAGCCCCACTATTTCAAGCTGGGGGGAGCGACGTTCAAGCTGATGCATCTCCCCTTTTACATGTCGGCCGACGCGGAGATCGTCGTCTTCGGCCATACCCATGTGTTCGAGTGCGATTTCAAAAACCGAACCCTGTTTCTGAATCCGGGCGAGGCGTGCGCGCGCGACAAGCCGTTCTCCAGCGGGGCGATGCTCGAAGTCACCGACAAAATGCTCAACGTCACCCACTATTCGCGCGCCGTGGGAAGCGATACGTTTGAAGAGCGCCACTATTCCTTTGAAAGATCCTAATATGAAAAAGATTTTCCTCTGCTCCATCTGCAACATCAACAGCGGCACCTGCAACGAAGACTGCAAATTCTGCAGCCAGAGCGTCAAGTACAAGGCCGACATCGAGCGGTACAAACAAAAACCGATGGAGCAGATCCTGGACGAAGCCCGCCGCCTCGAAGCGCTGGGGGCGCTGGGATTCTGCCTCGTCACCGCCCAGAAGGGGCTCGATGACAAGACCCTCGATTTCGTCTGCAACGTCGCCAGCACCCTCAAACGCGAGGTTCCCCGGCTGCGGCTGATCGCCTGCAACGGCACCGCCAGCATTGAACAGTTGCAGGAGCTCAAACGCGCCGGAGTGGCGGCCTACAACCACAATCTCGAGACAAGCCGCGAGTTCTATCCGCAGATCTGCACGACCCACCCGTGGGATGAGCGCTACGAGACGTGCGAAAACGTCAACACCGTCGGGCTCAAGCTGATCAGCGGGGGAATCTTCGGAATGGGAGAGAGCCAGGAGGACCGTCTCAGCATGCTCCGTTCTCTCAAAAAGCTGACCCCCGTCTCGGTGCCACTGAACTTTTACCACCACAACCCGGCCCTCCCTCTCAATCCAAGCCCTCTCTCCATCGACGAGGCGCTGGAGCTGGTCCGCCTCTCCCGCGAGATCCTCGACCAGAGCGAACGGATCATGATCGCCGGAGGACGGGAAATCACGTTCAAAGAGCGCCAGCATGAAATCTTCGAGGCGGGGGCCAACAGCATCGTCATCGGCAACTACCTCACCACCGCCGGGCGTGATGCCCATGCGGATCTGATGATGCTAAAATCGCTCGGGTTCGACATCGCGACGTCACCCGAAGATAAATAACGAACAATAATAAGCTATAATAATCAAAACGCGATCTCGGAAGAGGGAGGAGGCATTCATGTCACAGTCGGTATTGCTCTCCATTGCCCGCCGCTCGATCGAAGAGGTACTACAGGCCGAAAACACGATAGAGCACGCCCAGCTGCTCGCGGAATACCCTGTATTGGGTGAAAAAATGGCAACGCAGGTGAACCTCTACATGGGAGGCGAACTGCGGGGGAGTGCGCGCAGCGATACGCCGAGCCGTCCTTTGCTCGACGACATCATCCGAAATGCCAAAATCGCCGCCTTTCAGGATGAGAATTTTCCCCCTCTGGTCACTTCCGAATACCTCCGCACCTCCGTTGAGCTGATCCTTTTCAGCACCGATGGCCCCCTGCGCCACCGCGACACCCCGATTCTCCAAGAGGGGTAACCTTTGGCCAATAGGCTTTATTGATCCGCCGCTATGAAAAGCACGCAAGCGTGCGCGGGCTCACCGCAGAGGCGAACCAAGCGTTAGCATGAGAACCGTCATAGAGGTGAGCAACCTCACCTCTATAGGTTCGGAACCAGAGGCGAAGGGCCTGCCCCGCCGACGGCAAAGGGCTTGGCTCAAGAGCCGTTCTCCATAATGTAATGCGCGATCGCGAAGCCGTGATTGAGCCCCAATGCGATCGAACCGCCCGATTCCTGGGTGATGTCCCCGGCGACGAAGAGCCCCGGGATGTTGGTCTGATAGTTCTCGTCGTGGACCGGCTTGCCCTCCTCTTCACGGATGCCGCTGCTTTGGAGAAAACCGCTGGGGGTCGTCCCGCCGATCGCGTAGACCAGACGGTCGAAGAGCTCGGAAGTGCCGTCGGAAAAAATCACCTTCACTTTTCCCCCGTCGCTTTCGAGTTCGGTGATTTCGGTATTGAGCAGCGCCCTCACCGATCCCTGCTCTATCGCACGGGAAATGTCAGCCTGGTTGGTCGGGTTGGCCCGGCGAAACGTCCCGCGCCGGTAGCAGATGGTGACGTTGTTACGCTCACATAGTTCCACCGCGTACTCGATCGCCGAATCGCCTCCGCCGACCACCATGATCTTCTCCCCCGTGCCGCAGCCGTCGAGGGTGAAATGGATCTGATTTTTGATCGAGGGGGGGATTTTGTAATCGGGTTTGTTCGGTTTTCCCATCCGGCCGATCGTCACGACGACGTATTTGGCGCGGATGCTCCCCCCGGCAATAAACACCTCGAACCCTTCGTCTGATTTCACGATCTTCTGCACCTCCGTATGGGTGCGAAGCTCGAGCGATTCGTGATCCAGCAGCTGGTCGAAAAAATCGAGGGT
>JAFGUJ010000023.1 GCA_016938595.1 Campylobacterales bacterium | reverse complement strand
ATTTATTTAAAAAGTTTACACCATTGTTGAAGTCCAGCTTATACCTTAAAATTTCACATCCTAATTACCGAGGTGAAAATGTTGAAATTTCTCTCCCTGATTGCGTTACTGACATTGTCTCTTTTTGGCAGCGATGTCGTCAACAAAATGACTCCGAAACAACTCTATGTTTTACAGACGGTGCGCGATGTAGCCAAATCGATCCCCGACAAAAACGGTAAAACGTACGAAAATACACTCAGTGCCATTTGTTTAACCGAAAGCAGTGCGGGAAAAAACATCATCGGAGACTTCAAAAACAAAAAATCGATTACCAAGGCATCCCTTGGTCCGATGCAGATCCAGGTGGCGACGGCACGCCACGTCTCCCAAAACGTCAAAAAACTCCGTTGGCTCAACGATCTGAGCGACGTGCAGCTGGCAGGAAGACTGCTGGGGGACATCAAACTCTCCGCCAAAATCGCCACCCATTATCTCGTATTGCTCCAGAACGACCGCAAAGACCATTTCTATGCGATCAGCGGCTACAACGGCGGGATGACGAACCGTCCCTATTACAACCGCGTCATGAAAAACATGGATTTGGTCAACCGCCTGATCTCCTCAGGAAAACTCTCCTGATCCTCACGCGGTGAGGATTGCAACCCTTCTTTATAGTATAATACCTTCAGCTATTGCACGGAGGTTTTCATGAACGATGACAAACTCAAAATAATTCTTGCCCTTTTAAGCGGTGTTATTTTCGGTCTCATCTTCATTCTGCTTGCGTTTGTCCTCCCGCTGCATGAGGAACCAGGGCCGAAAAAAGCCGAAGAGCAGCTCCGGAAAATTTCCCAGCAGATCAAGGACAATGCCCTGAATCCGCCTCCAAAGCACCCCTGAAACTTTGCCTATCCTTCGCGTGCCCGTTCCATGATCGAGCGGGCCATGTTCGTAAAAATCAGAGCGTGGATCGGGATCAGCAGATACCAGTAGACTCTTCCCCAGACCCCTTCGGGATAAAAATAGGCGCTTTGGATCAATTTCCCATCATGAATTTTGAATTCAAGCCATGCCTTGCCCGGGAGCTTCATCTGCGCGAAAAGGAGCAAACGCTCACTCTCCACCACGTCGACGACCTTCCAAAAATCGACACTGTCACCGATCCGGACGGCCTGGGGGTCTCTGCGCCCCCGGTTGATCCCCGCCCCTTTGAAGAGCTTGTCGATGAACCCGCGGATGTTCCAGAGCCAATCGTAACCGAACCACCCGTTTTCTCCTCCGACCGAGCAAAAGCTCCGATACACTTTGGCAGGAGGGACGGAGCCCAGCTCGATCGTCCGCCGGTCCACAAACAGTGCATCGGCGACGTCATATCCGTGATCGATCTCCCATGCCCCCGCACCGCTGTCGCTCCACCGGCTCATCACCTGGTTGGATTCGATCTCCTCGAGCGCCCGGTGCACCGCCTCTTCGAGCGTGTGCGGCCGGATCGAAAAATACGCATGGCGCAGATCGTTCGTTACCGTCACTTCGCTTCCAAGCCCCTCGATCAGCGCACTTGCGACACTGTAGGGGACAGGGGTAAAGAGAGCGACCCAGTAGGAGGAAATCTTCGGTGTCAGGACATTGATGGGGATCAGATACCGTTTAAGCCCCATCGCCGAAGCAGTGCGCAGCATCAAATTCCCATAACTCATCGCTTCCTCACCCAGATCGACCATCAGATTTTTATCCGTTTTCAGATCCATTGCGGCAACGAGGTAGGCGATGACGTCATCTACACCGATCGGCGTGACAAGCGATGTGATGCATTTGGGGGTGACCATGACGGGGAGTTTTTGCACAAGGTTGCGTATGATCTCGAAACTGGCACTCCCCGACCCGATGATGACGCCGGCACGGAACCAGATACAGCGGATTTTCTCCGGGCGCGAGCTGAGGATTTCCCCCGTCTCAATACGGCTGAGCAGATGTTCGCTCCCCGTTTTTTTGTCTCCGAGCCCTCCGAGATAGATGATTGTTTTGACATTCTGGCGAATGCACGCATCCAGAAAGTTCCGGGCGCTCCGGCGGTCAAGCTCGCGAAAATTTTCATGCGCCAGCCCGTGAATCAGATAATAGGCGACATCAACGTCTCTGAGCGCCTCATCCAGACTTTCGGGCTGAAGCACATCGGCCTCTATGATTTCGCATTTTTGTTTCGCCAGATCCGAAAGACTCCCCTGATGGCGCACCATCAGACGCAACGTAATGTTCTCTTGGGCGATCAGGGCATATTTGAGCCGTCGCCCGATGTAGCCGTTGGCTCCCGTCAGTAATATCCGCATGCTTTCCCTTTCGTGTGGGCTGATCGGTGCTATGCCACCCTGTGAACATCGTCGAGAAGATCCAGCAACTGCTCCATCTCCATCGTATAGGGATCGAAGATGTCGTTACGGGTATATTTTGGCATAATCGATGTATAGACATAATAACCTATATACGACATATTCCAGTCTTTGAAACGCCGTTCTTCGATTGCGCGCTGAGAGATCAGCCGGACATCATGATGGCGTGGGTCCCGTACGATCCGCTCAAAACAGCGTTCAATGGCCTCGCTCTCCCCTTCCAGACACTGTATAAAATAGGTTCCGTCATAAATGAGCACCCCCGTAATGCCATGCTCGCGATTGTTATGCCATGAACGGTCCAAAATCATCTTCACATCCGGGAACTGCAGGTTTTCGTCGACACGGCTGACATAGACCAGCTGCCTCATCGCCTGAACACCCGAAAGGGTCGAGGGAAACCTCGGAAGATCCGTGACGATATCCAACGAAGGCTTGCCGACAAAATACCCCTGTGCAAAATCGATCCCGACCCTCCGGACGGTATCGAGGACATCCGCATTCGCAACAAATTCGGCAATGACGGCAATGTCTTTCTTTTTGGCGAACGAGACGATCGTGCGGACGATGTCCTCCGCATCGCCGTCGGTATCGATGCTTTTGATCAGTGAACCGTCAATTTTGAGATAGTCGGCATTGAGTTTTAGGAGGTATTCGAAATTGGAATACCCGGTGCCGAAATCGTCGATTGCGATTTGGCATCCCAACGCTTTCGCCTTTTCGACGAAGCGGTTCATCGCATCAAAATTTTCGATCCCCTCCGATTCGACGATCTCCAAAATCACTCCCCCTTTCCGAGGCAGGGCGAGCAGCTCGAACAAACGTTTCGTATAGCGGCTGCACATGATGTCTTCCACGCTCAGGTTGATCGAAAAAGCATAAGGGTACGACTGAATCGTTTCAAATGTCTTTTCGAGCATGATCAACGAGATTTCGGGATAGAGTTTCACTTTTTTCGCGATATCCAAAAAAAGAGCGGGGGTAAACACTTCATCGGCTTTGACGATCCGGATCAACGCTTCGAATTTCTGGATACGGTTGTTGTTGATGTCGTAAATCGGCTGAAAATAAGGACGGATCAGCCCTTCATTAATCGCTTCGTGCAAAATGGCTGTCCAGCGAAGATTTTCATGATAATCTTTTGAAAAATCGATGGTTTCATCATAATGGACAAACCGCTCATGCTGGCTTCTCGCATAGTGCATCGCCATATTGCAGCTCACCAGCAGCCGTTCGCTGGGTTCTTCCGAGCATGCGATGCTGATGTGCAGCGGGATGGTTTTCTCATCGATTGTCAGTCCGGAGAGATGCAGTTCATGCTGAAAATCACGCAAAGCCTGTGTAAAGTTTTCCCCCTCCTGCGTATCGGCGAGGATCGCAAACTCATCTGCATGGATGTGGTAAATCCCGTATCCCGCCCGGGCCAGTTCCGAAGACAAACGTTTCGTCATCTCTTTGATGATCCTGTCACCCGCTTTGTACCCGTAGAGGTTGTTCAGGATTTTGAAACCGTCGATATTGACCATCGCCAATGTGGGCTTATCGTTTTTCTCGATATCCCGCACAAGGGCGTAAAGGTTGGGAAGCCCCGTCGAAAAAGAGCGAAACGCCATCTGCTTGATCTGTTCTTGCTGTTTGACGTATCCCGTCATGTCATAGCGCACCGCCATGTACTGCTTGATCTCTCCGTCATCATCCAGAATCGGGACAATGGTCATCCGGACAAAATACGACGAACCGTCCTTGGTCCGGTTGCGGAGCGTTCCGTGCCAGGTTTTTTTGGACTGGATCGTCTCCCACATTTCCCGATAGACCTCTTGGGGGACGCTGGGATGGCGCAGTATGCTGTGCGGCTTGCCGATTATCTCTTCGCGCGTATATCCGGAAAGTTTGAGAAAATAGTCATTGACGCTGGTGATTTTCCCCGAAAGGTCTGCGGTTGAAACGATGTAGCTCGTATCCAGTACCCGACGATACTCTTCGGACTCTTTGACAATTTTGCGCAGTTCGTCGAGTGTTTTTTGAAGTTCCTCTTTGGAACGCTCCAGAGAGGTGATGTCGCTCAGATAACCATAGTAAAAGAGGATCGCACCGTTTTCATCGCGCTCGATCTTCGTCGAATCTTCGACCCACCGCACCTCTTCGTTACGGGTAACAACCCGATAGGGAGTATGCCAGAATTGTTTTTCCAACGTGTTGCTCGCGCGGGTGACCTCATCGATCACCCGCGGCAAATCCTCGGGATGGATCAGCTGATCGTATCGGACATCTCCTCTGAGCAGCTCTTCGGCCGTATATCCCAGAACCGAGAAAACATCTCCCCGGACATACTCGACAGGCCATCCGGGCTCATTTCGCCATTTGAAAAATATCGCGGGGCAATGTTCCAGATAGCGTCCGATCTCGTCCATGCTCACTCCGTTAGATATTATTTCAAATGATTATATCAAAGTGTTTCAATGATGGCGTATAAATTTTACACAAATACGTCAATTCGATTTTTCACCCTTGTGCGATGGCAATTCGGTTCCGCCCGAGGGCTTTGGCCTGATAGAGGGCGCTGTCGATGCGGGCGATATTTTCATGGACGCTCAGAGTGCGTTCCATCTCCCCGACACCGATGCTGATCGTCACGGAAATGTCTGTTTCAAAATAAAAATCTTCAACGTGACGGCGAAGATTTTCAGCGACGACAAGAGCCCGGTCGAGCGTCATATGGGGCAAAATGACCATAAACTCTTCACCGCCCCACCGTCCGATGACATCCGTCTGCCGCGAATGGGTTTTAAAAAGGTCTGCTAGCCCTTTCAGAACCGTGTCTCCCATCTGATGACCGTAGGTATCATTGACCGTTTTGAAAAAATCGATGTCGATCAGCAGGACACTGCAGTGATAGTCAGGGTAACGCTGCAGTCTGTTTTTCTCTTCCACGAGCTTTTCATCGGTTTTCTGGCGGTTGAACAGCCCTGTCAGCTTGTCGGTGACGGAGAGTTCCAGCAGCTTCATGTTGTACCGCTTGAGATTGTAATAGTGCCAGCCGAACGCCACTAACACCAGAGTCAGGAGCACCAATGCTTTCGACACCGTCTCCCGATCGATCCACGGCACCTCCTCGACCGTCGTTACCCACCGGTTGTAGATCGTCTGCATCGTCTGTTCATCCAGATTTTTCACCAGTTTGTCGAAGATTTCATGCAGGATCGGCTCGTCGTTGCGCGTCCCCACCCCCAGTGCCACCTTCTGTTCGAGACGCGAAGAGACTTTTAGCTGCCCCGTGTGCTCTTTCTGGATATAGGACGAAACGACCATCAGGTTGTCGATGTAACCGTAAAGTTCCCCCTCCTCGACCATTTTGAGCCCTTCAGTGATCGAATCGACCTCGACCAGCTCCAGCTCGGGATGGTCCGCTTTGAGCTGCTCGGTGATGGAATACCCTTTTACCGTCCCCAGCCGTTTGCCCAGAAGGGTCGTGATGTCTTCGGTAAAAGGTTTGTCCATCGTCGTCGCCATGACGATCGGAAGCGTCACGTAGGGGCGGGTAAAATCCATATATTTCAGCCGCACCGGCGTCGAGGAAGCAAGCGAAAAGATATCGCACCGGCGCTGCTGTGCATAGAAAAGCGTTTCATTCCACGATCCGGTCGGAACCAGCTCGATCGGTACCCCCAGCTGTTTTTCAAAACGGTGCATCACATCCGCCGCGATGCCGATATGTTTTCCATCCCGCAGTGCCTCGAAAGGGTACCATTCGGGATCGACGCACATCGTGATTTTTTTCTTGTAGAGGAGGTACGCCCGCTCATCCGTACTCAGGAGCGGTTCTCCGTTCGACGGTGCTGCGATCTCCGTGAACATAAACTGTCCCAGCTTCTGGTCGGGCTTGATCATTCCCGCCTGCGAAAGCTGTTTGAACGCCCGGACCGTCAGTTCCGGGTTGACTTCGCCTACCTTGTAAAAATCGGTAAGAAGGAGTTTTTTCGTCACGTCCGCTTCGTATTCCAGCGCCTCTTTCGACTTGCTGGTGGTGTATTTTCGGAGCAGTATATCAATGATCTCGTCCGGGTGTTCCAGCGCATAATCCCATCCCCGGTTTGTCGCGTCAATGAATCGCTGGGTCCGCTCGGTATGCCCTAACGCTTCGGAGGGGGAGGTGAACAGGTTCACCGCACTCATCACGAATCCGTATTCGGCCGGATCGATGATCTCGTACTCCACCCCCGCCTTGTCGAGATAATAAAGCTCGTTGGAGCGGAAAACGCTCATCACGTCGACTTTCCCTCTCATAAAATCATCGACATTGAAGGTATGGTCGACGAACCGCGCGTTTTTGGTGGTTACGCCAAAATGGTTCAGCAAAAGGCCCAACGTGCTGTATTTGAACTCGTCTTTCGTCCCCATGATCGTTTTTCCGACCATTGCCGCCGGGTTTCTGATCCCTTTTCTGGCGACGAAGATGAGCGGAGAGCGCTGGAAATAGGTCCCCAGCATGACGATCGGCTTCACATGCCCATTTTCAACCACGATGCTCGTGTTGTAAAGACCATAGGTCGCTCTTTGGTTCAGTACGTCCGCAACGGTATCGACGCCGTGCTGATACTCGCGCAGCTCGACATCGAGCCCCGCTTCACGGTAAAACCCTTTTTCTTTGGCGGCGATGAACCCGGCGTATTCGAACTGAAATTTCCACGACATCTGCACGGAAACTTTTTCAAGCTTATCTCCGGAAAAAACGGCAGCAACCATCAATACAAGCCACAAAACAATCCTCATCCATCCCCTTTTTGCCAAGTGCCTTTATTCTATACCGTTTAATCTAAAACGGATGTTATTTCGCACCTCGTTCGCCACGAAATATTAATTTTTGAAACTATTTGTTTTTCCAATACCGTGTTTTATCCGAAGAGTGCTAAATCTATAACCGGTCTCATTTCGCTGTTCAGATAAGGAGGTACCATGAAACGGATCATCACCATCTACACCGAGCACAAGAACAGTGTCCAGTTTTATCTGCGCACGGTTCTGGCACACTTCTCTCCCCTCTCTTCGGGACAAAAAGATCTGCGCCGTCTTTTCGAATGCGAAAAATCGGCCGAAGTGGTCTATGCCGTCACCCCCTCTTTTGTCCAGGCGACCCCGAGCTTCGGACGCCGCTACGTCGATGAAAGCCGGGAAGGGGCGGACAAATCGTTTTATTTCAAATGGGTCAGTTTCGAGAATGAACCGATCCATATCAGCAACCCTTATCTCCACCACCTGACGGGGCGCCCCACCCTCACCGCCGTGAAACAGGAAGAGGACCATTACCTCGTCGCCGATTTCGACATGCTCAAACTTCTCGAAGAGCTCCGGCTGATCGAGCACAACAGCGCTTTTGAGAAGATCAACAAAACGGTCATGGGGATCGGGGGGATACTGCTGGGAATCGTCGCGATTTTCCTGATCCTCTACGGTGCGGGCGTTTTTCTGAAAATGCTCCTCTCTTCCCATACAGACCATGAAGTCATGCATGAAATTTTCACGTCGATCATCTCGATCACGATCGGGCTGGCGATTTATGACCTGGCCAAAACCCTTGTCGAAAACGAAGTACTGTTCAAAAAAATCGACTACGGCAGCAATCTGCAAAGCAAGATCCTGAGCAAATTCCTCACGTCCATCATCATCGCCCTCTCGATCGAGTCGCTGATGGCCGTTTTCAAGATTGTTCTGGATGACTACAGCAAGATCATCAACGCCTTCTATCTGATTGTCGGGGTGACGCTGCTGATCATCGGGACAGGGATCTATAACTACCTTTCGGAAAAAAAATCGGATGACAACCGTTAGGGGGGATTGCACGATGGGTATTGTGTGTTATGATTGTTTCCATGATACATCTCAGTACCGATGCACGGCTCAAGATCATCCTGCCCAATACCAACAAGGCGCTTGCCGAAGCGATCAAAAGCGCCACCCCCGAACAGCTCGTTCAGATCCGGGAGGGAAAAGACATCAAATCCCTGATAACCTCGGTCTTTCAAGAAAAAATCACCGCCTCGAAATCGGATCAGGCCCTTTTGCAGATTCTCAAAAACGCCCCCGCCTTCAAAAACATGGGGAATTTTTCCGACCAACTGGGTTCGCTCGCCGCGGAGCTCAAAAACGTCCCTGACCTCGCCCGAAGAGCAGGAGTAGTGGAGAATTTTCTCAAAAACTTCACCTCCCTGAACGGGGAAACCCTCAAATCGCAGCTCG
Source organism: Campylobacterales bacterium (assembly GCA_016938595.1). Taxonomy (GTDB): domain Bacteria; phylum Campylobacterota; class Campylobacteria; order Campylobacterales; family Sulfurimonadaceae; genus Sulfuricurvum. The sequence goes on along the minus strand of JAFGUJ010000023.1, from coordinate 2,457 downwards.
CCCAAAGCGGCGTTTTCATGGAATCGAAAATAGCCCAGGCTCTGCAAACCCTCCCCTCCTTCAAGGAGACGCTGCAGTCCCTCCATTCGCTCCTCTCCCAAAGCGCGCGCCCCGGGGCGAGGGAGCTGGGCAATTCCCTCGCCTCGCTGCTGCAACACCCCTCATTGCAGACGGATTCACTCGATCCGGCAAGCGCCAAAATCCTCGCCGGCGGTGTGCAGAAGATCGCCGAATCGCTCCGCTCGCTGAATACCTCGGTCGATGTTCTGTATTCCAAAGAGGTGGCGCAGCTGGCCGCCAAGATCGAAGCCCTTGCCCTCACCTGCGCCCCTTCGCAGGAGGCCAAACCTCTTTTGTCGCAGCTCTATGGCGCCCTCCTCTCCAGCAACGCGGGGCCAAGCGCTCTTCTACTCGATGGGATAGAACAGCTGCTTAAGCCCGAAACGCCCCTTCCCGATGATCTCCAGTCCTTTTCCCGACAGCTGGGAAGCGTGCTGGAGAAAAGCGATCCGATTCCACGGGCCCTGGCGCTCCTGCCGCAGCTGGGCACCTTCGCCGATCCCGATTTCCTCAGCATCGATACGCTCTTGCAAAAAACGCTGGGAGACGACCTCAAATCGCAGCTGCTCGGCCTTTCCGAAGAGCTGCAAAACACCTCCCATCCCAAAGCCGCCGAACTCCTCGAACAGGTCGACAAACTCCTCACGACCATCGATTACCACCAGCTCGTCTCGCACCTTGGCGCCTCCAATTCGATCTATTTTCCCTTTTCATGGGATCTGCTCGATGAGGGGTCGCTGGCGTTCAAAAAGGGGAAAGAGCAAAAATTCTACTGCGAAATCAACCTCCGTCTCAAAGAATACGGCGAACTGAATCTGATGATGGCCCTCTACGACGAAAACCGCCTTGACATTCAGGCGCACACCGAAACGAGCGAACTGAAAGAGCGGCTGAGCGAGAATCTGCCGCAGTTGCGGGCTGTTTTAATCGACGCCGGGCTCGTCCCCAAAACGATCCGGATTTTCGAGATGCGCGAAAAAGCCTCCCGGGAGCAGGAGAGCTATTCGTCCCAGGGGTACGGCAACGATTTCGGGTTTGAAGTCAAAGTGTGAAGGGGAGAAACTAAAATAGATAATCGGCGATAATGCGGACGTTGGTCTCGTCGTAGGCTTTGGTTTTATAGAGCGACGTGCTGGCGCTGTCGTAATCGATGCGGGCGAGGCGGGTGCGCAGCCGTATCTCTTTGCGCGGCTGATACGTCGCATCGATGTTGTATTCGTTTGAATCGGGACGGGGATTTTGGGTCAGGGATGCGGGATTGCTTTGCTCTGAATCGCTCTGATCAATCCGCATGTATTTGACGGAGATTTCGAATCCTGGGTTCGGACGATACGTCACAATGCCGCCGTAGGCCTGCGCCCCGGCATTTTCGCTCTCCCCGTCGATTTGCAGATCGGTGTAGGTGATGAATCCTCCCCATCCCATGTTCTCATACCGTCCGCCCGTGCCCAACAGGCTCTGATCGCCGATGCGGGTATACAGAGCGTTCAGACTCCATACGCCTTGTGTCACAGTCCCTCTCAGCCCCAGTAGATAGGTATCGATCTCGCCTGCGGCCTCCTCTCCGATGCTTCGCTCATTCAGATACTGCAATGCTCCCGAGAATTTTATTCCATTGGAGTATTCCCAAATGTTATTGTCGATTATTTGCAGATAAGGGGCATTCATCACGTCACGCACATAGGTATCGTAAAGCTCGATTTTCAGTGAGGGTTGTGGGGTATAAAGCGCTCCGAGCACGGTAATGTCGCGGTCGATCCCGAGTGAATGGGTCGGTGAGACGAAGGTGTCGGAAGCTTTGTACTTCCATCCGGTGATGTAGGCGGCTTTGATGGTCGTGTGTTCCAGAGATCGGTTCTCGAGGCTGAGCGCTTCGAAACTGTTGGGGAGCATCCGGTTGTAGTAATCGTTGGAAAGCGGCAGATCAAGACGCTGGCGTCCGTATCTGATTCGGGTATCATATCCGTTGTACTGGAGGTAGGCTTCGCCGAGGGTGTTGATGGAAGTTCCGTCGAGGTTGAGATTATGGGTCTGCCCCGAGTAGGGCATCCGTGTTACGGGCAAAACCCCGTTGCTCGAAAAGAACGAAACGCCGCCGCTGAGTCCCTCGTAAGAGCCTGTGTGATAACTGAGGATTCCCCCGATGGTGAGAGCCGTTCGGTCGATCCTCAGTTCACGGTCACCGTCGTACCAAAAGGCGCGAAGCTGGCCGTTTGCTTTTCCCTCTTTGAATATCTGATCAAGGCTTTGGGCGGAACCCGAAGCGGCGAGTAACAGGGACAGCAGAAGAGAGCGTTTGAACACCGCTTATTTACCCTGCTTTACGTCTTTGAGTTTTTGCAAAAATCCTTCCGCCGTCGCTCCGCCGACCATCATCCGGCCGATCTGTTTGCCGTT
>JAFGUJ010000022.1 GCA_016938595.1 Campylobacterales bacterium | reverse complement strand
TGCCTACGAGCCGTACGAGGCCGAAGAGGTGGGAAGCGTACGCGAATTTCCGATCGGAAAGCACTCGGGGAGCGCGACGATCCGCTATCATCTGGGACGTATGGGGATCAGTGCAGACAGTGCGGTACTGCGCGATCTTCTCCCGAAAATCCGCGAGATCGTCACCTCGCGCAAGCGGGTGCTGGAGACGTTTGAGCTCAAATCTCTCTATCAGGAAGCGCTATGTTCATAGGGTGGCTCAAATACGCCGACGTGGCCGAACTGACCAAAATCGCCGAAGAGACGGGATGGCTGCTGGACGGCTATCACGTCAAACTCATGATGATGCACGCCCCGCACCTGTGCTACGGCGCGTACGATGAGGGGGTGCTCGTCGGGGCGATTATGGCCATTGAATTCGAAAAGAGCGCGATGATCAAATATTTCATGGTCAAGCCCTCCCATCAGAAACAGGGTATCGGGCGCCGTCTCTTCGACACCCTTTTCGGGGTTCTCCAAAACGAACATCCCTCCCTCTACCTCCATGCCGACCCGCAGTTAAAAGGTTTTTTTGAAGGATACGGATTTCAGAGTGTGATGGAAGTGGGGCGGTTTCTCAACGTCGGAAAAGTACCCCCGTTCAGCTTCACCAACGCGCAGGCCAAAGAACTTGACGGCGGCAATTTCGACGCGACGATCCGCCGTATCGATTACGAGACGTTCGGCGAAGACCGGATGGGATTCATGCTCGATGAAATGGAGCGCAACAGCTCGCTCAAATTCGCCCTGGCGAATTCCTTCCAGCACTCCAGCGTCATCAACGCGCGCGGCGTCTATCTTGGGCCGTGGCAGTGCAGATCAGGGTTTGAGGAAGAGGCCGAGAAGATGATGCAGGGGGTGCTCTATTTCCGGGGGTTGAAAAAAGTGCTCGCCGATGTGCCGATGGGAAATCCCTCTGCGGTCGCGCTCTTCGAAAAATACCATTTTGTGAAAAAAGGGGCGTTTGTCCACATGGCGTGGGGTGAACCGTGCGGCGTCCGGTTTGAAAATATCTACGCATTTTCACTTTGAGAAGGAGGGATGGATGAATCTGCTTGAAACCTGTGTGAACGAAAAATGCAGAGTCGTTTCGATAGCGTTGAATGATGATCTGAAAGAACACCTTTTGGCTATGGGATTATGTCCCAATGCTACGGTGTGTGTGAAACGCTACGGCTGGTTCCGCAACAGCGTTCAGATCCAAATCGGCCAGCGTCTGATCGCTCTGGGCAAAGAACAGGCACGCGGCATAGAGATACGCGTCGCCTAAATTCACAACAAAGGATGAAACATGTCGGACATGACAGAACAGGATCACAAAAAAGAATTGGCCAAACTCAAGCGGCTGGCGGTTGAAATTGCATCCGAAATTCATGACATTGTCGAGGATACCCTCTGGACAAACTATATAAAAATGCCTGAATTGGCCGAAAAACTTCATACGGCGGTTCAAACGGCGAACGATTACAAGGCGGAACACTCCCTCTAAGGGGTGCATCATGGCGACCGAAGAAGAAATACTCTCCCTCGAAATCTGCGAATGCGGCGGCAAAAGCGTCGCCGAGGCGATCGAGATCTTCCAGCAGACCTCTCTGCCGTACAAAAAAGCGAAAAAACTCGTCACCGGGTGTGACAAGAGCTGCTGCCGCGCAGCCCTTCTCAGACTTTTTGATATGAGCTATTTCGGAAAATTCGATTACGACGAGATCGAGCGCCTCATTCAGCTGCGCCACGACAAGCTCGGCGAAATTCTGGAACGGATGAAGACGGGGCGATGACGATCCGTTCTGCATGCCGGAGCGATATTCCTGCGATGGCCGGATTAATGGCCGAGCTTTTTTCGATCGAAGACGATTTTACGCCGGACAGGGAAAAACAATCCGCCGCACTGGCGATGCTTATCAACGACCCGAACGCCATTGTATCGGTTGCCGAAATCGAGGAGAAGGTTGTGGGGATGGTGAGCGTGCAGCGGTTCATTTCGACCGCGACGGGAAATTACGCCGGAGTGCTCGAGGATATGGTGGTCACCCACCGCTACCGCAGCCGAAAAATTGGCTCGACTTTACTCCACCATGCGATCACAGAGGGTATCAACCGGGGATGGAAACGTTTTTCTCTAGGATCAGATATTCGAAACAGCGCTGCTATAGCGTTTTATGAACGTCACGGATTCGTAGGGAGCCACCTGCATCTGATGTATTTTTTCCCGTCCGCCTGACCCTGCAAAACCTATTCCTACAAATTTGTCTCTAAAGTGGCATTTTGTCGCTGCATCGGACGAAATGTCG
>JAFGUJ010000163.1 GCA_016938595.1 Campylobacterales bacterium | reverse complement strand
CCGGCCTGCTGTTTACGGATGGAGGGGGAGAGCATGTCGTCCGTTGTCAGATCGCCATCCTGGTCTGTAAACTGCGTCCCCTCCATGTCGCGGTAAAGCCATTCGCTCTGCCACGTCAGCGAGCTGTAGCTGTCGAAATAGTGCTTGAGAGTCAGATCGAGTCCGTAAAGGTCGCTTTCGCCGGCAAACGCGTGGGGCTCTTCGTCGTCAAAATGGTTCAGGCGGCTTTTACCGCTTGCAATGCTGGCCCCGGCGAGGATCGTCGTGTTTCCGATGTCGGCGGAGGTTTTGACGTATCCGACGAGAAGCGAGGGCTGGTGGGCCGAACCGGCCAAAATCTCTTCTTCATCATACGGATTGGAAACAGCGGCCTGGCCGAACATCGCCTCGTTTTTCCCCTGGAGCGCCTCGATACCGAACATCAGGTAGGTGCTTGTCGGGGCGACCCACTGCAGCTGCGCGCCGATCTCGTTGACCCCGTGGTTGCCCAGAAACGCCTCGTAGACGAGCGGCATGTCCGAAAAACTCCACGCGTGGTGGTGCTGGTTGTTCAGGCGGCCGAACTCGCTGAGGAATTTCCCGCCCCGGGCCCGGAGGTTGAAGGGGAGGTTGCGGCTCGTGAAATAGGCCTCTTCGATCTCCACTCCCCCCTCGGAGAAGTGAAATACGGCGTCGGCGTCGAGGTAGGGATCAACGGTGCTGTGGATCGCCATTTCGGCATAGTTGAGGTTGAACCCGTTGGAAGCGTTGTAGGTCGCGTGGTCATGCCCGTCGTGGCTGTGGGAGCCGATGAGCCCGTGGGCGACGCCGGGGAGTTCGAGGTGGGCCAGCTGCTCGTCTTTTTTCGAGCGCACAACATAAGAGGCATCGAGGATGAGGGAGAGGTCGAGATTCGAGGCCGCTTTCTGCGCAGATTCCGCGAGAGAGGAAACGGTCCGTCTCTCCTCGTCCGATACCGCTTGGCTCTGGGCAGGCTTGGTGTTTTCGAGTGTATCGATCTTGGTCTGCATTTCCTGCATCATCTGCTGCATCTGTGCCATCTGGGCTTTGAGAGATTGCAGTTCGGAGTCGTTGGCACACAGTGCGGCAGCCGCCATGGAAGAGAGTAACAGTTTTTTCATACGGGTAATCCTGATAATTGATAATGTTTAAAAAAGGTTTCGGTCAAAAAAGAGGATCAGGCGAAAGGAGGGGAACGGGTACGCAAAGCGATGAAGCGGGGCAATGGGAAAGAGGCATCTGCCGTGGCAAACGTCTCATTTACCCTCTCCACCCCGGTGAGGGTAAACGGTTCGGTGGGGACGGCGGGAGTCTGGGTCAGAAGATAGAGGGGGCAGGAGTGTTCGTAGTGCCCCTCCATGTCCTGACGGTGGTCGTGAAGCACCTCGTGCAGCGCCCCCAGGAGAGTCGATGCGACAAAGAGTACGGCAAAAAAACGTCGAAACCGTCGCATTAACTCCCTTTTTTTTCGCGAATTTTAGCACAGCTGGCATGGTGTTTGCTTTTGTGCGTCATAATTCTTAGAAAATTTAAAGGATATGATTATGTTAAAACGTTTTAGCGCACTTTTGATCACCCTCTCCCTCAGCGCATTTGCCGAGATCAACAAAGCCGAACTCAACAAACTCGACGTCGAAGCCCTGATCGTCAAGGACCTCTCGGCCAAGCAGACCCTCTATGCGAAAGAGCCGTTCAAGGAGGTCCAGCCCGCCAGCCTCACCAAGGTGATGACGGCGATGCTTGCGATCGAACGGGGGAACCTCTCCGAGCCGGTTACGATCACACGCGAGATGATTAAGGTCGAACCCACAATCGCCGGATACCGCCGGGGCGACGTTATCCGCATGGAAGATTTGATCAAGGCGGCAATGATAAAATCGGACAATGATGCGGCCAAAGCGATCGCCATTGCCGTCGGTGGAAGCGAAGAGAAATTCGTCGAGATGATGAATGCCAAGGCCAAAAAAATCGGGATGAACCATACCCGGTTCAGCAACCCGTGCGGGTACGATACCAAAGGGCACTATTCCACCCCCAAAGACCTCCTGAAAATGGCCGAATACGCGATCAAAAACCGTAAATTCAATGAGATCAGCAAGATGAATGAACACCGCTATCGTGCACTCAACAAAAACCGGGAATTCTACGCCTACACCCATAATCGCCTTCTCAACCGCTACCAGTACGCCGTCGGGATCAAGACGGGCTATACGGCCAAAGCGGGCCCCTGTCTCATAGCCCGTGCGAAAAAAGACGGGAAAGATTGCCTGATCGTGATGATGAATGCGAAAGGGGATCGCTGGAAGACAGCGAAAAATATTTTCGAGCAGGTATTGAACAGTTAAAAACTAAACAATACCGTATTTTTCGAGAAACACGCGATAGATTTCCTGCTTCTCTTCCTGCTTCATCGCCGCATGGGCGGGAGAGGTGGAGGGGAGCTGCACCACGTCCACTTCCAGATTCTTGCAGTACTTCATAAACAGTTCAAAGCTTTTTTTCCCCGTGCAGCCGATTGCGCGGATATTCGGGTATTTTCTCAGCAGTTTTTCGAAATCGTTGGGGATACAGTTGCGCAGATTCGTATCGCTCGAATTGCGCCGTTCGCAGGATGCGATGACGTCCCACAACCCGATCCCTTTTGCCAGGCAGAATGCTTTTTTGGCCTCGTTTGAGGTGAGGGCGATGT
>JAFGUJ010000162.1 GCA_016938595.1 Campylobacterales bacterium | reverse complement strand
GAATTCGAGACGGACGTCTTCCGTGGCCAACAGCGCTTTGTACTGTTCCAGCAGGGAATTTTTCGGTTTGGTTAAAATTTTGTAAAGGGCCTCTTCGTTCAGAGGTTCGAGTTCGACGCGCAGGGGAAAACGCCCCTGAAGCTCCGGGATCAGGTCGCTGGGCTTGGTGAGGTGAAAGGCCCCGGCGGCGATAAAGAGGATGTGGTCGGTTTTGACGGAGCCGAATTTGGTCGATACGATGCTCCCCTCGACGATGGGAAGGAGGTCGCGCTGTACCCCTTCTTTGCTGGGATCGTTCCGGCCGTCACTGCGCGAACTCACGGCAATTTTGTCGATTTCGTCGAGGAAGATGATCCCCCCTTCTTCGGCACGCTTGAGCGCTTCGCGCTTGATCTGGTCGTGATTGAGAAGTTTTTCGGCCGCTTCATGGCGTAAAATCTCTTTGGCCTCCTGAACGCTCACCTCTTTTTTGCTCTCCTCTTTCCCCATCACGGAGAACATTTTGGAGAAAGATTCCTGGACTTTGGCCATTTCGGGGGGGATGTTGGTGTCGTTGAACTCAATCCCGGCTTTGGGAAGGTCGATTTCGATGGTACGCTTATCCATTTCTCCGCTCAGAATCCGTTCTTTCATCCGCTCTTTGGAGGCTTCGTATTCGGCTTTTTTGGCATCGGAAGAGAAGGCTGAGGGTTCGGGGAGAAGTTTGCGGGTGATCGTGTCGAGGACATACTGCTCGATCGCGTCACGGTTGTTGTCGTTGTGTTCGGCTTTGACCATGGAGAGGGAGGTCATGACCAGATCGCGCACCATCGATTCGACGTCCCGGCCGACAAAACCCACCTCGGTGTACTTGCTCGCTTCGACTTTGATGAACGGCAGCTGCATCAGTTTGGCCAGCCGGCGGGAGATTTCTGTTTTTCCCACTCCGGTCGAACCGATCATCAGAATGTTTTTTGGGGTGATCTCTTCTTGGAGCGAGGGATCGAGGCGAAGGCGGCGGTAGCGGGTGCGAAGAGCCAGCGCGATGGTTTTTTTGGCATTTTTTTGGCCGATGATATGCTGGTCCAGATAATCGACGATCTCTTGGGGGGTCATGTTCATGGGGCTATCCGAGGGTAAGGGTTTTGATGTTGTGGTTGGTGTAAATGCACAGGTCGGCGGCGATGGAGAGGCTCTCTTTGACCAACGCCTCTTCGTCCAGGCCGGAATGGCGTTTCAGCGCCCGCGCGGCGGCGATGGCATAACTGCCGCCGCTTCCGATGGCGGCAAGCTCACCGTCTTCAGGTTCGACGACATCGCCGTTGCCCGTGAGGATGAAGATGTGCTCGGTATTCAGGACGATCATCATCGCTTCCAGGCGGCGAAGGATTTTGTCTTTGCGCCATGCTTTGGAAAAGTCGATAACCGCTTTGATAAGTTCCCCTTTGCGATGGGTCAGATGCTCTTCGAACATATCAAAAAGGTTAAAGGCGTCAGCCGTCGATCCGGCAAATCCGGCCAGTACGTCGCCGTTGTGGAGGGTGCGGATTTTGGTCGCATTGTTCTTGAGGACCGTATGCCCGAACGTCACCTGGCCATCCCCGCCGATTACGGCTTTGTTGTTTCCTTTGTAGGCGAGTATGGTGGTAGCGTCGAACATGATCTATTCCCCTTTGATGTCGACGTGGAGCGTCGCGTGGATTCCGTGACCGAGTTTGAGATCCAGATCGTGTGAACCGGTCGTTTTGATTCCGTGTTTGGCATCAAGCTCTTTTTTATCGATGTCGATGTCGTGCTGATCTTTCAGTGCCTGCGCAATTTCGTCTTTGGTGACCGCACCGAAGAGGTGCCCCGTATCCCCGACTTTTTTGGTGATGACTACTTTGAGGTCGGCGAGTTTGGCTTTGATGGCGTTAAGACGCTCGATTTCAGCGGCTTCGGAAGCCGCTTTTTTTCGCTGGTCGGCTTCGTATTTTTTCAATACCTCATTGGTGGCCGCCAGTGCGAGCCCTTTGCCGATCAAAAAGTTTTTTCCGTAGCCGTCGGCGACCTCTTTGATCTCGCCCGCTTTGCCGACCCCTTTGACGTCTTTGGTCAATAATACTTTCATAATACTCCTTGATTAGCCTCGGACGATTTCGCCGCCATAGGAGACGATGCCATGGGCAAGGTTGGATACTTTGGTGTATCCCATATCGGTCAGGATCCGCTGACAATGCGCACTGCGGCTTCCGACGTGGCAGTATACGATGACATGCTCGTCTTTGGAGATGTTGGCTTCGTTCAGGGTCTGGAAAAAGCTGCTGGTCGGGACGAGAACGTCCGCTCCGGCGATACGCCCCATTTTCCACTCCATCCATTCGCGGACGTCGACAATCTTGAAACTCACCATCCCCAGCTCACGGGCTTCGAGAAGGGCTGTGAGTTCGTCGCTGTCGATGTCGCTTTTGTTCAGCAGGATCTGGCACTCTTCGGTGGTCAGACCGCGTGAGTGCTGGTGTACGACCGCTTCGATCTCTTCGCTTTTCAGCTGGGAAGCGGCGTATGCGGGGGTACAGAAAATCTGGCAGTGGCAGACGCCGTCCTCGGGAATTTCATGTTCGAGAGCCGGTTTGCACGGGCAGATGCGGTCTTCTTCCTTGTTCCCTGTGATGAAGAAACAGGGGCAGTAGCGCTTGCCGTGCATCAGTTTGTTGCGGGTCAGACCAAACTGGATCCCCTGATTGATTTCAGGATCGGGATTGTAGACGAATCCGAACTGGGCACATACCTTGTCGGTAAATTTGACTGTTTTTTCGAGTTCTTCTTTGAATTCGACCGATTCAGGATCGATTTTTGTGATCGTTTGGCTCATCTGCAGTCTCCTTATTTGTTTTTGCGGGCTTTGCCGGCGATGATAAAGCGCAGCGCGTTGAGTTTGATAAACCCGGCGGCATCTTTCTGATCGTAGACGGCATCTTCTTCGAAGGTGCAGTATTCAGGGTTGAACAAGGAGATGTCCGAGCTGCGTCCGACCACCATGACGTTTCCTTTGTACAATTTCAGACGTACGGTTCCGCGGACGTTTTCCTGAGTTTTGTCGATCGCTGCCTGAAGCATTTCACGCTCCGGAGAGAACCAGAAACCGTTGTAGATCAGCTTGGCATAGCGTGGCATCATTTCGTCTTTGAGGTGAGCCGCTTCACGGTCAAGGGTAATCGATTCAATCGCACGGTGAGCTCTGATCATGACCGTACCGCCCGGCGTTTCGTAGCATCCGCGGCTTTTCATTCCGACGAAACGGTTTTCGACGATATCGGCGCGTCCGATCCCGTGGCGCCCTGCAATGATATTGAGCTGCTCAAGCATGACGGCCGGAGAGAGGGTTTTGCCGTTCAGGCTGATGGGGTCCCCTTTTTCATAGCCGATTTCGATGTATTCAGGCTCGTCCGGAGCATTCTGGGGAGAGACGGTCCAGCGCCACATACTCTCTTCGGGCTCTGCCGCAGGATCTTCGAGGATTCCCCCCTCATATGAGATGTGCAGAAGGTTTGCATCCATCGAATAAGGAGATTTTGTACCGCTCATTTCGATTTTGATACCGTGCTCGGCTGCATAGGCCAGGAGTTTTTCGCGGGAGTTGAGGTCCCATTCGCGCCATGGAGCGATGATTGTAAGAGCGCTGTTTTGTCCGAGGTATCCCATTTCAAAACGGACCTGGTCGTTTCCTTTTCCGGTAGCACCGTGACTGACGGCATCCGCACCGGTGATGCGGGCGATTTCGGCCTGGCGCTTGGCAATCAGCGGGCGTGCGATGGAGGTCCCCAGAAGGTATTCCCCTTCATAAATAGCGTTTGCCCGGAACATCGGGAAAACATAATCGCGGACAAACTCTTCGCGGAGGTCTTCGATAAAGATATTTTCGGGTTTGATCCCAAGACTGAGCGCTTTGGCGCGGGCTGGTTCCACTTCCTCGCCCTGACCGATATCGGCGGTAAACGTGACGACTTCGCATTTGTACTCATCTTGGAGCCATTTTAGAATAACACTGGTATCCAATCCGCCGGAGTAGGCGAGAACAACTTTTTTGACCTCTTTTTTCATATCTGCATCCTTACTTAATGATCCCCAGACTCCATGCGCATGTATGGAGTGAATGACGCGATTTTATCAAAAAAAGAATGAGAATGGCGTTAAAGTTTGATATTTAGTGAGGAAGCGGAGTGCGCCTGGGTCGATTTGAGAAAATCGAGGGTGTTTTTGAGCTGTTTTAACGTCTGGGCTGTTTGAAGTTTGTTCTGTTCCATCAGTTCTCTGGCCTGGTTCAGAAGGTAAGCCGCTTCTTCCATCTCTTGCGGAGAGTCAAAGAGAGGCATCTCCTCGGCCAGAGTAGCGATCCGGTCTGTCTCTTCGAGTACCAGAGCCGCTTTAAACTTTGAGAGCCACATCGGTACTCTCTTTCCACGCTTCGAGCAGTCCTCTGACCACCTGGTTGACTTCATCGATTTTGGCTTCCTCGTTCGAGAGGCTGGCTTCCATCAGCAATTGGAGCTGATACGTGTAGAGTCCCGCAAGATAATGGGCAACATCCCCCTGTGAGTAATCCAGGACGGAGATCAACTCGGAAAAGACGGCGCTTGAGCGGTTGATCCAGTAGGTCCGTTTTTCGATGTCCCCTTCTTGGATGGAGCGTTTTGCCTGCATGTTGAAGCGCAATATCCCCTCATACATCATTTGGATCAGTTTGACGGGCGATTCAACGCCGATGTCGTTTTGCACGTAGGTATTGTAGGCAAGGTTGTTGTTGTACATCGAAAATCCTTATAAATTAGTTCTGAAATCTGATCGCTTTATATTCACACGGTCCGGTCAAAAAGGAGGCCGTTGATCTCCTTCATTTTGGGGAGAAGGTACTGTGCCTCTTCGACGGGAAAACGGCGTACCATATCGTTGGTTTTGGTGTCGATGACCGAAACGTAAAAGTCTTCTGAGGAGTTGTCAAAACCAAAGCGCAAAGAGGTATTGAACGGATTGAGCGAACGGTTGAGTTCCAACACAAGCTGCTCCATCTCTTTTTCATATTCGGCTCTTGAAGGTCTTGGCTGAACGTTGATCGCTTCAGCTTTCTCCTGTACGGGTTTCTCTTGCACTGGTGCCGCTTTTGTCATCTCCGCTCCACTGTTTCTGGGCGTGACGGTCTGACTCTGCTGCATTTTGGCAGTGGTTTGCATGATCTCCATATTAGATTCTCCTTGAAATCAGCTTTGGGACATTCTATATTCTCTAAATCGTCCAAAGAAGTAAAAACTTTAGGGCGCCTCTATAGCTAGATGTGATACCCTTGCATTCATGAAACGTTATTGGAATCTCTTACGCAACGAACCGCTGCTCCGCCGCCTCTCTTTGATCCAGCTTATCGCTTATTTCGGAGCCTGGTTCAGCAATGTCGCCATCTATACGCTGCTGATCCAGATGGGGGCCGATGCGGCGACGATCGCGCTGGTAGCTGCTCTGCATTTTCTGCCAGGGGTTTTTCAGGCCCCTCTGAGCGGGGTGATCGTCGATCGGGTCAACCCGAAAAAACTGATGATTCTCCTGACGGTCATTGAAATCGTCTGTACCCTGTCGCTGATTTCAATCGATAATGTCGGGATGCTCTGGTTTTTGTATGCCCTGGTGTTCATCCGGATGGGAGCGGCGAGTTTTCATTTTACGGTGGAGATGTCGCTTCTTCCGCGTATTTTGAAAGGGAAATCGCTGCAGGCAGCCAATGAGATCCACTCCATCATCTGGTCTCTCTCCTATACGCTGGGGATGGCTTTGAGCGGTTTGGTCGTCTACTGGGTCGGGATAACGGCGGCCTTTATCCTCGATGCGGCGTTGTTCGCCATCGTACTGGTCCTGGCCGCCGGATTGAAACTGGAAGGGAATTTCTCCTCACTTCCGAAAGAGCGTTTTGTTCGGATGATGGGGGATGCGTTCGACTACATCGCCAAAAACAAAATAGTCCTTCACCTGATGGCGCTGCACGCCGTGATCGGTTTTACCGCCTTTGATGCGCTGGTGGCGCTGGCGGCGAAAAACTACTATGCCGACGTCGTCGCCGTTTCGCTCGGGATCGGGCTGCTCAATGCGGCGCGGGCTCTGGGGCTTGTGGTCGGGCCGATGGTGCTCGGACACTGGGTCAACAACGAACGGCTGGGATGGCTGCTGGTAGCCGAAGCGGCGGCGATCGCTTTGTGGGCGGCGATGATGGACAATTTCTACGCGTCGTTAGCCGCTTCGGTTGTGGTGGGGTTTGTCACGACAACCCTCTGGTCGTATACCTACACGCTGCTGCAGCACCATACCCGCAACGAATTTTACGGACGGGTTGTCGCCTACAACGATATGATATTTCTGGGTGTCGGGGCATTCGCGTCGCTCCTCATCGGCTACCTGGCCCAGTCGGGGGTTTCGCTGGAAATCATTACCCTGATTCTGGGGAGCGTTTTTGTCCTGGCGGCACTCTATTACCGTTGGATACGGCGTCGATACACACTGAAGGAGATCGGATGAAAAAAGAGTTGTGGTATGAAGTAAACGATCAGCGGATAGACCTCTCGAAGGTAACCCGGCTCTATCCCGCTGCTTTGATCCATGCGGGGGGCGAGAGTGCGTCGGTTTCTCTGGAATGGGCGGAGATGAAAGCGGATCTCATTGCGCTCGAAGCGTATCTGCTCGTATGCGATTTTGACCCCGTCGGAGAAGTGCCGGTGAACCGGGTCGAACTGCGCTTCGATACGAAAGAGGCATTGTTCGATGCGATGCAGGAGATTGCCAGGAAGGTACAGGGCTGAGGGCAATCGCGATGAAACAGAATGTTTTTCGGTTGGCCATTCCGGCCGCCCTGAAACAGTTGCTCGACATTATCCAGATCCTGATCGACATGCTGATGGTGGGGGCTTTGGGGGTTGCCGCACTGGCCGCCGTGGGGCTCTCGATGCAGTTCATGATGGTCATACAGGCTATTATGACCGTCTTTGCCGTGGGTTCAAGTGCGCTGATTTCCCGCTATATCGGCAGCGGCAGAAGACACAGGGCAGCTGCCGTGGTTTTTGTCGGTATGCTGGTGGCGTTGGGGAGTTCGGCGGTCGTCGGGGGATTGGGATGGCATTTTGCCGCTGATTTTTTCCGCTGGATGGGATCAGGCCCTGATGTCGTCGTACTGGGGAGTGAGTATTTCCAGATTCTGGCGGCGGGGATGGGGCTTGTCTTTCTCGACACTCTCGCTTTCAGTGCCCTTTCGGCCGCCGGGGATACCCGCAGCTCCCTTGTCATCAAAATCGTTTCGGCGTTCATCAATGCCGGACTGAACTATCTTCTGATTTTCGGCCACGGCGGGTTTGAAGCGATGGGGGTTGAGGGGGCGGCATACGCGACCGTGGCCGCCTACGGATTCAACGTCGCGGCGTACGGGTGGCTTTTGATCCGGAAGGGAGGGGCATTGTGTGTTTACCCGATCTTCGCTCTCGGGGATCTCAAAAAGATGTTCCGGATCGGTTCTCCCGCCGCCGTGGAAAGGATCGTCGGGGTGGCATCGTTTCTGCTTTTTGTCATGATGATCGCTTCGTACGGCACGCACGCTTTGGCCGGATATCAGATCGGGCTGCGGATCGAAGCGCTGGCATTCATGCCCGGATTCGGGTTCTCGGTTGCGGCGATGGTACTGGCGGGGCAATACATCGGGGCACGCCAATGCGACCTGGCGTACCAGTCGGCCATGCTGAGCGCCAAAATCGCGATGATCTTTATGGGGAGTGTCGGGGTGGTGCTTTTTCTCATCCCCGAGTATCTGGCCGGATGGTTTACCGACGATCCCTCGACGATCGAGCAGGCTTCTGTGTATCTTAGGCTGGTGGGGATATCCCAGATACCTTTGGCGCTGACGTTTGTTTTCAGCGGTGCACTGAGAGGGGCGGGGGCTACGAGGGTGAGCATGCGGATTTCGATTGTCTCTTTGTGGCTGTTTCGCATCATCCCCTCCTACCTGGTCATGCAGATGGGGGGAGGGATTGTGTGGATCTATGTCGCGATGACGGTTGAGACGTTTATCAAAGGGTGGTGGTTCTGGCGGGTTTTCCGCCGCAAAGAGTGGCTTGATACGAAAGTCTAGCCCTCTTGCGCGATCATCTCCCGGTATTGTTCCTCAATGACTTTGAGACGGTTGCGGTCGGGCATTTTACGTGAAGCGATGTATCCGATGACATTTCCCTCTTCATCCAGTTTCGGGACAATGTGGACAACGACCCAGTAAAATTTACCGTCTTTGCGCAGATTTTTGACGTACCCTTCCCATATTTTTCCACTTTGGATCAGTTTCCACATCCCCTCGAACGCGGCTTTGGGCATGTCGGGATGACGCAGGAGACTGTGAGGCTGTCCTACCGCTTCGACGGCTGTATAGCCGGTCATCTCGGTAAATTTTCGGTTGACGTAGGTGATGATACCTTTGGTATCGGTTTCGGAAATCAGGCTCCGTCCGTCAAATAAAACTTCTTCATTTACAGCGGCAGGTCGTTTCATAAAATCTATCCTAAAATCTTAGATAAAAATACAAGAGATGCGATTATAACCCGAGTTTTACTAAAATTAAAGTTAAAGCCCCTGCCATTGCAGCAGTGAAAGAGTATAATTTCCTGATACGCAGTTTAACAATAACGGTGAAACCAATGATGACAGAACCTCTGGCAGCCCTGTATTTTGACGAGAGTAGCGATGGCCTCTCTATCGGTGTGGCGATGATGGAAGCGTACGGCTTCAAAGGGTGGGTGTGCGAGATTGCGGCGGAGCCTTCACACCCTTACGGTGCCATCGATCGTGCGCTGCATCTGCTGTTTGTCATCGGAAGCCGGAGGCTGGTGATTGGTGCCTCTTCGCGGCGATGTTTCGATGAGGTTGCTCGCAATTTTACAATGTTCGAATACGAATATCGGGAAGAGAGGTTTGATTCGCATGAGCAAAACGCCCTTTTTGCGGAGCTCTTTTCTCTTCGTTCGCTCCTCAGCCCGATAGAGCATCTGAATCTGGAGAACAGGCCTTTGTCCGCTCAGGCGCTGGCGCTGCTGTCGCAGAAGATCCGGGGTGGCGGCCACGGCGGACTGAGCCTTCCGAATGTTTTGGAAACCTCCGAGCTTATGGAGCTGGGGAACAACGCCCTCGAGCAGCTGGAGATGAGTGTGATGGACCCCGCACAGCCCAGCATCGGCCGCCTTTTGTTGACGATGTCGACACCGATGGGAAAACGGCTGGGGCGCTTTCGGCTGTTTCTGCCGATCAAAAAGGGGTCTGAATTGAACCGGCGTTACGATCTGGCTCAGACGGTGAGTCCCCATGCGCAGTGGCTTTCGGAACGATTGCGCGAGATAGGGGATGTGGAACTGCTGTGGTGGCGGCTTCAAAACGGCCATGCATCCGCACAGAGAGTGGAAGACCTGCGCCGCTCGTTCGGGTTCATTGCCGAGATTCAGGAATATTTGCGGATCCATAAGGTCGCTTTGGCCTCTGTACCCGAAGCAAGGGTGGAAGAATGGGTGAGGGAAGTGGGATACCGCTACCCTCAGCGCCATTGGATGGAAGAGCAGACGGGGTTTATCCGTGACGTTATCGACTGGATTGCCCAGATTGATGTTGCCGCATCGACAGCTCTCACGGCCGAAAAATACGCTTTGACCCGCCCGGCGATTGTGGCGACGTCGGATGAGAACTTTTTGCAGCTGATGGGGGTGCGCCATCTGCTCATCGAGGCGCAGGGGATAGCGTATGTCCCCAACGACGTCGTGATGGGGGAGCGCGACTACCTCGATCTTCCCTATCCTTCCACCGTGATGCTCGATTCGCGTGTTCATGATGGCGCCTCGGTCAGCGGCGTATTGCTCTATGGGATCAATTCCAGCGGAAAGTCCTCTCTGATGAAGAGCATCGGTATTGCGGTGGTGCTTGCCCAGGCGGGGTTTTTCGTCCCGGCCAGAGCGATGAAGTTTTCGCTGTTCGACGGGGTCTATACCCGCATCCTCTCCCGCGACAACGTCGCCAAGTCGCTGTCGACGTTCGGGGTGGAGATGCTGGAGCTCAACACCATTTTCAGCCGCGCGACTCCCCGCTCTTTGGTACTGGGCGATGAGATCAGCCACGGGACGGAGACTCTCTCCGCCGTCGCCATCGTCGCTTCGACGATCATCGAACTGGCCCGGAAAGGGGTGCTGTTTCTGATGACGACCCACCTGCATCAGCTCTCGATGATCCATGAGCTGAGCGCCCTTCGGGAGGTGGTGAGTCTCCATCTGAGTGTCCGTTACGATGAAAAAAGCGATCGTCTGCTTTACGACAGAATCCTGAAGCCGGGGCGGGGGAGCAGCGTATACGGGCTGGAATTCGCCGAATCGCTCCACATGAACGCCCGTTTTCTGGAGAATGCCAAACGGCTTCGCGAACAACTGGCAAAAGAATACGATGTACTGGAACTGGGGCATCAGAAAGAGTACCTCAAACGGTACCGCGAAGTGAGCGCGTGCGAATGTGTCATCTGCGGTACGCTGATCCGTAACGACATTCAGAGGCCAAAGGCCCGGGAATACCACAACCTGATTCCGTTGTGTGAAAAACACCGTATGCAGATTGCTGAAGGCAAAATCAAACCAAGAGGGCTTATAATGACGCCCCAAGGTTTGCGTCTGGAGTACGAGACGCAGTTATAGAGGAATTAGATTGGACGTCATCAAACTTTTTAAAAAACTGCTCGAATCGCACAGCATCACCCCTGAAGAGGGGGGGATATTTGATTTTCTGGAGGGGTATCTGGACGAATTTACATTTGTCCGTGTCGATCATGAGGAGGTGAAAAACCTGTTTGCCTACCGCCGCTTCGGCGAGGGTCCCCATTTGTGTTTCGCGGGGCATGTCGATGTCGTCCCTCCGGGGGAGGGATGGGAGAGTGACCCGTTTGTCGCCACCGAAAAAGAGGGATACATCTATGCCCGCGGGGCACAGGATATGAAAAGCGGGGTGGCGGCATTCGTCCACGCGCTCAAAGATGCGCAGGAATTCAAAGGGACCCTTTCAATCCTCCTCACCTCAGACGAAGAGGGACCGGCCAAGCACGGTACCCTTGAAGTGCTTAAGTACCTCAAAGAGCGTAATATGCTTCCCGACGCGGTAGTGGTTGCCGAACCCACCTGTGAAACGATGTTCGGGGATGCCATCAAAGTGGGGCGCCGCGGTTCGATCAACGGAGTGATCGAGGTCATCGGAAAACAGGGGCATGCCGCATATCCCGAAAAAGCGGTCAATCCGGTACACCAGATTGCTTCGGTGTTACCGAAAATCGCCGGAGCATTTTTGGATGAGGGAGATGAATATTTTGCCCCCAGCCAGATCGTCATTACCGATATCCGTGCAGGGATTGAGACGACAAATGTATCGCCCGGAAAACTGAAGATGATGTTCAATGTCCGCAATTCGACCCGAACCGACACGTCGGCAATCGAAGGATTTATGGCCAGAAATTTCGAAGGACTTGCATATACCCTTCGGCTTGACCAATCGGCCATGCCGTTTGTCACCGATGCAAAAACGCCGATTGTGAGGGCTTTATCCGAATCGATCGCTGAGGTGTGCGGTATTGTACCCAGACACTCCACTGCCGGAGGGACATCGGATGCCAGGTTCGTCGCGGCATACGGGATCGATGTGATCGAATTCGGTGTCATGAATGACACGATCCATGCCCCCAATGAGCGGACTTCGATTCATGAAGTCGAGCAGCTGCATCGCGTCTTTGGACGATTAATCGAGCGATTTGCATTATAATTACGTTTATACACTACCTAAAGGGTTAACATGAAAAAGATGGTGCTGTGGCTCATAATGCCGTTGTGGCTCATGGGAGCCGATATTAACTGGAGTGCCAATTTCGCCGAAGCGCAGGTCAAAGCGAAAAAAGAGTCTAAGCCGATGCTTGTGATCATCACGACCGAACAGTGCCGCTGGTGTCGTAAGCTCGAAGCGACAACACTCGAAGACGATAAAATCATTTCTATGATCAATACCAAGTTTTCGGCTGTCCATGTGACGCGGGACAAAAGCGTTTACCCGAAGAATCTGAGTGCGAAAATGGTCCCGATGAGCTATTTCCTCGATCCTAACGGCAAAGTGCTTTATTCGATGCCGGGATACTGGTCGACGGAGGATTACCAGTCGATCCTCGACGATGCACTCAAGCGGTACAAAAAATAAAATCTGCCTCGAAGAGGCAAGCTTCAGTGCCACAGCGGCGAGCGCAGTCCGCGGGATTGCATTCCTCGGACGTTCTAAAATAAATAAAAAGGAAAATAATGCAAATTGTACAAACTCCCAACGCACCTATGGCCATCGGGCCCTATTCTCAGGCGATGGTTGCCAACGGGATGGTTTTCACCTCCGGTCAGATCGCTCTTAAACCTTCGGGTGAAATGGTGGATGGGGATGTAAAAGCGCAGTGCGTACAGGTCCTCGCGAACCTCAAGGCGGTTTTGGAAGCGGCCGGAAGCTCGCTGGACAAGGTAGTCAAAACAACGATTTTTCTCGACAGTATGGACGATTTCGTCGCGGTGAACGAACTTTATGCAGAGGCGTTCGGAAGCCACAAGCCCGCCCGTTCGACCGTTGCGGTTAAAACTCTTCCCAAAAACGCTCTCGTCGAGATCGACGCGATCGCCCTCGTCTGATTCTCACGTTCCCCGAAGGGGGAGTATCTTCTCTTATTTACAGGTGCTTTTGACTGCCATTTCAAAGCTGATCTCGACATCCTGCCAGGTTTTCCCTTCGTGCAGATCGAAACAGGCCTTGTTGATCGCGCTGAGCGATGGGATCATCGCGAAATCGGCCAGATCGATCACCCCTTTCCCGACGATTTTGTCTCCGTGCATCGCGTAGTTCATCGGGATCGCTTTACGGACGCTGTTCATCGTGATCTCGACGAGCGCTTTGCCGTCTTTGGCAGTGACAACGGCTGCGTCGATCCGCTCGGAACCCTGGATTTTGAAAAACGATTCGACCAGCGTCGCGTCGCGCCCCGCATTCGCCGTATTGACGCTGTAGGAAGTGATGGAGATCCGGCTTCCGGCCAGCAGTGCATCAACGGATGGGGCCGATTTGTAGGTGAAATGGGTACGATCGAACGATCCCCCGACCCCGGCTTTGGCGTACGTTTTAAATGCGGTCCAGGTCACTTTTGCGTTATCGGCTTGATAGGTGCATTCGCCGAACGCGGCGGTGGAGATCAACAATCCTGCAATCAGTGTTTTAAACATACGGTTCCTTTGTGAGTGTAGGGGAATTTATAGCCCAATTTGGTTTCCAAACGATTAACCGTAGAGAGTTAACTCCCGGATTTAAGTGGAACGGAATGCAGGAGCGGGGAATTTGATTCGACAAACTTATCTTAATAATACTGTTTAATTATGTATAAAGATTGTCGGATCAGTCAAAAAAGGGTACTCTTCAGTCAAAAAAAAGGATCTGATATGACTGTTAATAAAATCTTCGCCTTTGTCGGTGCCATCGCACTCTCCATAACACCTGTCAGCGCCTATGACACTGAACTGGCGAAAAAACTCGACGCGTTTTACGAAAAAATGACGTTCGAACCGCTTACTCAAAGCGCGCTGCTGCTCAAACCCGAAGCGTTTGCCGAAGCGGTGAAACAAGATCCCTCCATCGTTTTGATCGATGTCCGGACCCCGCAGGAGCAGGCGTTTGTCAAATCGGGCTACGTTCATACTCTCGAAATGCCGCTCGAAGAACTGTTTGAGGCGAAAAACCTCGACCGTATCCCGACCGACAAACGCCTCGTCGTCCTCTGCCATTCGGGAACCCGTGCGATCCCTGCGGCGCTGAACCTGAAAATGCTCGGATTCACAAACGTCCAGGTGCTGGAGCAGGGGATCGTCGGACTGGCACAGATCAGTTCTCCCAAAACCTGCATCCTAAAATAACGGAAACGAAAGGACAAACATGAACAATAAAATTGCTTCTCTCCGCATTGTCGGCAACATCGAAGGGTGGTCGTACCTGATCCTCCTTTTCGTCGCGATGCCGCTCAAATACATGGCCGGGATTCCGATGGCCGTCAAAATCGTCGGAATGGCGCACGGCCTCCTCTTTGTCGGATTCGTAGCGGCATTGGTCGACGCATCACTCAAGCACCGATGGGGATGGGGTTTCTTTGCGTACGCTTTTGTCGCGTCGCTGATTCCGTTCGG
>JAFGUJ010000161.1 GCA_016938595.1 Campylobacterales bacterium | reverse complement strand
TAATCATCGTGTAATACAATTGCCTCCATTTTTCAGGGGTACCCCCTATGCAAGGCAATGTATGATCGATACCATCTTTCACAACATCACCCGTTTCAGCGCTTTGCTGATCCTTTTTATCGTTGCATGGATATTCGTGGTCCTCTTCGACCACTCCACCGAAGCGATCAACGCGTTCGGGTTCGATTTTATCACGAAAGACGAATGGGCCCCCAACCTTGACAAATTCGGCGCGTATGCGGCGATTTTCGGTTCGGTCGTTTCGACGTTTCTGGCGATGCTGCTGGCCATCCCCGTCGCGATCGGGGTCGCCATTTTCCTCAGCGAAATCGCCCATGACAAGATCAAGGGATTTTTCGGGGTAAGCGTCGAGCTTCTCGCCGCCATCCCCTCGGTCATCTACGGGATGTGGGGACTCTTTTACTTCGTCCCCATTATCCGCGATCTTTTCGGAGGTATGGGAATCGGGCTCCTCTCGGCCGCGATCGTCCTCTCGATCATGATTCTCCCCTTCATGGCGGCCGTTACCCGCGATGCGATGAACACAACCCCCGATATCCTCAAGGAATCGGCTTACGCGCTGGGGGGAACGCAGTGGGACGTCATCAAAGACATCATCATCCCCTATGCAAAAGCAGGGATCATCGGCTCGCTGATCCTCGCTCTGGGGCGGGCGATCGGAGAAACGATGGCGGTGACGTTCGTCATGGGGAACGTCCACCACACCCCAAGTTCGATCCTCTCGCCGACAACTTCCATCCCGGTGACCCTGGCCAACGAATTCACCGAAGCCGACAGTTCGCTCTACTTCTCGAGCCTCTTCGGCCTCGCGCTGACGCTTCTGATCATGAGCTTCACCGTGATCGCCATCGCCAAATTTTATTTTCTGCGTAAAGTGAGGAAAGGACAATGACCGCAACGCAAAAACGGATCATCATGAACCGGATCGCGCTGACGTTTGCGACCATCAGCACCGTCATCGCCCTTGCCTTTTTGTTCTGGATTCTTGCCGTTCTCGTCATGAAAGGGATCGATGCGCTCAACTGGAACATTTTCATCTATGAGGGGTCTCCTCCGGGTTACGAGGACAGCGGCCTGAAACACGCCCTTGTGGGGCAGTTGATCCTTGTCGCCCTTGCCACCCTCATCGGGGTTCCTCTGGGGATCATGGCGGGAACCTACCTCAGCGAATACGGCAAAAATTCGAAACTGGCCCACACGATCCGAGACATCAGCGACATCATGATGTCGGCCCCCTCGATCGTCATCGGGGCCTTCGTCTACGCCGTCGTCGTCATGCCGATGGGGCACTTCAGCGCCTGGGCGGGAGCGATCGCTTTGGGTATCATTATGATTCCGATCATCCTGCGCACCACCGACGACATGCTCCAGCTCGTCCCCGGAACGCTGCGCGAAGCGGCATTCGCTCTCGGTGCCCCAAAGTACAAAGTGATCATGGACGTCGTCTATCGCGGCGCCAAAGCGGGGATCCTGACGGGGGTACTGCTGGGAATCGCCCGCGTCGGCGGCGAAACAGCGCCGCTGCTGTTTACGTCGTTCAACGACAACTTTTTCACGACCGATCTGAACGAGGCGATGCCTTCGCTCACCGTGACGATGTTCAACTATGCGATCAGTCCCTATGAGGATTGGCAGCAGCTTGGATGGGCTGCGGCATTCATCCTCTCAATGTTTATTCTGGGTCTCAATATTGTGGGACGTCTCATTCTATTCGCCGGCAAAAGGAAATAACGTATGGCAAGTATTATCGATATCAAAGACGAATGCGCCCTGCAGGTGCGCAATTTCGAATTCACCTACAAAGGCGCACCGGCTCCGAGCCTGAAAAAAGTGACAATGCCGATCGCCAAACACGCCGTGACGGCCCTCATCGGCCCCTCCGGATGCGGCAAGACGACGCTGCTGCGCTCGTTCAACCGGATGCACGACCTCTACCCCGGCAACACCTACAACGGGGAGATCGAATTCGAAGGGCGCAACATTCTCGCCCCCAAAGAGGACCTGATCCACCTGCGGACCAAGATCGGGATGATCTTCCAGAAGCCGACGGCGTTCCCGATGTCGATCTTCGACAACGTCGCCTACGGAATGCGGCTGCAGGGGATCAAAAACAAAACCGAACTCTCCGACCGGGTCGAAAAGGCGCTCCAGGACGCCGCGCTGTGGAAAGAGGTCCAAGACCGTCTTAAACACGACGCCAACGGCCTCTCCGGAGGGCAGCAGCAGCGGTTGTGCATCGCCCGGGCGATCGCGGTGGAGCCCGAAGTGCTCCTCTTCGATGAACCCACCTCGGCACTCGACCCCATCTCGACGCAGGGGATCGAAAAACTCGTTATCGAGCTCAAAGAGCGGGTCAGCATCATCATTGTCACCCACAACATGCAGCAGGCGGCGCGGGTCAGCGACTACACCGGGTTCATGTATCTGGGAGAACTGATCGAACTGGGACATACCGAAGAGCTCTTCGTCACCCCGAAAGAAAAACTGACACAGGAGTACATCACCGGTAAATTCGGGTGATGTTAGGGTAAAATTCCGAAAAAATTCGGGAGTCCCATGCTTTTACCTTCATTGGCCATCATCGCCGGCTTCGCCCTCCTCGTCTGGAGCGCCGACCGCTTCGTCGAGGGGGCTTCGGCCACCGCCAAACATTTCGGAATGTCCGCCCTGCTCATCGGGATGCTCATCGTCGGGTTCGGCACCTCCGCCCCGGAAATGGTCGTCTCTGCCATCGCGGCTATGGAAGACAACCCCTCGCTCGCTCTGGGGAATGCCTATGGCTCCAACATCGTCAACATCGCTCTGATCCTCGGGATCACCGCCATCGTCACCCCGATCGCCGTCCACTCTAAAATCGTCAAAAAAGAGCTTCCCCTTTTGCTCGCCCTGATCCTCGTTTCGGGCTTTCTTCTCCTCGACGGTTCCCTCGGCCTGATGGATGGGATCTTTCTGGTAGGGGGATTTTTTGCTCTGGTCGTATGGTCCGTCTATGCTGCGGTCAAAGGGAAAAAAGATGCGCTTGAAGCAGAGATGGAAGAGGAGCTCAAAGCCCACTCTATGCCCATCAACCAAGCTATCTTCTGGCTCGTCGCCGGGCTGGTACTGCTGATTGTCAGTTCCAAAATTCTCGTCTGGGGGGCGGTAGACATCGCCCACACCCTGGGGGTAAGCGATCTGATCATCGGTCTTACGATCGTCGCACTGGGAACCTCACTCCCCGAACTGGCCGCCTCGGTCATGGCGGCGAAAAAAGGGGAACACGACATCGCCATCGGAAACGTCGTGGGATCGAACATGTTCAATCTCCTCGCCGTCGTCGGCATCGCGACCGTTATCTCCCCGATGCCATCGATCCCTCCCGAAGTCCTTTATCGCGACTGGCTCGTAATGTTTGCCCTGACGTTTATCCTGCTGGTGATGGCCTACGGGCTCAACAGCAAAAATCCCGAAATAAACCGGATCAAAGGACTTCTCCTCTTGCTGTGCTATATCGGGTACAACGCGTATCTTGGAATTTCTCTGGCGGGGGTTTGAGGCTGCCGTTCACAAGCCGAAGAGGCTCTGCCTCTTCGATCTTCTTTTCTCTTACTTTTCTTTCACCATTTTTTCACTGTCGATCTCGACCACCGTATGGACATTTCCGCGGGGGTAGTAGTCGGCAACCACTTTTAAGCGCTTAGGAGCGATTTTCTGCTCAAAGACGCTGTAGATCTCATTTGCACTGTTTTCGTGCGAAATATGGCGGTTTCTGAACGAATTAATGTACAACTTGATCGCTTTGAGTTCGGCTACCCATTTATCCGGGGTGTATTCGACGTAGATCGTCGCAAAATCGGGATATCCGCTGCGGGGGCAGAGGCACGTGAATTCGGGAAGTGTCACTTTGATCACATAATCGCGTTCGTGTTCGTTCGGCCAAATCTCGAAATCTTTCTCGATGTCAAAATCGGCAATAATCTGTTCTCCGTATTTCATAATGTCCCTTCGCTTTTCTCTTTTAATGGTGTAATTTTACCGATAAAATTCCCCTGGCGGTAATTTATTCTCATCGCCTTCGCAATCTTATCCCCCTCTTCGTCCTCGATCATCGGTATCCACGTCTGCGCGCCGCACAGATGAGCAGTCATGTTCAGCCCCTGAAGGATATGCTGATAACGCTCCTCTTTGATGTGGCGCGCGTAGAGGGGGTCAAAACGGACAAAATCGACCTGCAGCTCTTTGAGATACAACATGGTCGTGTGGTATCCTCCCAGCCGGTCCAAAGCGATTTTATACCCGACCGCCCTGTACTGGGCTATTTTCTCCTTGAAACGGCTGATCTGGGGGCAATACTCTTTTTCCTCGAGGATAAAGACGATTTTTCCTTTGGCCGAAGGATAACGCTGCAGCAACTCCATCGCAAACTGGAAAAAATAGCCGTTACGCAAAATCACCGAAGAGAGCGGAAAAACGAATTGTTCGTTCCGAATAGAGACCAGTTCGGCGATCTGTTCCAAAACATCGCTCTGAAGCTGTCTCATTTTCCCTTCGCGGTTTAAAAAAGGGACAAAACGGTTTTGATGAATGTAGTTTCCCGATTCGTCCATAAGCTTCACCGAGACCTCTGACATCTCCTGATCATCGCAGCATACTTTTTGCAGTGCGATCGAATACCGTTTTGCATCCAACGCCGAGAGGATCTCTTTTTCCAGTTTTCCCTGTTCGATCTCTTCATCGGCCTGGACACTCCGGTGTTCTCGCTGATAATGCAAAAACTCATACAGACGGTTGATCATCTCCTCGAGGGTGGTTTGCGTACGCGTATCGAGAATCACCGCTTCGTAGCGTACCTCGATCTCATCCATCAGAGTATCTTCGTATTTGGCCAAAAACAGTTCCAGCATGGGGGAGAACGTCTCTTTTCCCCCTTCGAGATAGATCAGAAAATCGCCGCCCCTGAACCGGCATATCGGAAGTTTGTCATATTTTTTGGAGGCAAAAAAATCGTTGATGTTGGCGACACTCTGTCTCAAAACCGCATTGCCGTTTTTCATCCCGTAGCGCTCATTGATTCCGGTCAGGTTGTTAACCGTGATCATCATGACGCTGACGACCTTTTGGTTACGAGCTCTGTCGAGATGTTTCAAAAAATAATCGGGGGTGAAGGTATGGGTCACCGGATCGGTGATATTTTCCTGGGTACTCTGATAGATCAGGTAGAAAATAAAATAGACGATGAATGCCAGGAGCGTTATCGACAGCAGGACAAACGATTCGAACATCGTGTCGGTCCATTTGTTCAGGAGGGTAAAAAGGGTGATGGCACTGAGCAAAAAGATGGGCAGTCCCATCCGCAGTGCGAGGGCAAAACGGTGGGAACGCTCTTTTGCTTCAGTGTAGGTCATAAAAGATCAAATATCCAGATGCTTGACGTCTTTGGCATGGGTTTCGATGTAGTTACGGCGCGGTTCGACGTCATCTCCCATGAAGAGGTTGAACGCCTCGCTCGCCGATTCGGCGTCTTCGATCGTGATCCGCAGCAGTACACGGTTTTCCGGAGTCATCGTCGTCTCCCACAGCTGCTCGGGATTCATCTCCCCGAGACCTTTGTAGCGCTGGATATACGATCCCTTTTTCGCATGGTCGGTAATCTGGGTCAGCAATTCGAGCAGATCCCCTTCCAGCGGCAGGTTCCAGTCCTGTATTTTCTGGTAGATGTAGTTCGCCTCGGCAAAATGCGGAGAAGCGAAGAGCTCGTCGTTCACGTGCAGCTCTTCGAGCCCCTCTTTGGTCTGGACGAAGAGGTGCATATCCTCATCACTGACGTTTTTGCTGAGGATATTATTCCCCTGGGCGTTCAGGAACGCTTCGACGTGGGGATAAAGTTCGCTCAGCGACAGGGCGATAAGATCCGGATTTTCGATGAAATAACGGATCAGTTCGACCAGCGCGTAACGGCGTTCCAGCGCGTCGAGAGTGCTGCGGTAATGATCGACCATTTTGAAAAACGACACAAGGTCGTTGGCACCGATGTTCTCCACTTCCAGCACTTCGATCCCGTTTTCGATCAAGAACGCGTTCATAACGCGATCGTCTTTGAAGTAGATCTCTTTCTTCCCTTTTTTGTAGCGGTACAACGGTGGCTGTGCCAGGTAGAGATACCCGTTTGAGACGATTTTCGGCAAATAGCGGAAAAAGAATGTCAGCAGCAGCGTCTGGATGTGGCTTCCATCGACGTCGGCGTCGGTCATGATGATGATTTTGTGGTAGCGGAGCTTCTCTTCGTTGAACTCTTCGCCGATCCCGCACCCCAGAGCCGTGATCATGTTGGTGATCTCTTCGGATTTGAGGATTTTGTCGAGGCGCGCTTTTTCGACGTTGAGGATTTTACCCTTGAGCGGCAGAATCGCCTGGAATACGCGGTCGCGCCCCTGTTTGGCCGATCCGCCCGCAGAGTCACCCTCGACGAGGTAGAGTTCGCTGATGCTTGGGTCTTTGCTCTGGCAGTCGGCCAGTTTACCCGGAAGGGTTCCGACGGTCATCGCGTCTTTGCGGCGGGTCAGTTCACGGGCTTTTTTGGCCGCTTCCCGTCCGCGCGCCGCCATGAGGGCTTTTTGGATAATCGCTTTGGCCTGGATCGGGTTTTCTTCGAAATATTTGGTCAGTTTTTCATAGGTGACTTTCTGTACGAGGGGACGCACATAGGTATTCCCCAGCTTCCCTTTGGTCTGTCCTTCGAACTGCGGTTCGGGAACACGGACGGAGACGACA
Source organism: Campylobacterales bacterium (assembly GCA_016938595.1). Lineage (GTDB taxonomy): Bacteria > Campylobacterota > Campylobacteria > Campylobacterales > Sulfurimonadaceae > Sulfuricurvum. Next base: position 113 of record JAFGUJ010000161.1, on the reverse strand, counting down.
CAGATCAACCCTTCGGAGACATCTTCGCCGGTGAGGGGCACATCTTTTTCTTTGGCGTTGCCGTTTTGCTTGTTGTAGTTCGAGATGACCCGTGTCAGACCGGCACGGAAGCC
>JAFGUJ010000160.1 GCA_016938595.1 Campylobacterales bacterium | reverse complement strand
CGGTGGGAGAGTTTCTCCAGTTCATTAAAAATATTGATGGCGTCGGAATCAAAAGGGTGCGGTTTCCCCGCCCAGATCATCTGCACCGGATAATTGTCCTGGGTAATCAAACGGATAAACCGCTCCATGTCGTATTTGATCAGTCCTGGACGCTTGTACTCCGTAAAGCGGCGTGCCCAGACAATCGTGAAAACTTCGGGATCGAACATTTTACCCGTCTGGTCGGCCACCTCGGAAAAAAGAAGTTTTTTCAGGTGCTTTTTGCGTGCGATGACTTCGTAGTTTTCATGTTCATCCAGGGCACGCAAAAGGGTCTTGTCGGTCCAGAAACGGCGGTTCTGGGCGTTGGTAATCGAGATGATCGGACATATTCCCCCGTACGCGCTCCACATCCGGTTCGCAACCTCTCCGTGCAATGAGGAAACCGCATTGGCGATCTTGGCGCTGCGAAGGGCTCCGAGGGTCAGGCTGAACGTGTTCTCGTTCTCGTATCCCATGATTCGGCGCGCCTCACTGAGACTGACCGATCCGAAAAACCCCATTTCGTTCAGAAAATCGATGTCGTGTTCTTCATTCCCCGCTTTTTCGGGGGTGTGCGTTGTAAAGACAACCCGGCGGCGTACCTGATCCATGTCACGGTACCGGGCGTAAAGTTCAAAAACCATCGGCAGGGCATGCCCCTCGTTCATGTGGTGGATATCGACACCGCAATCGATGGCTTCGAGCATCCGCGTCCCGCCGATCCCCAACACGATCTCCTGAGCCACACGGGTCCGTTCATTGGCGTCGTAAAGCTTATGGGTAATGGTACGGGAGAGAAAATCGTTTTCATCGGTATCGGTCGAGAGGAAAATGATCGGGGCCGTCCCGAAAATCCCGGGACGGAGGATGTATCCCTTGACGACAACCGATTTTCCGTTAATGACCACCGTCACACGGGGGGCCAGTTCTTCGAGAAAATAGTAGTATTTGCGTGTAAACTCCACTTTGAGGGTGCGGTCTTCATTGCGTCCCTGATCGTAATATCCGAAACTCCACAAAATCCCGACACCGATGGCGTTTTGTTTGAGATCGTAGACGCTGCGCATGTGCGAACCCGACAGAAAACCAAGTCCGCCGGCATAGACCTTCAAGGCCTGATGGACGGCGAATTCCATCGAATAATAGGCTACTTTGGTCTGATAGCGCTCGTTGAATTCATAATCGTGAAATGACATCCGTTTCCTTGCTCGTTGAAAATGATCCGTTACCCTATTTTAGCCAAAAATCAGGCTGCAGCAGCAAACCCGCACCGATGAGAGGGGCGTCATCGAGATCAGCCTCGACGATACGGCACTCTTTCCATGCCGGGGAAAACGTTCGGGCGGCGGCGGCGGCTCGTATACGTTCCAGAAGGCGGGGGTTGTGTTCCAATACCCCTCCACCCATCACCAGGTATTCGGGGTTATGGAGGGTGATCATCAACGAAGCGGCAAACACCAGCGCCTCTTCCGCCGCTTCGGCAGTCCGCTGTTCCGCCTCGCTGCCGCTCAGCCGCCATTCATCCAGTGAGCGCTCGGAAAGACGGTAGTACTCGCGGTGCTTGTCGATACCGCTTCCCGAGGCAAAAAGCTCCAGACAGTCGTTTTTGCCGCAGCCGCAGCGAAACGGTGCCGGCCGGTAGCTGACATGCCCTATCTCCCCCGCCATATTACTGTGCCCGCGGACGATTCTTCCCTCGCTGATCAGCGCCGAACCCAGTCCGCTACCCGCATACAGCACCGCCACCGAATCCGAACCAAGGTGTCTGTGATACGCCAGTGCGGCGCATTTGAGGTCATTGTCAACGGCGACGCGCAGATGGGGAAAGCGCTGTTCGAGTTGCGTTTTGAGATTATGCAGCGATACCTCCACATTGGGTGCGGAGAGGATTTTACCCTCCGATACCTGCCCTGCGAAGGCGATTCCCACATACCGTACCTGCGGATGGGTTTCGAGCAATCCCATCAGCTGTTTTTCCCACCCTTTCGACGCGGAACGCACAACCTCCTCTTCCCCCAGCCGGTACCGAAAATAGGTCCCGCCGACATCGGCCAGAAGGGTCGAATCCATCAGCCATATATCCGAAAATCGATCGAGGGGAAAATGGAATTTTTTCGCTCCAGACGCTCCAGCAGTTCGGACTCCACATCCGCGTCTTCCACCATCTCGTAGAGACGGTTAAAGTTGCTGATGTGCTCTTTGGTCCGCTCGGTACTGTATTCCATCGCCGTCCCCGTCGTCATCAGAAATGCCCAGTCCGAACTTTGGGCCAGCAGCAGTTCCCGGGCCATCTGGTTCAGGGCGCGAAGCCGCAGAGAATCATGCTCGTGCGCATACTTCCCGGCGCATTCGCACATCCGGTCGCTCATCAGGTGAAGATGGCGGTAGATCCAGTCGTTCCCGCCGTTGATCCATACATCGAAATATCCCCTGTCACCCCATGACGAGGGGTTGGGAGAAACCACCTGGTTATGAGGATAAATATCGAGATATTGGCATGCATTGATCGGCTCAATCACCCCATGCTCATGGCATTCTTTGAAAAAATAGTACAGAAAATCGGGCCCCTCGAACCACCAGTGGCCGAACAGTTCGGCGTCGTAGGGAGAGACAACCATCGGCGGCCGATCCATAAATCCGCTCAGATAGTCGATCTGTTTTTCACGGTTGAAATGAAAGTTTTGTGCGTGAGAACGGGCCGCTTCCATCGCCGCATAGGGGTCATAGCGCTGTTTGTCGTTCCCCTCGCCGGTGATTTTGTAGTATTTGAACCCCGTAAACCCGCGCGTTCCAATCGGGTCGAGATAGGGAGCGACGTACTCAAAGGGAAGGTCATACCCAATGTCGCGGTAAAAATCACGGTAACGCGCATCCCCCGGATACCCCTCCTTGGAACTCCATACCTGTTTGGACGATTCCGGATCGCGGCCGAACGCGGCAACCCCATCCGGGGTAAAGACGGGGGCGAATACGCCGTATTTCGGCGCAGGGCTGGCAAGGGCGATACCGTGCGAGTCCATGAAAAAATACTCGATCCCCTCCCGCTTGAGGATCACATCCAGTCCGTCGTAGTAGGCGCACTCGGGGAGCCATATCCCTTTGGGCGGTTTGCCGAACGCTTGGGTGTGGACTTTGACCGCCTGCGCGATCTGCACTTCGACCGCTTTTTCATTGACGCTCATCAACGGCAGAAATCCGTGAGTCGCACCGCAGGTGATGATCTCCAGCATCCCGCTGCGTTCAAAATGGCGGTACCCGTTGAGGAGGTTCTCTCCCAGAAAAGTATGGTAGAAATCGAGAATCCGGCGGAAACGCTCGTCATAATAGGAGGCGGTCTCGTAAAACGGGTCCCCTTCGAGCCGCACCAGCTCTTTAGCAGCGAGCTCACACTGGCGCTGCAGGTGGCGTCCGAATTTTTGCATCAGCAGCGCGTCGTTGAACATCTCGATCAGCGGAGGGGTCACCGAAACCGTCAGCCGCACATACACCCCCTCCTCTTCCAGCCGTTTCAGGTTCAGAAGGAGGGGAATGTAGCATTCCTCTATCGCCTCGAAAAACCACTGTTCTTCGAAAAAAAAGTCAAATTCGGGGTGCTTGACAAAAGGGAGATGCGAATGAAGCACCCCGAGCCAGTATCCCCGCTTCATCGGTTCTCTTTTGAAACGTGTAACCCTATCGAGCTGACCATTTTGCCCGACGAGCCGACATCTTCGGCCGGTAGCGACGCTTTGAGCAACTCGGTACCGTTTTTGTCCATCCACCACTCTCCGTGCCTGTATCGGCCGTGGTGGGAGGTCACTTTTTTGGAGCGTAGCACGGTTCGGGTTATTCCGTCCGAACCCGTCCAAAACAGCACCGCATGCAGCGACGAAAACGGCTCATGGACGGCAAGATAATAGCTGCCGACATCCCCCCGGACCTCTGCACATTCCACCCGTTCTTCCCCGCGCATCACGCACAGCCGCATCACACTCTCCTCCTCCATACCCAGGGTATGTTTCGTAGCGCCGGAAATTTCCCAGTAGAAAAACAGACGATGGGGATTCACCATTAGCAATGCGCACCGGTCCAGATCGTAGCGTTCGGGTACCCGGTGCTCTCCCGAACCCGGCGCCGTTATCCGCTGTGCGAACAGGTCCACCTCATGTGTATGACTCGAAAAATGGTCTTCTTCCAGACTTTTTTCCATTATTTCCCGCAGTGCCATCTGCACTCCTTTCATGGGTTTAGAGAACGATAAAGAGCCAGGTACGCCAATGCCGGACGGTGCCATGAAAAGTCTTTATTCATATTATAAACGATGAATTCTCTCATCATCGCTTCGTTGCCATACAGCGACAGGGCTTTGATCAGAGCATGCATAAACGTCTCGACGTCGCACGCTTCCATCCCGATCCCGATCCCCGCATACTCCGATGGCGCCCTGCCCTCCAGATCGCAGAAATCGGCCACCGTGTCCTTCAATCCCCCGGTGCGACGAACGATTGGAATGGAGCCGTAGCGCATCGCGATCATTTGCGCCAAACCGCACGGTTCGAATGTCGAGGGCATCAAAAAGAAATCGGAAGCCGCATAAATGCGCCGGCTGAGTGCTTCGTCGTATTTCAGGATGATTTTGACGTTCTCGTAGCGCTGAAGCGTTTTGCACAGCGATTCGTAGATACCCTCGCCGCTGCCGAGAATGACAATGTTCAAAGGGGCATCCTGAACAGCGCGGATCACCTCTACTAGCTCACGGATCCCTTTTTGCTCCGCCAGCCGCCCGACATACGCCAGCAGGGGGCGGCGGCTGTCAGACAGTGAGAGTTCGTCGCACAATGCCTCTTTCTGGCGTCTTTTATTATCCAGATGGCGGGCATCAAACGGATGCCCCAGCGAGGGATCGTGCGAAGGGTCAAATTCGACGGTATCAATCCCGTTAAGTATCCCTGAGAGTTTTTCCTGATGGTGCAGCAGAAAACCCTCCAGCTGCGCCCCGTATTCGGCCGATACGATCTCCAGCGCATACGAGGGACTGACAGTGCTCACCGCATCCGCATAAGCGATCCCCCCTTTGAGAAAATTGACCTGATCGTAGAATTCGAGCCGTTCCATCGTGAAAAGCTCCCATCCCAGGTTCAGCCGCTCAACCGCCTCTTTGGCAAACACCCCCTGAAACGCCAGATTGTGGATACTCAAAACGACACGGCACTCCAGCTTGTAGACCGCTTTGGCCAGCGGAGCCGCCAGCGCGCTTTGCCAGTCGTGCAGATGCAGCACGTCGATGGAAAGATGATCGGCGGCCAGGACGCACAGTGCGTGGGCGAAGACTCCGAAGCGCAGATCGTTATCGGAGGATTCATAGAGAGTGTCACTGTCGCACAAAATCGGGTGGTAGATGAAATAGGTCTCCATTCCCTCAAAAACCGCATGATATATCTTTATATCATATGCTTTTTTCCCCAATTCAAGCGTAAATGCAATCTCCGTCGGCTTGATGCCGAAGCGTACCCTGTCTATGGAGCGGTAGAGGGGGATGACCGCGATCGTCGTTTCGTATCTCGAGAGTTCTTTGCACAGCCCCCCGACGGCATCGGCCAGTCCTCCGCTTTTGACATACGGGAACAGTTCGCTCGCCGCCATTGCTATCGTCATAAACGCTCCTTGTACAGACGTGCCGCCTCTTCGGGGGGCATCGGATTGATGGAAATCTGATCTTCGCTTTCCAGCGCACTGATCCCAAACAAGCGGGGGACGATCATCAGGTAAAACGTGTGATGAAACCCGCTTAGAGGATCGTTGGAAACCGCATCCCTGAAAACCATATTATACGCCACTTTCTCACCCAGTACCCTTTTTATCAGGGCGATTGAGCGCTGCAGGATCGATGCCAGCGCCTCAATCTGCTCCGGAGCAGCATCGGCAAGAGACGCCAGCACGCACCGCGGAGCGATCCGCAGTTCGAAGGGGTTGCCCGACGCAAACGGTGCATAGAGGCAAAAGTCCCCCTCATTCCAGACAATCCTGTCCCCCTCAGCGATGCTCAAACTGACCTCATCGAGCACCAGATGGCGGCTATGGTCGCGATAGTACGACTCTTCTCGCTGAAATATTTCGTCGATATGCAAGGGGACAAACGGGAATGCCACAATCTGCGTATGCGGATGGACAAGTGTTTCCCCGGCCAGAATACCGACGTTTTTGAAAACACTGATGTAGAGGATCCGGCTGTCCTTGCGCAGGTCGACGAGACGTTTGCGTACCATTTGCAGATACGCTTCCACCTCATCTTTTTTCATAAGGGCCAGATCCGAATCGTGCCCGGGGGTCTCTATGAGTATCTCATGCGCCCCGAAGCCTCCACGGCTGGAAAACAGCCCCTCCTGAAGGGGTGAGGGGTCCGCTTCGATCGAAACCGCCTTGTAGCGGTTGGAAACGACACGGTTGATCCATCCCGGAGCGTTTTTGGCGCGTCGCGGGTCGGAAGCCGTGGCGTCGATCTCCCCGTCGCTCAGCGCTTCGTTCCCTTCACAAAACGGGCATTTAACGACGTCCACGCGCATATCGTGCGCTTTCAGCGTCGGTTTTTTCAAACGGTGAGGGGCGATAATGACCCACCGGTTTTCAAGAGTGTCATAACGGTAGCTGCTCATAGCACCCCTTTGCTCCACCGGATGCTTGCATCCAGATGCATCGGAGGCTCATACGCAAACGCAAACGCGATCATCAGCCCCTGTACACTCAGCTCTATCCCCTGTTCGCTTTGCGACACGGTAGAAACCGGGTGCAAAAAGACGGTGCATTCCCGGTTCCACTCGATCTGCATCGTTTCGTTCAGATACGGATCGGCGATCGTCAACCGGCGGAGGGCATAGAGTGTTATTTCCCTTTCCTGGACTATTTCACCGTCGGCACGTATAACGACGTCATTGAGATTGGCAAAATGGAGGTTCATCTCGCACAGATAGAGCAGATCCGGTCTCGTCGCGTGTTCGATCGAGAGGGAGACATACAGCGCATCGCTCTCTGCCCGGTAATTTTTTTGCAGGCTCACAGCCGAACCTGCGACGCTCCCTGAGCGTTTGAGAATCACCCAGTTCCCCCCCTCTTCCATGACCCAGAAAGGGGAGACGGCAAAATCGCCGTGCTCCTGGTAGTCGCACCGTTTCAGCTGTGCCGGGGTGATGTCCGATTCGCAGAAATGATCGACAAACGATCCTCTCCGGTAAAAATCAAACTGCAGCGCTTCCTCAGCCTCCGGGCTCAGCGGTGCGTGCGGCTGATGAATCGTCCGGATCCCTTCCCCCTCTTGATCGTTTTGCCCCTGATCCGCCGTGGCACCGTGGTAGAGCTCCTGCCGACGCGAAAGGGTGTTTTGGAGATTGAATTTCTGCTCCATCCGGTCAAGTTCAACGATCATCCCCCCCTCGCGGGTGTTGAGAACAAGGTACAAGGAGGGGTTGCACAGGACGATTTCGTCATACCCGTCTTTATCGATATCTCCGATGCGGATGCCGTACCCATCGGCGCGGCACAGCATCGCCTGCGCCTCAATCAGATAGCGGTAGGCGTTGTCCCTCAGATTGGGTAGATAGAGCCCTCCAAACACCCCGTGCCAGAGTACGTCGTTCGTCTGCGCCTTATAGACCCACTCCCGATACGCGTCGGAATCCATTGCCTTCATCGATTGAGACAGCATTATCATCCGCTTGTGGATATGGTTGGCTTCGGGGTATTTGACCAGAAAGTTTTTCCAGGTACCGCCCCCCAGAAGACTCTGTGCATACCGTTCACCGAAACGGCCGGCCAGAATGTTTTTCGCCTCTTCGGACATGGCAGAACGTTTGGGGCCATACGACCAGTTCCCCATCTCGTAATACGATGTGTTCGGCAGATACGCCAGCCCCAGTGCGGGATAGAGATCGATGTAGGTCGAAAACTGCGTCGTCTGTATCCGGTGAGTCCCCATCACGGCGGAGACGAACGATTCCAGCCACCCCTTCTCGTAGACCCATTCATGCGTATGAGGCCACAACCCGAATTTCTCGCCGTCGTCGAAACATACCGCCGTCCGCATCGAGGCGATCGCCTCTACCGCCTCCTGGTGGGGTGAAAACGGGAGCTTGTAGCGCAGCGCCTTGCTGATCGGAAAAAGCTTGATCGTCTCCCCGCCGCATTCGCTGATGTAGTACCCCTCGCACGCTTCGCTCTCAAATCCGGCACGCCAGAAATGGTAATCGTCGACGAGGGTATACTCGATTCCGCACGCGGCCAGATCCGGAATGATTTCATCGCTCCATACCCGTTCGGTCAGCCACACTCCGCGGGGGCGCTGAGAGAAAAGACGCTCGATCAGATCCGAAAGTTTATTCAGCTGCCCCCTGCGGTCGGCGGAAGGGATCGAGGCCAGTATCGGTTCATAATATCCTCCCCCCAGCCACTCGATCTGTTTTCGGCGGCTCATTGTCTCCATGAGGGAAAAAAGTTCGGGAACTTCCGAAGCGATCTTTTCGAGTAGCCATCCGCTGAAATGGACGCTGAAGCGAAAATCCTCAAACCGGCTCAGCGTCTGAAACAGCGGAAGATACGCGCGCTCAATCGATTCGCGCACCGCATCATCGAAATTGTCCACCGGCTGATGGCAATGGATGCCGAATAAAAAAGTGTTCATGTGATCCTCCTAAATATACCAGTCGTACGGGCGCTCGATGTAGCGGGCGAGTACCGATGCATGGTCGCTCGGAAATTTCGTCACGCTCTCACCGTCGGCCACCACTTCCACCTGCAGCGTAAAGGTCTCATCCGCCTTCAGCCACGCCAGCGGAACACGGAGTTGCGCCCTTTTGGAGACGATCCCTGCCGCTTTGTCATGCTGACGGCGGTCGAACTTCGATTGCTTGAGCAAAGGGACCACGATCGGCTCGCACTGCTGCGACAACAGCTTCACTTCGAGATTTCTGCCGTCCATCCCGTCCCATCGCCCCTCCAGAGAGAGGTATAAAAAATGGCGGTCGAATCCGTAGCGCATGCTGCGCACCAGCCCTTTGTTGCTCGTATCCATGACGTCGGTAAAACTCGGCTCATACACGATACCCGAACCGTACCACTCGAAAAACGGTTCATCCTCCGCACTGAGCGGCGGAGATATCCATTCGGTCGGGATCAAGGAGCGTTCTTCGGTTTCCGAACGGTTCGGCCGGAGCAGATACAAAGGGACACTCAACGACAGGTACCCGTAGATCGTGATGAGACGGTGGCGGAAAAGGGTATCGAATACATCGGAGTATTCGCTCCGATGGTCGGTTCCGTACCACCAAAACCAGTCGCTCCCCTCGGCGATCAGAAATTCACGCTCTATTTTTTGCCGTATCTCCGGTGTCAGGGATTCCCTGTGGCGCTGATAGGCCAGATGGGCCTGACACAACATCTCCCACGCACGGTTCTTGTCTTTTTGCCCGATCCACGTCGAAAAGTCCCGATAGATCCAGCTACCCGGGTGAATACGTGGCAGGAGCGGGTACGCTTCATCGGAACGCGCAATCGTCTCAAGATGGACCGATTCGCACCACGGCGCTTCACTCAGCCTCTGGTAGAGCGCATTGAAAAAAGGGAAAGCGTTGTCCGGGTAATATTCCCACGCATTTTCCCCATCCAGAATGATCGAAACAAGCGGCTCTTCGGAGGTATCGTATATCTGACGCAGTTCGCTCATCAGATCATCGACGGCTGCTTCAGGACTCATCGACGCATACTCGAAGCCGATCTTGTCGCTGAGCCTTTTGTCCCTGAAAACGATCGTGATCCCCCGGTCGTCTTTGAAACGGTAGGGGCGATAGAGCAAAGAGCGGTCGTGGTTGTTCAACGTCGCGAACAGTATCTCTTCGTCGCTGGCGGTAAACCCAAAGCCGTATCGCCCGTAGGTGTCCAGCGTCGTCTCGTTCACCGATCCCTCCGATGGCCATATCCCCTGTGGAGCGCTCTGAAAGTTTTCTTTGAAACACCCGATGCCGTTGTCCAGATGGCGATAGGCATCTTCCTCAAAAACGCACGTCACGGCGGGCATCTGAGTGTCGGGCCGGCTGTGAACCGCATTTTTCATATCCATCAGAAGCGGCATGATGGGGTGGTACATCGGGTTGATGGCGAGAGCGATTTGCCCCTGTTCCATCATGGCGCGGTATTCAGGGACAATCCGTCCGACAAACACGGTAAGGGTATCGATCAGGCGATTTTTCTGCTCTTCGCTGTAGTCTCTCCCCTGCTCTATCAGCTGTGCGACCAGAGGGACTTCGGCCCGTACAGCATTGCCACACCACGCCAGAAGAAACAGCACTTCTATATCGCACATTTCCGATGGGCTCAAAGGACGGCTTTGCGCACTCTCATGCAGCTGGGCGTAACGTGGCAGTGTAAGAATCTGGTACTCGAAATGGGCATACCCCGCAAAACGCATCACCCATTTTTTCTCGCTTTCATCCAACGTATCGCACCGCCGTCTGAACAGTTTCAGCAAACGGTCGTTGACATCAGGAAACGTGTAGAGCCGCAACTGTTCCAGCAGTGCGGGAGAGAGGTTAAACGTCGCTTTCTGCGAAGGGTGGCGCTTCAAATGCCACACCATCTCGAAATAGTCTTTGATCGCGTGCAAAAATACCCAGGGCATTTCGATGATGCCGCTCTCATCATCCCGGTAATAGGGCTGATGCATGTGCCAAAAAAACGCAATTCTGACAGGCGGTTTTTTCATCGGTGTTTCCTACGTTTTCAGCAATACGGCGTATTCGCCATAGAGCTCTTCGCCGCGTTTGAGGGTGGGTGCCTGAATGTACAGGTGGAGCGTGTCATCGTGGGGATCTGGCAGCATCAATACCCAGGAGGAGGGTTCCAGATCGATCCGTATCCCCTCGATATGGGAAACACTTTTCCCTTTGCCGTATTCGCTGAACCGCCGCATCATTTTCCCTTTGTCCGTTTCCGGGCACGGGATTAGATGACGCGCAAAATAATAGGTCGACTCGGCGCGCTTCCGTACCCATGAGAGCTTGAGACTCTGTTTGGCAAGCATCTCCAGAATCTTGACGCTGGCAAAAATCGCATCGCTGTGCAGCCCGAATGCCGTAAAAATGTACTGATCGTTGACATCGGCAATCAGATCGAATTCATTCATCTCCTTGGCGCTCAGGCCGTCTGTTTTTCCGTGAACGATTTCCAGATTTTCGAACGATCCGTCCAGCCAGTCCGGAGCCCACGCGGGAAGATAGACACGCCGTATCTCATCGCTCCCATCAGCGAGGGTCAGAATCGCCAGCAGTGCCTGATAACTCGGAAGCACGTCTCCCTCTTCCGTGGCGATTTTGAGGCGAAGTCCGTTGGGATAGATCATGAACCCGGCATCGAGCGTGAGGTTTTTGACAATACCTCCGAGGGTTTCTTTCGCATTTTCGCGCTCGAGGTACAGGCGGGAGAGTTTTTTGTCATCCCAGTAGGCGTTTAGAATGATGTTGTCGATTTCCAACGCGTTGATAACCTGCGGATAGACCTCGCTGGTCACGCCGTACATCAGATCCACAGCCACATTCATTTTGGACCGCTTGAAACAGTTTCGGTCCAGCAGTGAAAACATCCGTTCCAGATACAGGGCGTTTAGATTGGGCCTGTCGATGATCTCTCCGATCTCGCTCACATCCACACGCCGGAAATTCTCCCTGAAAAAAAGCCTCTCGACTCCCTGCACCATCGAATTGCCAAGAGGAAGGGAATCGGCCGTATAAAAGCTGATTTCCGTGGAGGAGGCATCCTCCAGAGATTGCTGAAAATGGACCCCTGCTCCGATCGAAGCATGGATATTGAGCGCATGGCGCATGACGTTTTTGGGCATGAACTGCAAATCGACGACATTCACCCCCGTACCGAGCAATCCCCCCAGGAATGCCCTCTTCAGCATCCGCGAACCCTTATGGTAATCTCGCGAGGTATAGACGGTACACCCCACCGGCAGGATCGAACCGAACGCTTCGGCCAGTTTGGTCGCAATGTCGCAGGAGAGCTCGACGTTGCTACGCCCGACGACACTGTTTTGCTTAAACAAACTGGCCTTGTATTTGTCCATCCAGATAACATGGGAGCTGACGATGGCCCCCTCCTCGATCGTTTTGCCGGGCCAGACCATCACGTCTTTTTCAAAAGAAACGTTTTTCCCGATCCGGCACCCCTGCGCGATCATTGCCCCTTGCGAAATACGTACTTTTTCGCCCAGAACACATTCATCGGCGATGACGGTATTGACGATGCTGCCGCGTTCTCCCATCGTGACATTTTTCCAAATCACCGAAGACTCTATCTTGCACCGTTCGCCGATGACGCTCCCCTCCCCGATAACGCAGTTATGCAGTTCGCACCCCTTGGCGATGGTGACCCCCTCGCCCAGCACCACCGTCCCTTTGATCTTCAGATCGCTGGAGACTTTGACCCCCTGGGCATAGAAAAGGCGGCCGTTTTTCTCTTCGATCACCTCCGTCGGATAATCGAATTTCGCTTTCCCCTCGAAGATCTCCTGATGGACACTGCGATAGCTGTCGGGATTACCGACGTCCCGCCAGTATCCCTCCATCAGACAGCCCCACAATGTTTCCCCTTTGGCCATCAGGGCGGGAAAAAGGTCTTTGGAAAAATCATAATTGGCGTGTGCGGGGATGGCACTGAAAATTTCATTGTTGAGAAGATAGATGCCGGTGTTGATCTGATCGCTGAACACTTCGCCCCAGCTCGGTTTTTCCAAAAAGCGCTCTATCCGCCCCTCTTCATCGGCGATCACGACACCGAACTGCAGCGGATTTTCGACCGACGTCAGGGTAATCGTGAGTTTGGAGCGTTTCAGACGATGGAACCGTATAATATTTTCCAGATCAAAATCGCACACCAGATCGCCGCTGATAACCAGAACGTCATCCCCCTGCACATACGGTTCGGCACATTTCAGCGCTCCCGCCGTGCCGTAGTCGTCATCGGGGAGGACATACGTGATCTTCACCCCGAGCTCACTGCCGTCTTTGAAATATTCCTGTATCACTTCAGGCATGAAATACAAAAGGATAATGATCTCATCGATCCCTGCCGATTTCAGTTTGTCAACGATCATCGCCATCATCGGGCGGTTCACGACGGGGAGCATCGGCTTGGGAACCGAGTGGGTCAGCGGCTGTATCCGCGTCCCGAAACCGCCGGCCATGATAATTCCTTTCACTCTATCCCCCCTTATTAGACAAAAAAATATATGTTCCGATATGTACTAACATCGATTGTATCACATCAACGTTTCGCTACCGACACAATCGACAAAACAACATATTGTTAATGATAACACAAAAATTGTTATCTTCCATTGCATCTTACCATACATTTCGACTCGACGGATTAGCAGGTTCCCACCGCAAGGAGACCCGAAAAATGGTACAATCGTTGTACAACTATATAAAAGAGTTACGGTATGAGCAAAACAGCTGTTTACAACAAAATTTTCGCGATACACGATCAGACGGTAGGCCGTTTGCGTTCCCTTCGCATCCCCCCCTATCCGACCCATTACAAAAAATATTTTGACGAAATTTTTATCGATCAGGCAGATGACGAACTCAAAAAAGCGCATGCGGAGCAAAAAGACCCTTCTGATGAACTCCATGACGAACTGGCGAAATATCTTGATATCGCCCACCGTGCGATAATGGCATTTGTCGAAACCCACGCCGATATTTCCCATGTCGCCAACCTCCAGCAAGAATACATGGAAAATATGGCGGGAAACAACGTCGATCGGTGCGTCAGTCTGGTTGATGGCCTGAGCAATTTGGGAAGAAATATGTCCGCAGAACTCATCAAGGCGCAACAAAAAATCGACGCCCTCAGCGTTGAGCTTCGGGAAGCCGTCTCTGCACTGACGACCGACCCTCTGACCCAGGTAGGAAACCGCAAAGGATTTATGGATGATTTAGAGCGGACACTGCAGGCAGGGCGTGACCAGCAGCTTCCCCTTGTCCTGCTGATGATAGATGCCGACAATTTCAAAATGCTCAACGACGATTATGGGCATCTGGCGGGTGACAAAGTACTCTATTTTCTTGCCCAGAGCATCAAATCGATCACGAGGGGGGGAGACAATGTCTACCGGTTCGGCGGCGAAGAGTTCGCCGTCGTTTTAAACCGGTGCGATCAGGAGCAGGCGTTTGCCGTCGCCGATAAGATCCGTTCCAAAATCGAGCACAGCCAGCTGATTTACTCCGGAAAAACGATCCATGTAACGGTCAGTATCGGGGTCACCACCCATCAGCAAGGGGATACGTATGAGGATCTGATCTCCCGTGCCGATGAAGCGCTGTACCGGGCCAAAAAAGCGAGAAAAAACTGCACCATCGTCTTTGAATAAGGCGATAAGCCAAAAGGTAGGCATCAGGCTGTGTAATTTGGAAGCACAGCAGCCAGGAAAGTGTGAAATTAATCCTCCAAACATGCAAAGCATGTTACAATTCCGAAATTTTTTACAAGGGTACCTCCTATGTTAACCGATCGCGTCAACACTCTCTCCGAATCGATTACCATTGCTATCAGTACGTTAGCGCAAGAACTCAAAGCACAAGGGAAAAACATCCTCAGCTTCTCCGCCGGCGAACCTGATTTTGATACTCCGCAGGTGATTAAAGACGCCGCCATCAAAGCAATCAATGACGGATTTACCAAATACACCGCCGTTGACGGAATCCCTGAGCTCAAAGCGGCGATCGCCCTCAAACTCAAACGTGACAACGGCCTGGAATACAAAGCCAATCAGATCATTGTAAACAACGGGGCAAAGCACTCCCTGTACAACCTTTTCGCGTGTACAATTCAATCGGGCGATGAGGTGATCATCCCGGCCCCTTACTGGGTTACCTACCCCGAGCTGGTGCAGTACTGCGGAGGAACCGTCGTCGAGATCATGACCGACGATTCCAGCGGATTCAAAATCACCCCGGAACAGCTCAAAGCGGCATTGACCCCGAAAACAAAAATGGTGATCCTCACCTCTCCGTCCAATCCGACCGGCGCCGTCTATTCTCGCGAAGAGCTGAGCGCCCTTGGTAAAGCACTGGAGGGGACCAACGTCATCGTCGCAAGCGACGAGATGTACGAAAAACTGATTTACGACGGTGAATTCACCTCCGCAGCGGCAGTGAGTGACGATATGTATCAGCGTACGGTCACCATTAACGGCCTATCCAAATCGGTCGCGATGACGGGATGGCGTTTTGGATACATGGCGGCAGCCAATACCGAACTGATTCAGGCCACCAAGAAACTTCAGAGCCAGAGCACATCAAACATCAACTCCATTACCCAAAAAGCGGCGATCGTCGGTTTGAACGGTGAAGCGGATGCCGATATCGAAGCGATGCGCGTTGCCTTCAAAGCCCGTCGTGACGAAGCGGTGAAACTTATCAACGAGATCGACGGACTGTCCGTTCTCTCACCCGCAGGGGCATTTTACCTGTTTGTGAACATCAAAGAGATCAGCAACGATTCCATGCAGTTTTGCAAAGAGCTTCTGGAAGAACAGGGGATTGCGGTAGTCCCGGGTGTCGGATTTGGTTCTGAGGGGTACTTCAGATTCAGTTTTGCCACCGATATCGAAAGTATTCGTGAGGGGATCAAGCGGATCGCTGCTTTTGTAGCCACTCGCCGCAAATAATACCAAGCGCTGCCTACCTGATGCAAGCGCAAGCGCGTGTCAGAGCATCTTTCTGCTCTTTGACGGCGCGCAAAATTAAATCGATTTCAGCGCTTCAACGACTTCGTCGATATTTCCCATCGGGATATGGACTTTCCATTCAGGATTTTTGACATCTCCGGACAGCGAAATACCGATACTGGCGACACTGTCGCTTCCGACACCATAAGGCTCATCGATTTTACTGACGCTGATAATTCCTTTTTTTGTGCCGTCCAAAGGGATCTCTTTGATAATGGTTGCGCCTGAACTCATAACATCTCCTGTCTACATATGATAATGAAAGAGTTTAGCCGATTTTGGCTAAAGCAACCTTAAAAAGAGTGCATTATTCCGACCCTTGGGCTTTGAATCCGTTTCCATAAATATAGGCGTACATTTTACGGTAATAACGCTCGTTTCGGGTACGGTCTGTTGCACTGAAATGGTGGTAACGGCCGAGCGTTTCCCAGGAATAGCCAAAGCTTTTAACCAACCGGGTCAGAATGGCGTTGGCTTTTTCGCGCGCCATATTCTCTTCGAAATATTCGTGTAAAAAGGGATTGGGGTGGTATTTGTAATTGATCTGATAGGGCCCCAGATCCAGGTTCGTAATCCCCCCCTCGATCAGAGCCTGCGCCTGAATTGAGCACTCCTGGGTAGAGCCGCATTTGATCAGATGCCCGGTAACGCCAAATCCGGCAGCCGCGGCACGCTGTGCGTCTTCGGCGGCATTGATCCGGATAACGTGAGGGTTGCATGAACCGTTTTCTTTCAGGCATTCACAGTGCTTGATCGCATCAAGGACGATATCGGGCATCCGGATATCAGTGATCTCATCAGCGCCCACTAGCGCACTCGTCATGGCAAAACCGAAGATCCAACGTTTCATGCCCGAATTCCTTTGCTTAGGATTGCACTATTTTAGCAAGCTTGGCCTGCAATTTCAACCATAACTTATGTTCCATCAGGGGAAAGCCGCTGTAGACCCCTCCCCTGGTGACACTTTTGGTAACGCCGGAACGTGCGGCCATCGTCGTAAAAGGGGCTATACTTAAATGCCCTGCCGTCGCACTCTGGCCGCCCAATACGACATTGCGTCCCAGCGTCGTCGAACCGGCAAGACCTACCTGCGAGACGAGAATCGAATACTCTCCGACGACGCAGTTGTGGCCGATCTGGACGAGATTGTCGATTTTGGCCCCTCGCTTAATGACAGTCGATCCGAATACGGCACAGTCGATGGTACAGTTGGCACCGATTTCAACATCATCTTCAATGACGACATTGCCGTTTTGATACAGCTTGACGTGTTCCCCCGTTTTCGTATGAGCGTACCCGAATCCGTCACTCCCGATCACTGTCCCCGCATGAATTGCTACCGAATCGCCGATGATGCAGTCACGGTATACGCAGACGTTGGGATAGAGGGTGACATTATTACCGATCACAGCCTCAGCGCCGACATAGACACCGCTCATGATGGTACAGTTTTTTCCGACTGTCGCACCGTTTTCGATATGGGCTGTCGGATATACGACACTCCCCTCCCCGATCTGGGGTGCTTTTTCACTGCTGCGGATCGGTTTGGCAAAATATTTAGAGAGTATGGCGACCGCCATATAAGGCTCTTCACTGACCAGAGCAACTACCCCATCGGGCAGAAGGGCAGCTTTGGATGCGGGAAGGATGACGGCAGAGGCTTTTGTCTCTGAAAGCTCTTTTTCGTATTTGGTGTCAGAAAGAAAGGATATCTCCCCTGCCTGAGCATTTTTCAACGTATTCATGGAAAAGATCTCGACGTTTTCGCTTACGACGATGCTTCCAATGATCGATGCAATCTCATTCAGTTTCATGTTATCTCTCTAAAGCGACCGAGCCGCTTCGGACGATCTCTTTGGGATGGAAACGCTTGATCGCCTCCAAAAAATGGCCGACGCGGGCAGGTTCATCGGCCACCATGGCGATCAGGGTATCACTGCCCACGTTGACGATACGCCCGTTGTAGGCGTGCGCCAATGCCTCGATGTCTCCCAGTGACTCACTCATCGGAATTTTAACCATTGCCATCTCTTTTTCGACCAGATCGGCATGCTCGTATACCTTCAGTACCGGAATCAGTTTGTGCAGCTGCTTGGTGATCTGTTCGATCACCCGCAAGGAACCGGCCGTGACGATCGTAATACGCGAATACTTCGAATCGGGTATCGGGGCAACGGTCAATGACTCAATATTGTATCCGCGTCCTGAAAAAAGCCCGACGATACGGGACAAGACACTCGCTTCGTTCAACACGATAACGGAAATTACTCGACGTGCATTTTCCATTATTTCTCCTTGTATTCCAGCATCATATTAAACAGCGATCCGCCTGCCGGAACCATCGGCAGAACGTTTTCAAACCGGTTGACGGCGACGTCGATGATCGCAACGACGTTTTTCTCCACGGCGTCTTTGAGGGCCGCGTCAAACTCTTCTTTGGTCGTAACGCGGTACCCAACTCCGCCGAACGCCTGGGCAAGCATGACAAAATCAGGCTGCATCGAAAGGTCGGTCTGGGAGTGTCGTTTGTCGTAAAACAGGGTCTGCCACTGGCGTACCATCCCCAAAAAGTTGTTGTTAAGAATAACGTTGATGACCGGGAGCTTATACTCGACCGCCGTCATCAACTCCTGAATATTCATCAGGATCGAACCGTCCCCGGTGATATTGATACTGACCCGCTCGGGATCGGCACGCTTGACCCCCAAAGCGGCGGGGAAACCGAATCCCATCGTTCCCAGTCCGCCCGAACTGACCCACTGGCGGGGGCGGCTAAACGGATAAAACTGCGCCGTCCACATCTGGTGCTGTCCAACGTCGGTTGAGATGTTGGCATCGTCTCCGAGGAGCTGACCGATCCGCTCGATGACCCACTGCGGTTTCAGGCGATCCCCCTCTTCGGTATAGGAGAGCGGGTGAAGTTTGTTGAAATTCGCAATCGTATTGTGCCACGGAGTATAGCGTACAGGATCGACCTGTTCTTTCGCCAGAGGCATCATTTGCTCGATGACGTTTTTGACATCGCCGACGATCGGAAAGTGGGCATGTACCAGTTTCGAAACACTGGCCGGGTCGATATCGACGTGGATGATCTGGGCGTTTTTCGCAAACTCGGAGAGTTTCCCCGTAACGCGGTCGTCAAACCGCGCTCCCAGACCGATAACGAGATCGGTCTCGGACATCGCCATGTTCGCCGCGTACGATCCGTGCATCCCAAGCATCGAAATCAGAAGCGGATCATCATACCGCAGCGTTCCGCGTGCCATAAAGGTCTCAACGGCAGGGATCTGTGTCATGTGGGCAAATTCGCGCACCAGATCGGCCGCACCCGAGCTGACGATACCACCGCCGAGATAAAGGAGCGGCCGTTTCGCCGCAGCAATCGCCTCGACGGCCTTTTTGATCTGTCGCGCATTCCCTTTGGTCGTTGGCTTGTACGTTTCGAGCTCGACCTCTTTGGAGTAATCGAACGTCGCAATCTGTGCCGTCACATCTTTGGGGATATCGACGTGTACGGGGCCAGGACGCCCTGTACGGGCAATGTAAAACGCCTCTTTGAGGACACGCGG
>JAFGUJ010000159.1 GCA_016938595.1 Campylobacterales bacterium | reverse complement strand
CAGGAAGTGAAGCTCAGACGGGCGCTGGAGGGGGAACTTGCCCGCTCTATCGACTCCCTCTCCCCGGTCGAAAAATCGAGTGTCAGCCTCGCACTCCCCAAAGAGACCCTTTTTGTTTCCGAAGAGGTTCCCCCCTCCGCATCGGTCATGGTACAGCTCTATCCCGACCGCAGACTCACCTCCAAACAGATCCGCGGGATCAAAAAGCTCGTTGCCGCGGCAGTTCCCAAGCTGACTCCCGAAAATGTGGCCCTTATCAACTCCGAAGGAGAGACGCTGGGCGATGACGATGCCGCGGCGCAGATGGGCGAACTTTCCTCGTTGCAGCAGCAGTACAAAACCAAAGAAGAAAAAAAACAAGAAGAGAAAATCATCAACGTCCTTGCCCCGTTCATCGGGGGGAAAGACCGAGTTGTAGCCAAAGTGACGATCGAATACGATTTCTCCGAGCAGAGTTCGACTTCCGAAACGTTTGATCCTGAAAACGTTGTCCGAAGCGAACAGACACTCGAAGAGAAGCGCGAAGGGGCCGCTCCGGCTCCGGTCGGAGGGGTGCCCGGAGCCGTCAGCAACATCGGGCCCGTCGAAGGGCTCGACAACGGCGGCGCCGGAGAGAAATACGAAAAAATAACCGGAACGACCAATTACGAAATTTCCAAAACGGTTTCGACTAAAAAACTCGAATTCGCCCGTATCAAACGGATGACCGCCGCGGTCGTCGTGGACGGGAAATACGAGCCGAAAAAAGGGCCTGATGGCGAACCTACCGATGATATTGAATACGTCGCGCTCGACGAAACGCAGCTGCAGGCGATCGATGCGCTGGTCAAACAATCGATCGGCGTCGACGAGCAGCGTGGAGACCAGGTCAGCGTGCGCAATTTCGAGTTCCAAACGTCCAAAGCGATCCTGAAACCCAAAGATGCGGCATCCAAAACATCGGAGTTCATCGATACGTATTTGAAACCGTTTTTCCCGCTTTTCAAATATCTGCTCGTTGCCCTTATCCTCTACATCGCTTACCTGAAAATCATCCTTCCGTTCGCGGAACGGATGCTGGAGTTCAGCCGCGAAGAGGAAGAATTTGAACGCCCCAATCTCGAAATTGCGGATGATGAAGACGAAGACTTGGCCGAAAAAGTACAGCAAATGCGTAAAAAAGTGGAAAATCAGCTCGGTTTGGGTGAAGGTTTCAACGAAGATGAACTTAAATACGATGTTTTGCTGGAAAAAGTGCGTGAAATCGCCGATGAGCATCCTGAAGAGCTGGCCTCTTTGATTCAAGCGCTCATTGAAGAAGAGTCCGCACCGGGCTCTAAATAAGCAGAGGAGGGAATATGACTTTAACACCGTCCCAGCAGGCCCATTTCGACGAGATGAGCATGGCCGAAAAAGTGGCTATTCTCCTGTTGCAGCTGGGTGAAGACGTGACCGCCACCGTATTTTCCCGGATGAACGTCGAGTCGATCACCGAGGTCTCCAAATACATCGCGAACAACCGGTCCATCGAAAAAAACCTCGGTGCCGCCGTACTGGAGGAGTTCTACGCGATCATCCAGTCAAACCAGTACCTTAATACCGGCGGTATGGATTATGCCCGTGAGATTCTCTACAAGGCGTTGGGACCGGAAGAGGCGAAAAAAGTGCTCGAGCGCCTCTCCAAATCGATGCAGAACATCCAGAATTTCGCCTACCTCTCCAAAATCAAACCGCAGCAGCTCGCCGACTTCATCACCACGGAGCATCCGCAGACGATTGCTTTGATTCTGGCCCACATGGAGCCCTCGGCCGCTGCCGAAACCCTCTATATTTTCCCCGATGACCTGCGGGCGGAAGTGGCGATGCGGATGGCGAAGCTGGGAGACATCTCCCCGTCTATTATCAAGCGGGTGAGCGCGGTGCTGGAGAGCAAACTCGAAGCGCTGGCAAGTTACAAAGTCGAGGTGGGCGGACCGCGCGCCGTGGCCGATGTGTTCAACCGTCTGGGGGCCAAAGCGTCCAAAGCGACGCTCACCCAGATCGAGCAGCTCGACCAGGAACTGGCGGCGTCGATCAAAGAGATGATGTTTACGTTCGAAGATATCGTCGACCTCGACGGAGCCAGTGTCCGCGAAATCCTCAAAATGGTCGATAAAAACGATCTTATGCTCGCCCTCAAAAGTTCCGCCGATGAGCTCAAAGAGAAGTTTTATGCCAACATGTCTCAGCGTGCGAAAGATGCGTTTATCGAAGAGATGCAGTTTCTGGGAGCGGTCAAAGTCAAAGAGGTCGAATCCGCGCAGCGCAAAATCGTCGAAGCGGTACAGGCTTTGGCAGAACAGGGTGTCTTGCAGCTGGGCGAATCTGAAGAGATGGTGGAGTGATCCAGATGGACGTGGTGATTCCTTCCAGCCGATCGGGCGAGCATACGGTCAGCAAGTATCAGTTTAAAATTCTCTCCTCTCTCTCGGGGAGCAGCATCGCAGAAGCGAGCGAAGAGATCGGGCAGCCCCTTGCCAAAATCCAGGAATCCTCGGGGATGCTTCATGGCGAAGTGTCCCATTCGCCCAAAGATGAACTGATCGAATCGCTGTTGAAAAAAGCGGACGAAATGAGTTCGAACGTCATCAAAATGCAGATGCGTCTTGAGACCATGCAAGAGGAGCATGCACAGGCGATCGAAGAGGCCAGACAAGCCGCCTACCAGGAAGGTCTTGCGGCCGGAATAGCACAGGAGCAGGCCCAGAGCGTCAGCCGCAAAGAGCATTCGCAGGATCAGGTGGCCGTTTCGGTCAAAACGTTGGAAAACAGCGCCGCCGAATTCACCAGCGCTCTGGATGCGATACAAAAAGAGCTTACCCATACGGCACTGGAAATCGCCAAAGAGGTGATCGGGATCGAGACACAGGAAAGAAGTGCTAAAATTGCGGCCAAACTTTCGGCCGATCTGATCGAAGAGCTCAAGGACGCCTCCAAAATCACCTTGCGCGTCAACCCCTCTGACCATGGGTTTATTTCTGAAAAAGTAGGCTCCCTCGAACACATCGAGGTTCTTTCAGACAGGGCCATCAGTCCCGGAGGGGTCGTCGCTATCAGCAATGCGGGGAATATCGATTCGGAGATCAAGAAGCGTTACGAGAGGCTTAAACGCTCGCTCTTACTCGAATCGTAAAGCCTTTTTAGAACCTGCCCCTTTATAATGGCTCAACCGTTTATTTCCGATGATTAGGACACTTTCAACCGATGAATATTAAAAATTTTACTTTGCAAGAGCTTGAAGATCTCTCCCAGAAGATACGGGAACGTATTTTGGAGGTTGTCAGCTCCAACGGGGGGCATCTGAGCTCCACCCTTGGAGCCACCGAGATCATCGTGGCGATGCACAAGGTGTTCGATCCCGCCCAGGACCCTTTTATTTTCGACGTTTCCCACCAGTCCTATGCGCACAAGCTGCTGACGGAGCGCTGGGAAGAGTTTGCGACGCTGCGGCAGTTCGGAGGGATCAGCGGGTATACCAAGCCTTCCGAATCGCCGCTGGACTATTTCGTCGCGGGGCACAGTTCGACATCGATATCGCTCGGGGTCGGAGCGGCCAAAGCGATCGCCCTGAAAAACGAACAGGCCGGCCGCATCCCCGTCGTGGTGATCGGGGACGGGGCGATGTCGGCAGGGATGGCGTATGAGGCGATGAATGAACTCGGAGACCGCAAATACCCGATGGTGATCATCCTCAATGACAACGAAATGAGCATCGCCAAGCCGATCGGAGCGCTGAGCCGGATGCTCAGTTCCGCAATGGCGAGCCCGTTTTATCAGCGGTTCAAACGCAAAACGGAGCAGTTCGTCGACAATTTCGGCGAAGGGGCTCACTACCTCGCT
Organism: Campylobacterales bacterium; assembly: GCA_016938595.1. Taxonomy (GTDB): domain Bacteria; phylum Campylobacterota; class Campylobacteria; order Campylobacterales; family Sulfurimonadaceae; genus Sulfuricurvum. The sequence continues at coordinate 2,080 of JAFGUJ010000159.1, read as the reverse complement.
AAACGGTTCGAGGAGTCGTTCAAGCTGATCACCCCCGGAATTATGTTCGAAGAGATGGGGATCGAGTACATCGGCCCGATCGACGGGCATGACCTCAAATCGCTGACCGAGACGTTCGAGACGGCCAAAGGGATGGGAAAACCAGTCCTCGTCCACGTCCAGACGATTAAGGGGAAAGGGTACGAGATCGCCGAAGGGAAGCATGAGAAATGGCACGGCGTATCGCCGTTCGACCTCAAAAGCGGAGCGGCCAGCGCCAAAAGCAGCGCTAAAAGCGCCACGCAGATCTACACCGAAGCGCTGCTGCACGAGGCGCAGCGCAATGACAAAATCGTCGGTGTGACCGCGGCGATGCCCAGCGGGACAGGGATGAGCGAACTGATGGAGAAATACCCCGAGCGGTTTTGGGACGTGGCGATCGCCGAACAGCATGCCGTGACCTCCATGGGAGCATTGGCCAAGGAGGGGTTCAAACCCTTTTGTACCATCTATTCGACCTTCCTTCAGCGCGGATTTGATCAGGTGATCCATGACGTCTGTCTGATGGACCTTCCCGTCGTCTTTGCCATGGACCGTGCCGGAATCGTCGGCGAAGACGGAGAGACCCACCAGGGGGCGTTCGATATCAGCTTCCTGCGCCTGATCCCCAACATGACCCTCTGCGCCCCGCGCGATGAGAAGTCATTCCACCAGATCGTCGCTTACGCGGCAGACTATCAGCACCCCTGCGCGATTCGCTATCCCAGAGGGGCCTTTTTCGCAGCAGAGCTTCCAGAATCGGTCCCTTTTGAGACGGGAAAATCGCAGCTTCTGATCGAGAGCGAATCGGATATCCTCTTCATCGGATACGGCAACGGGGTCGGACGGGCGGCGCAGACGATGGAGCGGATGGACGAAAAGCCCTCCCTTCTTGATCTTCGGTTTGTCAAACCTCTCGACGGTGAGATGCTGCAACGTATGGCACAGCGTCACAAACGGTGGTACGTCTTCAGCGATTCGGCCCGGATGGGCGGGGTAGGGAGCGCGCTGCTGGAATGGCTTGCGGAATCACATATTGCCGATGTCTCGGTTGTCAGTTTCGAATACGCCGACACCTTTATCAAGCACGGCAACACCCGCCTCGTCGAAGAATCGCTCGGACTCCTCCCGGAACAGCTCGCGAAAAAAGTTACCGGAGCATAATGACACCGGCGATCCGCCCGGTCTTCTGCGCGTCGGCGCGGTAGGAGAAATAGGTGTCGCTTCGGCACGCGGTACACGCACGGACCACGTCGACCCTCTCTTCGGATATCCCCATCTCGTTCAGCTGTGTCAGCAAAATCGTATTGACATCCAGAAACACCCTTTTTTCTTCAAAACGCAGGGCATTCCTGTATCCTAGCGCTTCGGCTTCTGCAGCGATCTGGGTGTTGATCTCGTAGCAGCATCCCCCGATCGAGGGGCCGAAGCTGATTCGCAGGTTTTCAGGTGCGGTTGCGAAAGCTGCTTCCATAGCCCGGATGGTTTTGGGAAGGATTCCCAGGAAAGCTCCGGCGCGTCCCGCATGGACGGCACCGATGGCGCGGGAGAGGGGATCGTAGAGGAGGATCGGTGTGCAGTCCGCGCTCATCACCATCAGCGCCGTTTCCGGACGGTCGGTGATCAGTGCGTCGCATTCGGAAGGGGTATCGAAGTTCACTGTTTCATCGACGCGTACGATACGGTCGGAATGAATCTGGCGCATGTAGACCAGCCGTGAACGTTCATAGCCGAGCGTTCGGGCGAGAAGGTCGTGGTTGGCGAGGACATCCGCGGCGGCGTCGCCCACATGGAAGGCGAGATTGGCGCTGGTGTAGGGTGGACGCGAAACGCCGCCGTGGCGCGTTGTGAAGCAGGCGGTAACGCCGCCAAGCGATGAGAGGAGGGGGGAAGCTACGATTTTCATAAAATGAGTATAACCCGATTTGCTTTTAGGTGATATTAATCAATTTTTGATTATTCTTCGGTTCCACTTTTTTACGTCGGGGCGTAGCGCAGTTTGGCTAGCGCACTACCTTGGGGTGGTAGAGGTCGCCTGTTCGAGTCAGGTCGCTCCGACCAT
>JAFGUJ010000158.1 GCA_016938595.1 Campylobacterales bacterium | reverse complement strand
GATGGGTGAGTTGGCTGAAACCACCTCCCTGCTAAGGAGACGTACTGGCAACGGTACCGAGGGTTCGAATCCCTCTCTGTCCGCCACCCACCTTTAGAACCCCCTATTTACAGACTTCCAAAAGATCAATTTTACCACTGTGTCCGAATTGCGTCATTACGCCCATCCACACAGAGACCGCAATACGCGATCAGGATGCCAAATAAGATTTGGTCAATCGCCAATATTTAGAGTATTTTGTTTTTTTCCACGTGTACGCCGCTGTATTCGAGTGCGTAGATGACCTCTGCCGTGTCAAGCTTGTCAAAATTATCCATGACAAGTTTTTTGAGGTACTCTTTTTCCGCTTTTTCCGCCTGGATAAGGCTGTGGGCAAATTTCCCTTTTTTCTCCACGACCAGGCTGGTGATGTCCTTGTCCATCTTGACTTGATTCATCAGTTCTTTGATATTGGTATCAAACACTGCTCCCAGCATCGAAAACATCCCTGCCAGATACGCTTTCTCTTTATCACGGGGATGGGCATCGGCTTCCATCCGCTCTGCCCGGTCCAGCGCAAAATTCAAAATGGTTTTGGAAGCGGGGTTGGTCGATATCTCCGCATAGAGATAGACCAGCAGCCAGCGGAGCAGCTTGTCCCTTCCCAGCAGTGAAATGATCTGAGTAATCGATTCCACCGGTGTGCTGAATGATTCTTGGTTGTTTATAAACTTGACAAGCTTGTATGACAGATCGGCTCTTTGTTTGATAAACATTTCAATTTTTGTGGTTTCGTCATCATCTTTGATCAGTTTGATCAGTTGCAGAATGACCAGATGAGTCACCTCTTTAAATCCGTCAATCTCAACCATTTCGGGTTTATGGAGATAATATCCCTGAAAAAGATCGAACCCAAGAGACTTGTATTTTTCGTATTCCTCTTTGGTCTCAACTTTTTCCGCCAGCAACTGAATGCCGAAGCTTTTCAGTTTGTCCATAACCGCTTTGAGATTCTCTGCTTCAACAGACATAATGTCTATTTTGATGATATGGATGTGTTTGATCAAAGGGGCGAATTTTTTGATCATCCCGGCACTACAGTCGAAATCATCCACGGCGATCGTAAAGCCGCGTTTATGATACTGTTTGATCTTGGCGACAATCGTATCGTTCAGATCGATATCTTCGAGAATTTCCAGTATGAATCTTTTTTGATCCAGCATGTCGATAATGCCCGACGAAAGCATTTGTTCATCGACATTGATAAACGCGGTTCCGTTTTTTCCGAGCAGTTCATCGATATTCAAATTTGTCAATGCATTCATAATAACATGAGACGTTGCTTTGATATTGGTTGGGAATTCTTTGATCCCGTGCGCAGTGTCCCGAAACAACAGTTCATGGGCGACCAGTTTGCCGCTGTTGTTGAAAATTTTTTGTTTCGCTAAATACAATTTCCCCAAAAAGAGATCCTCGTGTGTGAAAATTTGATGACGTTTAAATTTACCCAATATTTGGATATTGTGCCTGAAAACAATTTAAAAAAAGAAACCTTTTAGAAATTAAAGAAAGGGAGCTAGTGTTGAAGAGAAAGAAAACAAATGCCTAGATTCCGTTGTCAAAAATGCAACGGAATCACAAAAAGATTTTACTGTTCTATGATCTTGACCGTACTGGTTCTGCGGTCATCGTCGCGGTCCCTGTGGTCACCCTGGTAGTCGCGACGGTCATCACGATGATTCCGGTAGTCTCTGCGGTCGTCACGACGGTCCCGACGATCATCGCGGTATTCCCGGCGGTCATCACGGTAGTCTCTGCGCTCTCTGACATCCTCACGATGTTTCGGATACATTTTTTTACCGCGATAGTGGTCATCGATATAGTAATATCTCTCCCCTTTCCGGCGACGGTCGATCACATCATCAACATGCACCCGGTGATAATCGGAAAGAAACCGGACATTCACGAGTTCGACAATCTCATGATCGCGAAGTCGGTGAATGTTACCGTTTTTGTGGTATCCATACGCCCTGCCATACGGAGGGCCCGAATGTCTGCGGCTGTCAACCACGTAGAGGACACGGGGATCAAGCCCCAAACGAAGGCTCACATCCCACCAGCTCAACCCCCGCATTCTGAGGTCGGTGATGTAGCGGGCATCCCGATGCGAATGGCGGGAGAGGAAATAGACGACACTCAGTTCATCACGGGGGATACGGCGTTCGAGTACCACGACTTCCTGAGCTGGGACATGGTAATAATCACCGATCGAGAGGGCAAATCCGCTAATACCTCTGTCCGATCCTGAAATCCCGACATCAAAACTGGCAGCGCCTGCCGATGCGAACAAACATCCGGCGAGCGATATGGCATAAAATGTTTTTTTCATGGTCCAATCCTCTTTTTTTTATTGTAACCCACATTATGTTACCTGATGGCAAATGGCTCTTGCGGATCAGCGTCCGTTGCCTCTGCCTGGTCTCTCTCTGTCCCTGTTTCCGGGATGCTGGTTTTTACCCTCTGAACGCTGTTTGGGAGCAATATTTTGTCTGCGGTTCTCATTCCATCCCGTATCGCTTTTTTTCATCCGGTAATGATCGTCAATGTTCCAAAAGTGTTCGCCGCCGCGCCGTCGGTCGATCACCTCATCCACGCTTACCCGATGGTATTTCGACAGAAACCGGGTGTTGGAGAGCTCGACAATCTCATCATCTCTGAGGCGGTATTTTTTTCCCTCTTTGTAATAACCGTACGCTTTGCCATACGGGGGCCCCGAATGTCTACGGCTCTCAACGGTATAAATGGTGTAGGGATCGAGCCCGAGCCGCAGAGTGATATCCCACCAGCTGTGCCCCGCCAGCCGCAGGTCTGCGATAAAACTGGCACTGCGGTGTGACCGGTTGGCCAGCAGATACACGACACTGAGTTCATCTCGCGGTATGCGACGCTCGATCATGATAATGTCCCGTGAAGGGACTCTGTAGTAATCGCCGATCGAAAAAGCAAATCCGCTGATCCCTCTCTCCGACCCGGAGATTCCGATATCGAAATTCGCTGCCTCCGCCGATGCGAACAGACATCCGGCCAACAATGCAGCACTAAGTGTTTTTTGCATGATATCCTCCTGCGCTTTTCCTTATTGTAGCCCAATTTTTGTTATCTGATGGTAACAATTGTATAACCAAACACAATAGTCTTCTCCCCCTGATTCTCCCATACGCCCTCGTAGTGTGATAAAATACCGTTTTCAAAGCAGGAGTCACCATGATCAAAAAATGTCTATTTCCCGCCGCTGGATACGGAACCCGTTTTTTGCCGGCAACCAAAGCGATGCCCAAAGAGATGCTGCCGGTATTGACCAAGCCCCTGATCCAGTACGGAGTCGAAGAAGCTGTCGATGCAGGAATGCATACCATGGCAATCGTCACCGGACGGGGAAAACGGGCGCTGGAAGATCATTTTGACGTGAGCTACGAGCTGGAGCACCAGATCAAGGGGACCGACAAAGAGCACTACCTGACCGAAATCCGCTCCCTGATCGACCAGTGTACCTTCTCCTACACCCGCCAGAACGAAATGAAAGGGCTGGGGCATGCGATCCTCACCGGAGAGACGCTGATCGGGAACGAACCCTTCGCCGTGATCCTCGCCGACGACCTGTGCGACGGAAACGGAGAGGGCGGTGTCCTCTCGCAGATGGCTGCACTGTACGCCAAATACAAATGCTCGATCGTCGCCATCGAAGAGATCGATCCCAGCCAGACCAACCGCTACGGCATCATCGAAGGCAAAGAGATCGAAGAGGGGGTCTATATGATCTCCAACATGGTCGAAAAACCCGATCCGGCCGTTGCGCCGAGCAATCTGGCAATCATCGGGCGCTATATTCTCACTCCCGATATTTTCCGCATCATCGAAAATACCGCTCCCGGGAAAGGGGGAGAAATCCAGATTACCGATGCCCTGATGACGCAGGCCCAACAAGGGATGGTGATAGCGTACAAATTCAAAGGAAAGCGGTTTGATTGCGGAAGCGTAGAGGGGTTCGTCGAAGCGACGAACTACTTTTATGAAAAGTGCACAGAGAAATAAAAACGTTTAAATAAAATCAACCGTTGTTTGCGAAATAGCGGTTGACCCCTTCCAGAAGTCCCTCCACCATCCATTTTTGATATTTCGGATCGGCAATACGGGCCGCTTCGTCCGGGTGACTGATGTAGCCGATCTCGACCAGGACCGCCGGCATCTGCGCCCCGACCAGAACCCAGAACGGAGCCTCGCGTACACCATTGTCGCGGACATTCGGAAACTGCTTGCGCAAATTGAAAAACATCCCTTTTTGCAGGTCGATGGCAAGCTTGTTCGAGGCGATGATCTTCTCGGTATTCAAAAAACTCAAGAAACTGAGCTTTCCGTATTGCCCCATCTCGTTCATATCCTCGGAGTTCTCCAATGCCGCTACCCGCATCGCCCTTTCGCTCCGGCCGGGTGAGAGGAAATAGGTCTCAAGCCCCTGAGCGGCATTGGCATCGGAGGTTTTCGGTACCGCATTGGCGTGGATCGAAATAAACAGATCCGCCTCTTTGTCGTTGGCGAATTTTGTCCGGTTTTTAAGCTCGATGAAAGTGTCGTTGCTGCGTGTCATGTGGACGGTGTAGCCCATCGTACGGAGCCGTTCGGCGAACTGGGCCGAAACGGAAAGGACAATCTCCTTTTCCAGATAGCCGTTCCCGACCGCTCCGCTGTCTTTGCCGCCGTGCCCCGGATCGATCACGATCACTTTTTTGCTCCGGTCTTTGGGGGTGACGGTAACCAGAGGCGGAAGGGCGGCCACGAGGGGCGGTTCCTGCACCTTGGGCTCACCGGCGGGGGTTGCCAGCGGCGGCGTAGTCGTTTGCGTCGATTCGAGATTGAGATCGATGTAGACCGCTTTCCCCTGTGCCGTCGGTTTGACTGCGATGGCCTTCTTGTGCTCGATGACCAGGCGGAGTGTTTTGGAATCAAACTGGGCGATTTTTACCCGGTTGATCTCCTTGTGCTCCAGTGTCTGGGTTTTGGAAAGGGTTGCCGAACCGATGTCGATGATGTAACGGAACCGCTGCTTGTCGGCTTCGATGATTTTCGACATCCGTATTTCATTCGGCTGCACCGGCGTATCAAAAGAGAGCTCTATTCCGTTCTCTTTCCACCGCGCATCTTTCAAACGGTGCCGCATCGCAACACTCACGTTTTCCTGACGGACAACCGGTTCGCTTTTGAGCAGTTTTTCGGGTTCGGGCGTCGTGAATTTGACGGCCATGGCTGCTGGCTTAAGCGTTTTGTCGTAAACCACCGAAGGGATTGCCGATTCTGAGAGTTTCTCAGCCGCTGCCGCCGTTTTGGAAAGGGGGACGGACCCTTTCTCGGTACCTTCCAGCCTTGCCAGATCGCCTTCGTATTTCGAGACGTCTACACCCAGCTGCTTTCCCCCCCGGATAATCCCGTCCAGCGCTTCACGT
>JAFGUJ010000157.1 GCA_016938595.1 Campylobacterales bacterium | reverse complement strand
GCTTTTGATTTCACGTTGACGTATTTTTTCATTTTATCCTGATACTCGGAACCTTTTGATTCCAGATCACGCATCTGCATATCTACGCTTTTCGCGTCGATGAAATCACCCATCTCTACGCGTCCCTCAGCTGGGGTCGTAAATACCTGACCTGTTTTTGGGTCACTGTAAAGTGTCATTGTGTCGGCATAGACGACACCGCTCATCATCGCCGCAGCAAGGGCAGACAACGCAACTTTTTTCATAAAGCACTCCTGTATTTTTGATAGCGCCATTGTAAGGAAGTTAGATTACACGGATGTTACATTACACAATGGTTACGATAAGACAAATGAATGACTATCATAAATACCTGGCTGGATAAGAATGGGCGGGAAAATATAAAAAGGAGATAAATGCAAACCCGAACGCATACGCAGGGACGGGCTTGCCAAACTTAAGGAATGAAAGAAGGAGAGTGAAACAGATGGGCCGGATTAGGGCACCTCTCAAACCGCCCGCGCGATCTTAGAGGTACCCTCCCGAAGGGGAGGAGGGAAAAATTATTTGTTTTCCGCCCAGTACTGGCGAACAAGGTTGGTCGTCTCGACCGGGAGCGGGATGTACCCCAGTTTCTGGGCCGCTTTGTCTCCGTTTTTGAACGAATAGTCGAAAAATACTTTGACTTTTTCGTTCATTTCGCCTTTTTCTTTCGGCATCAGGATAAATGTTGCCGCAACGATCGGATAGGCAGCATTCCCATCTTGCATGACGAGTGAGCTGTAGAAATGGTCTTTTTTGCTCCATTTTGCCATTTTGACGGCATTTTGGAAGTTTTCGTTGCGGGCAGTGACCCATTTACCGCTGGCGGTCTGGAGTGTTGCCGCGGCGAGATTGTTTTTCTCTTTGTAGGCGTTTTCGATGTAGCCGATAGAGTATGGAGTCTGTTTGATGAGGTTGGTTACCCCCTCGTTCCCTTTTCCGCCTACACCGGTTGCCCAGCCGATCGCCTTACCGACGCCGAATTTGCTTTTCCACATTTTGGAAGACTCGCTCAGGTAGTCGGTGAAGACGTGGGTCGTTCCCGATCCGTCAGAACGGTGGGCAACGATGATTTTTTTCGCAGGAAGGTTTACCCCTGCGTTGTCCGCTGCGATAGCAGGGTCATTCCACATCGTGATTTTGCCGGCGAAGATGTCGGCGACAACGCTGTTTTTGAGTTTGAGCTGCTCATCCTTGATCCCCGGGAGGTTGTGTGCCACGACGATCGAACCGATAACGGCCGGGAACTGGACGAGTTTTGCTTTTTCAAGCTGTTGGGGAGTCATCGGAGCATCGGTTGCACCGAAATCGACGATACGTTCGGAAACCTGCTTGATTCCCCCGCCTGAACCGATTGACTGGTAGTTGACACGCGTTTTGGTCGCTTTTTGGTAGTTGTACGCCCAGTCGTAATAACATGGAGCCGGGAAGGTTGCCCCCGCACCGTTGATTTTATCGGCCGCGATCATTGACGTCGCCGCGATTGCCGCAATGACGAAACCTTTGGTAGCAATTTTCAGCATCTTGTTGTCCTTGGTGATTTGATGAACGCATTGTAAAGGTGGCGGGTAACAAAAAGATTACAACCTCTTATCCTGTTTGTAATCGCACTGTTATAAAACAATACTACAATCGCGCACCAATATTGTCCGAAGGCCAACCATGTTACCACGCTACGAAAACAAACTCAACGGCATCCGTTCGATGATTTCCGATCTCATGCTTCAAATCATCCGCTCCAGCGAAGAGACCCTGCACGCATTTGAAAACAATCAGAACGCATTGTACGAAAGTGCCCGCAACCATCTCAAAAACCTCCAAAACGATGCCAACAAGATCGATAACGAGATCATCAAGACGTTTGCCCTCTTCGGTCCCGAAGCCGATGAGCTCCGACTCCTCGTCGCCTATCTGAAAATGACCAACGAACTCGACCGGATCGGGGACGGGATGCGCAAATACGCCAAACGGCTCGAAGAACACTGCAGCGGCGAATGCGACCTGAGCGTTCTGACCAACGCCATCATCCAGCTGCACAAAACGACCCTCAATGCGCTACAATACATATACGAGTGTCTGCAGGCCAAAGAGATGTGCGATGCCGACGAACTCTACCGCAAAGTGATGGTCGAAGAGTCCAAAAACGATGATCTCTTCTCCATTATGGAAAAAGAGCTCCTGACTCTGATCATCACCTCGGGCGAACTCTCGGTCGAATACGTCAAAGTCCTCGGAACGCTCCGAAAACTCGAACGTTCCGGCGACCGGGCCGTCAACATTGCCGCACTGCTCCTTTACGCCCAAAAAGGCGGGGAGCTTCACATTTACAGTTAATACGATGAGGAACCGATACGTGGATGCACTTATACTGATTGTCGAGGATGAACAGGACATTCTGGAGCTGATGGAGTACCATCTGGCGAAAGAAGGGTTTGAGACGATCGGGTTCTTGAATACGAAAAAGGTTCTCGAAGCGCTCGAAGAAGAAAATATCGACCTGATCCTCATGGACCGCAACCTTCCGGGGGCCGAGGGGAGCGAGTTCGTCGAAATGCTCCGCAAAAAAGGGATCCAGACCCCCGTCATTTTTGTCAGCGCCAAACAAAAAGAAGATGAAATCGAAGAAGGATTTGAACGGGGGGGAGACGACTATATCACCAAACCGTTCAGCATGAAAGAGCTCGTGCTGCGGGTCCGTGCCGTCCTGCGACGTACCAAAAAACTCTCGATGGAGGGGGCCATCGTCTACCGGGACATATCGATGAACCTCGCTTCGAGAACCGTCATGATCGAAGGCAAAAGCGTGGAGCTGACCAAGCTCGAATTCGACCTTCTCCACACCCTGATCGCCAACCAAAACATCGTCCTGGACCGGGACTATCTCCTCGAACACGTGTGGGGAGCGGACGAAATCTATCAGGAGCGCACCGTCAACGTCGCAATCAACCGGCTCAAAGAGAAAATCGACCCCGATAAAACCAAAGACTACATCAAAACGGTCCGGGGTGTCGGGTACACGCTGTGCTGAAAATCCACCAGCTCTTCTTTATCAATGTCCTCGGGCTGTTTATCGCCGCGCTGGGGATCGCCTCGCTTATCAGTTTTTTCACCCTCAAATCGATGATTATCGAAGACAGCGAATACCGGCTGATCCAAAGCATCGAACTCCTCGAACCCCAAATCCGGGAAACGGAAGATTTTGACGCCCTCGCGTCCGGGATTTCTGAAAAAACCGATTTGCGTGTCACCGTGATCGATGAAGAGGGGAATGTCATCGCCGACAGCGACGCCGACAAAAAGACGATGGAAAACCACCTCCGGCGGCTTGAAGTAATGCACGCCATGAGTGAACCCTACGGTATCAGCATTCGTTATTCCAATACAGTCAAAACCGATTTCATCTACATCGCCAAAAAAATGACAACGCACAAACAAACTCTCTATTTCCGTCTGGCGATGAGTCTGGAAAGCGTCATGGACCATTTCTACACCCTCTGGATCAAATTCTTCGCCGCCTTTTTTGCCCTGACGATCATCGCCATCGCCATCGCCTACAACATTTCCAAAAAAACGCGCCACGACATCTCCCAGATCACCCGTTATCTGGATGAGGTTTCAGCCAAAAACTACAAAGCGGTCCTCAAACCCGAATATTTCCGGGAGTTCCTGCAGATCTCGATTCTACTGAAAAATCTGGTCAAAAAACTCCATAACCGAGACAAACAAAAACGCAAACATACCGCCAAACTGCGCCTCATAAACAAACAGCAAAACGATATCCTCTCGGCCATCAGCCACGAGTTTAAAAATCCCATTGCCGCGATCATGGGGTATGCCGAAACCCTTCATGACGATCTGGACATCGACCCGAAAATACGGGAAAAATTTCTCAGTAAAATCCTCTCGAACTCCCACAAAATCACCCTGATGCTCGACCGCCTCGCCCTCTCGGTGAAACTCGAAAACAACGATCTCTCGATCAAACCGACCCATTTTGACATGAGCGAGGTGTGCACCGAAACGGTATCGCTCCTCCAGGCCAAATACCCTCACCGCAAAATCATCTATAACGGTATCTCCAAAACCGTGTACGCCGACAAAACGATGATCGAAATGGTGATCACGAACCTCATCGACAACGCCCTGAAATATTCCGAAGAGGAGGTCACCCTCACCCTCACCGATACGGCTTTGCGTGTCAGCGACAAAGGGATCGGGATCGCCCCCGCCGAGTTGGAAAAAATCACCTCCAAGTTTTACCGCGTCCAGAAAAACCGGTGGGACAACTCGATGGGGCTGGGGCTCTCGATCGTCAGCTACATCCTCAAACTGCACGATACGCTCCTCACAATCGAGAGTACGCTAGGGGTCGGATCAACGTTCGGCTTTTCTCTGGAACATTTTGTCCCCAAAAACAGAAGTCCCCAAAAATGATCCCCCTTCCCCCTCCCCTGACCGCCCTGCTCGCCCATCTGTCCGAAGCGGGAATCAGGCCGATACTCGTAGGAGGGTTTGTCCGCGATCATTTCACCGGCCGCGATACCCGCGATCTGGACATCGAACTCTACGGCGTAGCGTCGCTGGAGGAGCTGGAAAAGCATCTGGAGCCGTTTGGGAGCGTCAACCTCGTCGGCAAAAGCTTCGGCGTCCTCAAACTCTCGTTCGGAGGCTACCATATCGATTTCTCCCCTCCGCGGACCGAATCGAAACGGGGGTTCGGGCACAAGGGGTTTGACATCTCCTGGCACAGCGATATCGATTTTGCCGCAGCGGCCAGACGGCGAGACTTTACGATCAATGCCATCGGATACGATCCGCTCACCCAAACTTTTCTGGACCCCTTCGGCGGCATCGGGGATCTAGCGGAGAAACGGCTCCGATGCGTTGATCCCGCAACCTTCGTCGACGATCCGCTGCGGGTTCTGCGCGCGGTCCAGTTCGCCGCCCGGTTCGACCTGGCCTGTGATGACTCCCTTCTGTCGCTCTGCCGGCACATGATTGCGCAAGGGGCGCTCGAAGAGCTCCCCAAAGAGCGGATATTCGAAGAGCTCAGAAAACTGCTCCTCCAAAGCCCCCGTCCATCCATCGGTCTGGCATTGCTCAAAGAGATGGGGGGGTTAGCGTTTTTTTCCCCGCTGGACCGGTTTGAACACACACCCCAGGATCCCGTCTCCCACCCCGAGGGGAATGTCTGGACCCATATCCTGATGTGCGTCGACGCGATGGTCCCTCTGCTTTCGGGGGAGACAAAAAGAGATACCGTCTTGATGTTCTCCGCATTGCTGCACGACATTGCCAAACCCTTCACGACCGTCATCCACAACGGTGCCCTAAACGCCCCGAAACACGCCGAAGAAGGGGTCGATATTGCCCAAGAATGGCTGTTCAGACTCACCGAAGACAAAAGGGTGATCGACGCGGTCCTCCCCCTCATCCGCTACCACGGATGGCCCCGAAAACTCTACCGTTCCCACGCAGGCGATACCGACATTCTCCGGCTGAGCACACAGGTATGCCTCGATGATCTGATCCGTATCGCCGAAGCCGATTTTTTCGGCCGCTCCTTCATCGGCGAACGGCCCCAATCGTTCGAAGCGGGAAAATGGCTCCGCGCACAGGCTGAGCGGCTTGGGGTACTGGATCAGCCTCCGCCTCCCCTCCTGATGGGACGCGACCTGATAGCGATGGGGTTCAGACCCTCCGAGCGGTTCAAAGCGATGCTGGAACGCGCCTTCGAAGCACAGCTCAACCTCCAGTTTGCAACCCATGAAGAGGCGCTGGCGTGGGCCCGGCAGAACTTGGTAACAGATCTGTAATCATCGTGTAATACAATTGCCTCCATTTTTCAGGGGTACCCCCTATGCAAGGCAATGTATGATCGATACCATCTTTCACAACAT
>JAFGUJ010000021.1 GCA_016938595.1 Campylobacterales bacterium | reverse complement strand
TTGATGGCGCGGACCATGATGGTGTACTCCCCTTTGGCTTTGGGTTCCCACTGGTAGGTCCACTGGCGGTAGGCGTATTTGCCGTAATCTTTTTCCAGCTGGGTCGTACTCCAGTGTTTGCCGCCGTCGACGGAGATCATCACCTCTTTGATCCCTTTCCCCTGGTCGAACGCAACGCCGGTGACCTTCACGCGGGACCCTTTTTTGATGACGGTTCCCGGCGTCGGATAGCCGATGACCGATTTGACTTTCATCACCGCGATCGGTTTGCGTTTGTATTCGAAGTCGCTTCCGGAGACGACGCATTCGCAGTCGTTGTCGGGGACGGTGTAGGCAACATCCATGAAGAAGCTGTTCTGATACTCGTCAAAGACGGTGATTTCCGAGAGCATTTTGACCCAGCTGTCGGAGAAATGGCCGGGGATCACGAGACGCAGCGGGAAGCCGTTGAGATAAGGGAGATCCTCGCCGTTCATCTCATACGCTACGATCAGCTCGCCGCTGAGAGCCTCGTCGATGTTCATTTCGCGGAAAAATTTCGGGGTTGCGTCCATTGCGGGTTTTTCCAGGCCGTTGACACCGACCCATTTTGCCGATCCTTTGACCCCTGCACGCTCGAGGATGTCTTTGAGACGTACTCCTTTCCAGACGGCACACCCCATCGCTCCGTGTCCCCATTGGACGCCATGTGTCGCCTGGCCGCTCGCGGCGTAGTATTTGCGGCTGTTGCCGCCGCACTGGAGGACCGAGGTGATCTCGACAGGTTCGAATTTGGCTTTGAGGTCGTCGACACTGAGTGAAAGGGGGGTTTCAACGGAACCTTTGACCTCGAGACGGAACGTGCTCAGATCGATATACGTCGGAATGTCGGGCATATGCCATCGGACGAAGAACTGATCGTTCGGGGTGATTGCCTGGGTGAAGATGTCGCGCGGCGACTCAAGCAGGGGAGGCCGGTCGGAGATCACTTTGAGCGGTTTTTTCTCCGGGAACGCGATCACGGGGGGAACGTATTCCTGTGTAGACGTGATAATCTTTTTGGACGTCTCTTTACCCATCAGGGTAGATGCGCCGAGGATAAGGCCGGCACCTAAAAAATGTCTGCGGTTAAACTGACTCATAATAATAATACCTTGGTGAAGAATATCATTATTTTATCATAATTGAGACTAATTTAGAGTATAAGCATGGCATCGCCATACGAAAAAAAGCGGTATTTTTGCTCAATCGCTTCGGCGTATATCCGGTGGGTCTCTTCGAGGCCGACAAACGAGGCCACGAGCATCAAAAGGGTCGATTGGGGAAGGTGAAAATTGGTCAGCAGGTGGTTGACCCGGAGGGGGGGATTGTGCGGATGCAAAAAGAGATTGGCTTCCCCCTCCCGCTCTCCTGTGCGGACGTGATACTCGACCGTGCGCGTCGACGTGGTACCGACGCACAGGAGCGGACGGTTTCCGTGGATCAGGTCGTACGCTGCATTGCCGATGGCGAAGTACTCCGAGTGCATCGGGTGATCGGTAATGATTTCGGCTTCGACCGGCTTGAACGTGCCCGAACCGACATGGAGCGTCACAAAAGCGTGCGGATGGCGGGCGCAGACGCTCTTGAAGAGTTCGTCGCTGAAATGAAGCGATGCGGTGGGAGCGGCAACCGCCCCCTCGCGGCGTGCGAAGACACTCTGGTATTCCCGTTCGTCCTCGGAATTGTCTTCGCGTCCAAGATAGGGGGGGAGGGGGATGTGGCCGATTACATCGAGCAGGGGGAGGAGCTCTTCGAAACGGAGACGACACCCCTCAAGAGAAAATTCGACTTCACGCGAGCCGTCTTCATGCAGTTGGCGCACGGTGGCGACAAGATTCTGATCAAATAAAAGGGATGTCCCCTCTTTGACCCGTCCCCGGATATAGACGCTGATCCGGTAGGCATCGAGGGGGCGGTTGATCAGCAGTTCGACCGCTCCTCCCGATTCTTTGCGTCCGTAAAGGCGGGCTTTGATCACCTTGGTGTCATTGAAAATGATGGCGCACTCTGCGGGAAGAAAATCGTCGATTCTGTCAAAACGGGTATGGGTGATGGAACGGTCGTTGCGGTTGTAGACGAGGAGTTTTGCGTGTTCGCGGGGGGAGGCGGGATAGGC
>JAFGUJ010000156.1 GCA_016938595.1 Campylobacterales bacterium | reverse complement strand
GGATTGGAGATGTTGAACGAGTAGTTGCTGGTCCGCTCGGAACGCTCGAGGTTGAGTCCCACGTTAATCCCCGATCCGAAGATATTCCGGTCGCTGACCGCGACGCTGAGGAGGATTCCTCCGAAGCTGCCGTATCCGCCGCCGATCTGAATGTTCCCGGTCGGCGCCTCTTTGGTCTGGACGATCAGGTCCATCGTCTCTTCGTCGATCCGCTTCTCCTCGATCGTGTTGCTCTCGAAATACCCTGTCCGGCCGATCGCATTGCGCGAATCTTTGAGATTGGTGAGGCTGTACCAGTCGCCGGGGGCGAGGTAGAGTTCGCGCCGAACGACGCGGTCCAGGGTGCGGTTGTTCCCCGCGACGATGACATTGCGGATTTTGACTTTTTTGCCCGGTACGATACGATAGACGACATCGACGCTTTTGGTCTCCGGGTCTTTGCGCAGGTCGGGCTGCACCTGTACGAAGGCATATCCCAGATCGGCGATTTTCGTTTTGATCCGCTCTGCGTCGTCACGGAACGTTTTGATGTTGAACGGTTTGTTTTTTTCGAGCTGGATCACGTCGAGCAGTTCCTGATCGGCGATGACGGAGGTATCCTGGAATACGAGGATATCACTGACGCGATACACGTTCCCCTCGAAGATGTTGTAGTTCATCTGCGCCGTGTAGTGGTCGAAATCGACCTGCACGAACGGCTCATCCACTTTTGCATCGAGGAAACCGTTTTGCATGTAGAAATCTCGGATCCGGAGGGGATCATACTGCAGCTCTCCCAGCTTCATCTTTCCGTCGTTTCGCCCCCAGAGCCACCCCATGAACTGCTCTTCTTTGTTGGCGATCATGCTGTCGAAATCGTCGCTGTCCAGAGCGCTGACACCGGCGTATCGGACTTTTTTGATAATGATCTCTTCACCTTCGTTGACGATGAACGTAACCTGCATGCTGCCGTTCTCGAGCTTCTCGCTGTCGATTTCGACGACCGAATCGATCTTGCCGTCCTGGCTCAGCGCTTCGATAATCCGCTTCTTGGCCGCTTCGAGCCGCTTTTCATCGTACAACGCCCCCTTATCGATCTGCAAAAGCGTTTTTCGGGCTTCGTCATCGTTTTCTTTGTACCCTTTGAGCTCGATTTTGGAGATGATCGGTTTCTCTTTGAAATGAAACGTCACTTTTCCGTCCGTTTCATCGACCCAGATATCCTCGAAATAGCCCTGATCGTAAAAGTTTTTGATCGTTTTGTCGACCGCTACGGGGTCGAGGGGTTCTCCGACTTTTACTTCATTGAGCCGTTTGGCAACCGTTTCGGAAATATGGACCATGCCGTCGTATTGGATCGATTGGACGTTTTGTGCCGATGCGTGCACGAGCACGCCCGCCACGATCAAAGAGAGGGGTATTGTTTTCAAGCCAAAAATCCGTTTCGTTTAAGATAAGGCTCTGATTGTATCACCCTATAAATTAATGTGCGGTAAATTAATCGGCTCCTAACCATTCGGAAGGTATGATGATGAGAGTAATGCATAAAGGAAACGGATGAAAATAGGTATCGTGGGTCTGGGATTGATGGGGGGATCAATGGCGATGGCCCTCAAGCATCTCTCGTTTGTCTCCTCCATCGTCGGAAGCGACCACAATCCGGAACATCAGCACATTGCGCTGCAGCGCGGGCTGGTGGATCGGTTCGTCTCCTTCGAGGAGCTCAAACGCTCCTGCGACATCATTTTCCTGGCCGTCCCCGTCGAGGGGGTCATCGCGCTGCTTCAGGAATCGACCGACCTGGAGGGGAGTGACAAGACCCTGATCGATCTTGGAAGTACGAAAGCGCTCATCGTCGATGCCGTCCCCCCTTCCATCCGTCCCAATTTCATCGCCGCCCACCCGATGACGGGAACCGAGCATTTCGGTCCCAGCGCCGCGCTCGAGGGGCTCTATTCCGAAAAAGTCGTCGTACTGTGCGACCTCGAGCACAGCGGTGACATCCAGCGCGACACGGCGCTGCGGATTTTCCGCGCGATCGGGATGCAGGTGCATACGATGGGGGCTGCGCAACATGACCGCCACGCCGCGTTTATCAGCCATATGCCCCACGTCATCTCCTACGCCCTGGCCAACACGGTGCTGGCCCAGGAGGAAAAAGAGAATATCCTCGCCCTCGCCGCCGGGGGATTTCGCTCGATGAGCCGTCTGGCGAAGAGTTCTCCGGCGATGTGGGAAGACATTTTCCGCCAGAACAGAGCGAATGTCCTCGAAGCGGTCGAACTCTTCGAAGCGGAGCTTCATACCCTCAAAGAAGCCCTCAAAAATGAGGACTACACGACCCTTCGCCGCGAAATGAAAGGGGCGAACAAACTCTATGAGATTTTCTCCTAGGGAAACGTATACAGCCGGGTGGTAAAATCCGGCACCCTTCTGGCGACCTCTCCCCTCCGATCTCTCCCATCCTCCCGCACCTTCTGTGCGGGATTCTCCGCCTCTGGGATTTTTCGTTGCAGCGCCATCTGTTTTCGGGTTTGTTCCAGATTGTAGCGCCGCTGTTTTTCCAGCACAGGATCATCGGTGTAGACGTGGCGGTACCAGAATTCCGCCTGCCCGTAGCGGCCCGCTTTGTAGAGGGCGCTGGCACGATTGTAGCGCACCTGCGCAGAATCATGCGATTGCTGATAGCGCCCGAACAAAGCGGCGCTTCGGGAGTATTCCCCCCTCTCATAGGCTTCCCGTGCCTCATGCAGGAGGCCGAAATCAAAAAATCCCGCATGCGCGGCAGGAGGCTGCGTCATCCCCACCACAGCCATCAGCGCAGCCACCGTGACACTGCGGCGGCGGCTCATCGACGAAAGGGCGATCCATATCAGGATCATTGCCAGTCCCAGCGGATACTGGAAAAGGGGAATATGCGCAGAGAGGCGCTCCGCCTCCCCAAACTCCCGGAGCCGCTCGGCGAACAGAGCGATGCCGCTCTCATCCTCCAGGACGATCACTCTCCCTGTCCCTTCCATGACCCCCTCGGCCGCCACGACGACGGCCACATCGGCTTCTTTCATCCCTTCCAAGACCGAAAGCGTTTTGGAAACATCACCTTTCTCCCCCGTTCGGGTAAGGTTTCGGACCAGCAGGGAGAGGATCGGGTAATCGTCGCTCAGGGGGGAGATGCGGTAGAGCTTCTCATCGAATGCCACCACCGCCATCTCATGCCCCGCCGCCGTCCCCATTGCTTCGAGGGCCACCTTTTTGATTTTTTCAAACTCCGCTTCGCTCTGCGTTCCCGTCTGCAGTGCAAAAACGATCCGGGCTTTCGTCTTGGCATGCTCCAGCGGCTCCAGCAACACCGGCTGGGCCATGGCGGCGATCAGCAGCACCGATGCAATCAAAAAAAGGGTATTGCGTCCTTTGAGCCCCATGGTCAGCTCCGGCGCGCGCAGTTTGCGCAAGACCACTTCGCTCAGCCATCGGTTTTCAAAGGGTTTCTGGGTCTGCCAGAAATAAAACAGCACCCCTACCGGTAAGAGCATCCAGAGAAAAAATTCGCTGTGCAGGAAGGTCATTTCACCCCCTTCTGGTTCCGGCCGTAAAGATAGGCCAGCATGGCCAGGAACCCCAGAAAAAGCGGATAGACATAGTAGTAGTCGAAATACTTCCGCTCCGTTACGACGCTGTAGGGAGGGTGATCACGATCACTCGTTTGGGGCCACTCTTTCTCGTGTGTCACGTCGATGACGGATGTCTCCACATCCACGGGGAGGGAATAAACAAACGTTTCGGGTGTTTCCGAAAGAATCAGTGCCCATCGTCGGTCCTCATGCGACGTCGTAAAAAAACGGCTGATCTGACGGGTCACTTTCCCCTCGTTGCTCTCAAGCGTGAGCTGCGAGAGGATGGAGCGCAGCGCATCATGATCGCGGGTCAAGGGGACAATCACTTCCGATTTCGCCGGTACCCACAGGGCGATCCGGTCCATCGGACGACGCTCGACAAAGGAGTGTACATTTCGGGCGACGTCCGATGTGAGGGCAGCGGGATCGATGACGAGCAGGATGTCATATCCCGTATCGGCGGCCATCTCCCGCTCCCGCACCGGCGACATCAGCGCCACGATGAACAGCGTAATCATCGCCCATTTGGAAATCCACAGCCACAAAGGAGATTTAACCCCCACCTCTGCGAACATCGGAGTGCGGGGAAAATAGAGGGGATTGGCGCGCAGAGGGCACAGCGCTTCGCACGCCAAAAAGAAAAAGAGGAGAAAACCGAGTTTGGGGAACTGGAAATAGACCCCCTCAAGCATCGATTATCTCGAGGTAGAGGCGATAATACCCCAGCGTCTCCTCATCGATTTTCTCGACGCGCGGCGCGTATTTGTAACGCTCCAGCCTCTCAAACAGATTTTGATACGCTTTGGCGGTTCGCTCGTTGTCGTGCGCGAACAGACGCCCGATCTCGCTCAAAGCGTACGCGGCACGTTTGGGATCGGTGAAATCGAGCGTTTTGAGCTGATCGAAAGCGGTTTGGCGCCCGCTGATGCGTCGGGTTCGGATCCGTTTGAGCAGCCAGAAAAGAATCCCCAGCACAACCGCCACTCCAACCACGACCAGGGCAATAAAATAATAGAGCGAATAGTCGGCCACGTCGACAAGCGGGTAGATATCATGGACCGGAATATCGGTGGAACGGTTCATAGTCTCCCCTCGAACAATCGGCGCAACGTCACCGAGGCGGAGCCGTCAGTATAAAGTTTCGTGGCACGGACACCGTCCTTGCGGAACCGTTCAAACAGCGCTGCATCGTGCGCTCTCACCCGTTCATGGTATTGGCGCACGCTCCGCTCGTTGAAATCCCCTTCCACCACTGCGCCGCTTTCGGGATCGATCAGGGCGGTAAACCCCATCGGAGGAGGATTTTCCTCGAAACGGTCCCGCACGACAACGGCCACCACTTCATGTTTTTTCGCCAGCAGCCGCAGATCGGGGATCTCGAAAAAATCGCCGGCCACGACGATCAGGGACCGGCGTTTGAGCCGTTTGTAGAGATAATCGGCCATGGCACGGTAATCGGCATGCCGATAGAACAGCTCTGAGCCCATGATCCCCTCGACGCTCTGGGCCACGGCGAAACGCTTTTTGCTGGAGCGCACCTCATCGCGCACGGCTTCGGAAAAGTTGAAATGGGTGAAGAGATCGCCGTTCGCGATCGCCGAATACCCCACCAGCGCGACCGCTTCGGCGAGGCTCTCGATCTTGAACCGCTCATGCCCGAAATGAAGGCTCCCCGAGAGCATCGCCACCGTCACGACCGAGAGTTCGCGCTCTTCGCGGAACACCTTGACAAACGGGCGCTGCATCTTGGCGGTGATGTTCCAATCGATATGGCGGGTATCGTCTCCCGGCACGTATTCGCGCAGCTCGATGAAATCATACCCCTCCCCCCGAAACATCGAAGGGTTGTTCCCGATCCGGTCACCGATGATCTGGCGTCGCGCTTTGAGGAGGATATGCTCTGTTTTCTTCATGGTTACGGAATCGGCACGGCTTTGATGATTTTTCCGATCAGCTCGTCGGTCGTAACCCCCTCGGCCTCGGCTTCGTAGGAGAGGACGATGCGGTGGCGCATCAGCTCCTGAAGGATCGTCGCGATATCGCTGGGGGTGACGAACTCTTTTCCTTTCAAAAACGCCACAGCACGGACCGCCTTGAACATGTCGATGCTCACGCGGGGACTGGCGCCGAACTGCAAGTAGCGCTTGATCTCCCCCAGACCGTAGCGCTCGGGTTCGCGGGTAGCGGTGACGAGATCGATCATGTACCGTTCGACCTCTTCGTCAATATGGACCTTCTTGACCGCCTCTTTCAGGTCGATCAGCGCCTGTGCATCCATGACCGCTTCGATCGCCTCGCTGACTCCCGAGGCCACGCGGCGGGCGATGGAGAGTTCCTCTTCGGGGGTGTTGTAGCCTACCTTGATCTTGAGCATGAAACGGTCCAGCTGCGCTTCGGGCAGAGGGTAGACCCCTTCGTTTTCGATCGGGTTCTGCGTCGCCATGACCAGAAACGGCGGAGTGAGTTTAAAGCTCTCGTCCCCCAGCGTCACCTGCCGCTCCTGCATCACTTCCAGCAGTGCCGACTGCACCTTTGCCGGAGCCCGGTTGATCTCGTCGGCCAGCAGAAGGTTGGTAAATATAGGCCCTTTTTTGATCTTGAAGGCATTGTTCTGCGGATCGTACACTTCGGCCCCCAGAATATCGCTGGGGAGCAGATCGGGGGTGAACTGTACCCGCTTGAATCCGAGCCCCAGCGTCTGCGAAAGGGCCTTGACCGTCGTCGTTTTGGCCAGTCCCGGAATCCCCTCAATCAGGATGTGCCCCTCGCACAGCAGTCCGATCAGCAGCCCGTCGATCATCTTCTCCTGACCGACAACGACCTTGGAAACTTCGGAACGTATTTGATTAATCATAGCATTCATTTCGATACCTCATTTGGTGTTTGTAGTGTACTCAGTTTATTTTTGGCTTCCCTTAAAGTCACCCGTCCCGCTTCCAGTGCGGCGATGAGCGGGTCGTAGCGCTTCTCCCCCGAAAGGGCCAGCAGCATGGCCAGTTCTTTGGATGTTTTCGCCTCGTCCCAGAACGGTTTCCCCCGACGGCGGGGGCGCAGTTTCCACAAACGGCGTACCGCTTCGGACAGCACCACACCCAGGACGACCAGCGCCACATACAGGGCGTAGCGCTTGAGCGTTGCCGTATCGCTCAAATCGGGAGGATCGAGAAGCGTCTGCGGTTCATACCCTTCTCCCACCTCTACCCTGACCGGGGAGGTTTTGATAGTTTTCATCTGCCGCTGCGCGGTATCGAACACCTTCAGTTCAAACGGCGGGATCACGAAACTCTCTTCGGCGACGAGGGCAAACTCCTGGCGTATCTCCCCCTCGAACCCCTCGCGTGAGGGGGTGAGGTTTTTCTGCGGCGCTTCGGCAAAGACCTTTACCCCGGTGATGTTGAGCTCGTAGGGGATGAACTTTTCCAGATTCCCCGCACCGCGCACATACAGGCTCAGGTGGAGCGGCTCGTAGGCCCGGACCATGGTTTTGTCGACGCTCGCCTCCAGCGTGAGCGTTCCGGTCAGATCAGCGGTGTTCTCCCCTACCCGTATCCGTACGGGAGGGAGGTGTGCCGTTTCGTCGTTGAAATCGTACCGCTTGACGTTGTCGCGCCCGATCGTGGCGTTTTCGATCGAGGCGAACGTCGTATGGCGCACCAGCGCGCTAAGGCGCACGTCGATTTCTCCCGCTTTTTGGGGGGTGATCAGGACGTCGAACGTCTGGATCCGCTTTCCCGACGTCACGCGGTCGCGCTGGGTCAGCACTTCGGCTTTGTAGCTATCGGTGCTTTGGGGTTTGAAATCGATCGTGTAATCGGCGGCGCTCGTCTCGAAAGCACACTCGTACCGGATCACTCCTGCTTCCCCCACCCTCAGCGTCCGGGGGGATTCGAGGAGGCTCCACCGGTACGCCGCGCCCCACACTGCCGCGCCGAGGATCAGCCATACCAGCACCGCCCTACCAAGGCTTCGTTTCATGCACACTCCTTTGATTGATCAATTCATACTGGCGCGAGCTGAGCTTCGCCTTCCCCTGCGCCATCGAGAGCCTGGGATCGGCCTGGGCCTTTTTCCCCTCGTCCCCCCCTCCGCCGGAGGCCATATCGCTTTGCATGTTGCTGCCGCCCCCCTGTTTGGAAGGTTTGGATTCTCCCGTGGGGGCGTTCTCTTCTTTCGAAAATTTGTCCTGTTTCTCTTTTCGGACGTTCAGCGTCTGCTTTTCAGCCGAGCCTGCGATCGCGCGGAGGTTGTCATCGGCTTCTTTTGTGTAGCGGAGAGTGAGGGATTTGAGTAGCGCCGTCCGGGCGTTTTCAAACTCCTGCAGCCGGATATGGCAGTTGCCGATGTTGTGGTAAAGGCGTGATTTCAACGCGGGATCATTCGAGCGGATAGAGCGGTACACCCCCAGCGCTTCGGAGTATTTCCCCGCTTTGTAAAGGGCGTTCGCCCGGTTGTAGCGGGCTTCATCGGAATCGACCCTGCCGTAAAACTGCCCGGAGCGCTCGAAGTTCCCCTGCTCGTAATTGGCTTTGGCGACATACAGGTAGGCGAAATCGAGCACCCCCGCCTGCGCCGAAATGCCGATGAGGGCCAGCAAAGGGAGGAAGCGTTTGGAGATTTTCCCCCCTACGGTCGTGAACGCCGCGACAAACGCGAACAACGCGATCAGCAGCGGAATATAAAACAGCTCGGTATAGCGGATCACCGTCGAGCTCCCCTTGAAATCCTCCGATCGTGCCTCTTCGATCGCATCGTTCAGCGCCCCCGCATCGGAGCCCTGGATCACCCGTCCCCCTCCG
>JAFGUJ010000020.1 GCA_016938595.1 Campylobacterales bacterium | reverse complement strand
GGATTATGTAATGCTACGGCGATGAACATCATAGGGTGCCTCGACACCCCCAGCGGCGGGCAGTATCTCTTTCAGGGGGTCGACGTCGGCGCCCTCTCCCGGGACCAGCGGGCACTCCTGCGGCGCAACTACATCGGGTTTATCTTCCAGGGGTTCAACCTGCTGGGAAAAACCTCCGCCCTCGAAAACGTCGAACTTCCCCTCCTCTACCGCGGATTTCCGGCACACGAACGCCACGCGATGGCGATGGAAGCGCTGCGCAGCGTCGGACTGGAGCACGTCGCCCACCACACCCCCGGCGAACTCTCGGGAGGACAGCAGCAGCGCGTCGCCATCGCGCGGGCCATCGTCACCAATCCCCTCGTCCTTCTCGCCGACGAGCCGACGGGGAACCTCGATACTGCCAAAAGCATCGAGGTGATGGAGCTGCTGCGCTCTTTCAACCGTGACAAGGGAATTACGGTGATCATGGTAACCCATGAACACGACATGGCCCAGTACGCCACGCGAACGGTCCATTTCAGAGACGGAGCGATCGAAACAATGCAGCACAACGGCGCACCCCGATGATCTGGAACGCTTTTCTCCTCGCCCTGCGCGAAATCCGGCGCAGCGCGATGCGCTCGATCCTAACGACGCTGGGGATCGTGATCGGGGTCGCCTCGGTCATCGCGATGGTGATGCTGGGGGATTCCACGACGGCGTACGTCACCCAGAGCATCTCCAAGCTCGGGACCAACATGCTGATCGTGACGCCCGGACAGGAACGGCGTGGTCCTCCCAGCAGCGATCTGACCGCCAAGCGGTTCACCCATACCGACATCGAAGTGCTTAAACGCGAAATTCCCAACGTCCGAGGCGTCGCCCCCGTCGGATCCAATTCCATGCAGGCGGTCTACGGCAACCAGAACTATTCAACGACCGTCGAGGGGAGCGACAACGACTATTTCACGATCAAAGACTGGGTCTTCGCTTCGGGACGAAATTTTACCGGAGCCGAACTGCAGGGGGGAAAAGCGGTCTGCGTCATCGGAGAGACGGTAAAACGGGAGCTTTTCGGCGATCAGGATCCCATCGGGGCGTCGATACGGCTGGAGAATTTCACGTGCGAGGTGATCGGGCTGCTGCAACCCAAAGGGGCCGCCATGTTCGGGATGGATCAGGATGACATCATCGTCGTCCCGATCCGGATGTTCCAACGGCGTATCAGCGGTAACCAGGACATTTCGCGCATCATGGTATCGGCTTCTTCCCCCGCCCTCATCGAAAATGTGAAATCCTCGATCACCGTCCTGATGCAGGAGCGGCGGCGGATACAGCCGGGAGAAGAAAACGATTTCAGCGTCCGCGACATGCGCGAAATGGTACAGACCCTCTCTTCTACGACCCAGATGCTCACGATACTGCTGGGAGCGGTCGCCGCGATCAGCCTCCTCGTCGGCGGGATCGGGATCATGAACATCATGCTCGTCTCCGTCACCGAACGGACCCGCGAAATCGGCATCCGTCTCGCGATCGGAGCGCTGGAGAGGGAGGTGCTGCTGCAGTTTCTTGTCGAAGCGATCGTCCTGGCGTCGCTGGGAGGGATCATCGGCGTCGTGCTGGGGATCGGAGTCGGGGTCGGAATCAGCCTCTTTTTCGATCTGCCGCTCGTGTTCAACACCTTTATCGTCATTGTCGCGTTTTTCTTCTCGACCCTTGTGGGGGTCGTGTTCGGCTATTTCCCCGCCCGCAAAGCGGCCCGCCTCAACCCGATCGACGCGCTGCGGTATGAATAAAAAATTGTTTTAAACCAGCCCCGCCAACGCCACGAGAAGCACCGGCGGGGTCACGATCAGCCCCACTTTCATGTATTCGCCCCAACCGATTTTCACCCCTTTTTGCGCCAGAACGTGAAGCCACAGCAGCGTCGCGAGCGATCCGATCGGGGTCATTTTCGGCCCCAGGTTGCATCCGATAATGTTGGCATACGCCAGCGCGCTGTTCCCCGCTTCGGCGATCGCAATGTCCATGATCATGACGGTGGGCATGTTGTTCATGACCGAGCTGAGGATGGCGGCGAGGAATCCCGTTCCGATCACCGCGTAGGCATCACCCATCGTTTGCAGCTGCACGATCCAGTCGGCGAGATAGGTCGTGAGACCGCCGTTTTTGAGGCCGTAGACGACGACGTAGAGGCCGATGCTGAACCATACGACCTGCCACGGGGCGGCCTTGATCGTCATGATCGGTTTGGTCGCTTTGAAGTACGTCGCGATGGCGAGGAACACGAGCGCGCCGCCGAGGGCGAAGAGCGAGACGGGGAGATGGTAGGCGTCGCCGATGAAATAGCCGACCATCAGGAGCCCCAGAAACGGCCAGCTGAGGCGGAACATCGTCATGTTACGGATCGCGCTCTCGGGGGATGCCAGGTTTTCGACGTCGATGTGGCTCGGGATATCCTTGCGGAAAAAGAGCCACAGCACAATGATCGATGCGAGGATGCTCAGAAGATTGGGGAGGAACATCGTTTTGGCGTATTCCCAGAACCCGATTTGGAAATACCCCGCCGTCACGATGTTGGTGAGGTTGGAGATCACGAGCGGGTTGGAGGCGCTGTCGCCGATAAATCCCCCCGCCATCAGAAACGCGAACATCGCGACGGGATTCATTTTCAGATACTTCATCTTGGCCAGGATGATCGGGGTGAGGATCAGCGCGGCCCCGTCGTTGGCGAAAAACGCCGATACGAGGGCACCCAGGATCATCATGTAGACGAACATCAGATGGCCGTTCCCGCCGGAGAGGCGGGCCATCTTGAGCGCCGCCCACTCGAAAAAGCCGATCTCATCCAGCACCATCGAGAGCAGAATGATCCCGATAAACGCGAGGGTCGCATCCCACACGATTCCCGTCACCGTCCACACATCCGCGAGGCTCACCACTCCCAGAATGAGGGCGGCTACCGCCCCGACGACCGCCGTCGTCCCGATCTGAAGCCCACGCGGCTGCCAGATGATAAAAACCAGAGTAACCAAAAAGAGTGCTATTGCCAATGCCATAGAGTGACCTTTGCCGAAAATTGAGGTAAGCATTGTATCATAATATCAATATATCTTGATATATTATTTTTATTTCGTTACACTGTCACACATCGGAGGTACTTATGGACGTATTTTTAGAAACCGTATCGGCACTGAACGACGAAACACGCATCCGATTGCTGGCGTTTCTGGATCGGCACGGGCCGCTGTGCGTCTGCGACCTGCAGGAGAGCTTCGGGATGATCCAGTCGCGCCTCTCGCGCCACCTGAAAATCCTCAAAGACGGGGGATTTTTGCGGGTCGATCGGTGCGGTACGTGGGGCTATTATTCCATAAGATCACCGCTGGATCGCTTCCGCAGCGAAGCGCTCTCAGAAATCCGCTGTCTGGGGATTGAACTCCCCCCGCTCAAAAAACTATCTGAAACCGGAGACTGTAAATTATGAAAAACGTCCTTATCCTCTGCACCGGCAACAGCTGCCGCTCCATCATGGCCGAAGCGCTCATCAACGCCAAACTGGGCGACTGCGTCAAAGCGTTCAGCTCCGGCGTCAAAGCCAGCGGCAAAGTCAACCCGCACGCTCAGGTGCTGCTGGAAGAAAAAGGGTACTGGAGAGATGAATACCACTCCAAAGTGATCGAAACGGTGCTGAACAACGAATTTGATTTGATCGTCACCGTCTGCGACCACGCTAATGAAACCTGCCCGATGTTCCCCAAAGCGGTCAAAACGATCCACGTCGGGTTCGAAGACCCATCAGGCAAAGCGGTGGAAGAGTACGCCAAAACCCTCGATCTGATCGAGCAGGAGCTTCTCCCTATCGTTGAATCCGAGCTGTGTGACTGATCATGTGGCAGGACCTCAGCGGCAAAATCGTCCTCGACTGGCTCGGATTTTCGGGCCGTCTGGGGGATGCCCTGCACTTTTTCCTCTACGACACGGTCAAAATCTGGTTTCTCCTCATCGCCATCATCTTCGCCGTCTCGTTTCTGCGAACATGGTTCAATACCGAAAAGGTGCGTGCCTACCTCGCGGGCAAGCGCGAATTCACGGGTAACGTCCTCGCGGCGCTGTTCGGGATCATCACCCCGTTTTGCACCTGTTCGGCGATCCCCCTCTTTCTGGGTTTTTTGCAGGCGCGGATACCTATCGGGGTGACATTCAGCTTCCTCATCAGCGCTCCGCTCAACAACGAGATCGCGATCGCGATGCTCTTTAGCCTCTTCGGCTGGAAGATTACGGCGATCTACATCGGATTCGGTCTCGCCGTCGCGATACTGGGCGGATGGCTGATCGGACGGTTCAACGTCGAAAAATACGTCCTCATTTCCGTACCGCCTCTCTCGGGGGATATCGAACTGCCGACCTATACCCCGAGCCTGAAAGAACGGATCAGCGAGGCGTGGAACAACACCCGCGATATCTTCCGCAAAATCTACCTGTGGGTGATGGTCGGCGTCGGCGTCGGGGCATGGTTTCACGGCTACGTTCCCGCCGAGTTTATCGCACAGTACGCCGGAGGGGACGCATGGTACGCCGTCCCCATCGCCGTATTGATGGGTATCCCGATGTACGCTTCGGCGGCGGGGGTAATGCCTCTGGTCGAAGTACTGACCCAAAAGGGGATGATGCTGGGAAGCGCGCTGTCGTTTATGATGGCGGTTACCGCCCTTTCGCTCCCTGAAGCGATCATCCTCAAACAGATCCTCCATATCCGTCTCATCGCCCTCTTTTTCGCGATCATCGGGGCGGGGATCATGGGGATCGGATTCTTGTTCAATACCATTTTATAGGAGTTAATATGAAAATCGACATTACGAATCAGACAAACGGCGTCAAGGCGTTTCTCAGCGGTTTCAGTACCCAAGAGCTGGGGACGAAGATCGAAGCGTGCCAAAACGGTCAGTGCGACTGCGACTGCGATCCTGAGCTCATGCAGAAAATCGAGGGGATCGAGTTGACTTCGGTCGAAGGAGGCTCTATACTTACTGTCACAGGCGATGTAGATGCCAAAACTCTGGCACCGATGATGAAAGAGTGTCTTTTGGGAGAGAAACAATGAAAATCGAAATTTTAGGAACGGGATGCACCAAATGCAAAGCCCTCGAAGAGGCAACGAAACAGGCGGTAGCACAAAGCGGAAAATTCGCCCAGATCGAAAAAGTCGAAGACATCATGAAAATCATGGAATACGGCGTGATGAGCACTCCGGGACTCGTGATCGACGGTAAGGTTGTCAGTACCGGAAAACTGCTCAGCGTCAATGAAATCATAGAGCTGATCAAAACACACTAATTCCGCCATACAATCTAACTGTTTTTTATTTGTCGTATAATCAGTTCAGGCTATCTTGTATATGGGGGTACGACGATGAATACCACTATCCTCGACATCACAAACCTTCATGTCAGCGTCGGCGACAAGGAGATCATCAGCGGAGTCGACCTCACGATCAAAAAAGGGGAGGTCCACGTCCTCTTCGGCCCCAACGGTTCGGGTAAATCGACCCTGCTGTGCGCCATTCTCAAACTGCCCGGATACATTATAACAGAAGGAAGCGTGCGCGTACACGGCACCGACACCGCTGAACTCACCACCGATGCGATCGCCAATCTGGGGATCGGGATGTCGTTCCAGCACCCTCCCCAGATCAAAGGGGTCACTCTCGGCCGTTTTCTGGAGACCATCAACCATGGCGGCGATCTGAGCATCCCCATTTCGGAGCTTGCGATGGAGGCGTTTCTGGAGCGGGAACTCAATGTCGGCTTCTCGGGAGGCGAACTCAAACGGGCCGAGATCCTCAAACTCTACGCCCAGAGCCCCGACCTGCTCCTGATCGACGAACCCGAATCGGGAGTCGATATCGAAAACATCGCTGTCATATCCCGTGCCATCAACGCCATGCTTCAAAAAGGTTCCCCGATGGCCTCGCGCGAGCGCTCCGCACTCATCATCACCCATACCGGTACTATCCTGAACACGATACACGCCGATATCGGCCATGTCTTCATGGATGGAAAAATCGTTTGCAGCGGCAATCCCCTCGATATCATGGAAGACATCAAAAGAGACGGGTTTTCAGGATGCGTCAAGTGCATCGAGAATCGAAAGGAGATTTCATGAACGCTTACGATGACTCCACCCTCGAGGCGATGAAAAATGTCGCCTACGCGCCCGGAGAGGAAAAATCGGCCCGTTTTTTTGCCCGCGATACAAAAATTCTCGATGCGACCTCCGCGGCAAGTGCGATCGAAATACTCCCGATTGCGGTCGCACTGGAAAAATACACATGGCTGCGAGAGCTCAGATACTCTCTCGTGGCCGCCGACCAGGACGAATACGTCAAGCAAGTCGCTCAAAATCCCGACGCTCTGGGCTACTTTATCCGCGTGAAGGCGGGGGAGAAAGTGGTTCTCCCGATCTACACCTGTTATTTGATCGACAGCGACCATTTCACCCAGTGCACCCACAACATCGTCATTGCCGAAGAGGGGTCGGAATTTCATCTGATCAGCGGATGTACGAGCAACAAACATATCGTATCGGGACGCCACATCGGCATCACCGAATATTTCATCAAAGAAAACGCCATCGTCACCAGTACCATGGTCCACAGCTGGGGCGAAGAGGTCGAAGTCTTTCCCCGAAGTGCCACCCATATCGGCAAAAACGGTACCTTCGTCTCCAACTACGTCGCCCTCAGCAACGTAAAAAGCGTCCAGATGAACCCGCTGGCGATCATCGAGGAAGGTGGGCTTGGAGAATTTTATTCGGTCATCTATGCCCCTGAAGGCTCCTCTTTTGATATCGGCTCGACATCGCTGCTCAAAGGTGAGGGAGCCTCTACCCAGATCATCAGCCGTGTCGTCTCGGGAGGCGGCAGCGTCATCACCCGGGGGATGATAGTTGGAGAGGAAGCAGGCGGACGCGGATCGATGGCCTGCAACGGCCTTTTGCTGAGTGAAAAAGGGATGATCCATGCCATCCCCGAACTTCTCGCCAAAAATCCGCAGTTGGAACTCTCTCATGAAGCGAGCGTCGGGATGATCTCCAGGGAGGAGCTCTCCTACCTGATGGCCTCGGGGATCGACGAAGAGAAGGCCAAGTCGCTGATCATCGAAGGGTTTCTGGATCTGCATATCCCCTCCCTTCCCGACTACCTCCAGCGGCATATCAATGCCATCGTCAAAGAGACGAAAGCATTTGATACTATTTAATATTTATATTATTCGGGCAATATTGTTCTCTCTTTCGCTATAATTGGGACAACTACCAGATCCCACTCATGTATGGCGGGACAAAAAGAGAGAGGGATGTTCCACCGCTTTGCGATAGCTGCTGTTATCCTCGTCATCGGGACGATTCTGGCTCTCGTGTTTTGGCGTGCTCCGGAC
Source organism: Campylobacterales bacterium (assembly GCA_016938595.1). Taxonomy (GTDB): domain Bacteria; phylum Campylobacterota; class Campylobacteria; order Campylobacterales; family Sulfurimonadaceae; genus Sulfuricurvum. The sequence continues at coordinate 88,061 of JAFGUJ010000020.1, read as the reverse complement.
TATCGGCCCAGCCATTCCCCTGCCACTGCTCAAGAGCAGGTGTGGCGTCTGCGGTTCGGCCATAACATGCCGGCCGACAGCGCCATGCATGAAGCGGCCCTCCTGTATGCCAAAACCGTCGCCGAAAAAAGCGGCGGTCGCATACAGATCGAGGTATTCCCCAACCAGCAGCTGGGGGACGATCATAAAATGACGGAGATGGCACGTCGCGGGATGCTCGACATCGTCCTCATCCCCACGGCCAAAATGAGTGTGGCCCTCCCCTCCATGCAGTATGTCGATCTCCCTTTTTACTTCCCTGCCCGTGAAGATACCTACGAAATGCTCGACGGAGAACCGGGGCAGATGCTCCTCGACGAACTCAAACAGATCGATCTGGTGGGGGTGACGTTCTGGGAAAACGGATTCAAGCATTTCACCGCGAACACTCCTCTGCTGCGCCCGGAGGATTTCCGGGGCAAAAAATTCCGAATCATGAAGAGCCGCCTGATCCAATCGCAGTTCGAAACGCTCGGGGCGACGACCCTCCCCATCGATTTCCATGCGACCAGACAGGCCCTTGCCGACGGAATCGTCAACGCCCAGGAGAACCCTCTGATCGCCATTCGCAGCATGGGGATCGACGAAGTCCAGAAACATCTAACCCTCAGCAGCCACGCCTACATGGGGTATGTCTTCTGCATCAGCGCCAAAACCTACAAATCGCTCCCTCAGAAATTTCAAAAACTCCTCTACGAAACTGCCCGCGACCTTACTCCATATGAGCGGGAACAGACGCACAAACGGGAAGCCAGCCTGCTGCAACAGATGCAGGAGAAGGGTTTGAACGTCCATACGCTGAGTGACGAAGAGCGTATCACCCTCCAGAAGGCGGTGGAGCCGATCATCCCCCCCTTTGAAGAGGTGATCGGATCGCACATCCTCTCCAAAACCGAAGAGCTTTTACATACAAAATACGGCCCTTCCCCCGAAAGCGGCGAGCAGATCGTCATCGGCCTCAACACCGATCTCTCGATGGCTACCAAAATAGGCGGGCTGGCCATCAAGCGGGGGGCAATGCTCGCGATTGAGGAGATCAACGCACGGGGAGGAGTGCTGGGCAAACCGCTCGTCCTCATCGCCAAAGACAATCGCGGAATCGCCGGCAAAGGTTCCGACAACGTCAAAACACTCGCGGCGCGAAAAGATGTCATTGCCATTCTGGGAGGGGTCCAAAGCGGAATTGAGACCGGAAGTATCCAAGAGGCCCGCCGCGCCGCCGTCCCCTATCTCATCCCCTGGGCGACGGCGGCGGAGCTGACCGATCCCTCGCCCGCCCCCAATGTTGTTTTCCGGATTTCAGCCAATGACCGCGATGCCGTCGCCTTTATGGGGGAATATCTCCTCCGACGCTACCGCTCGCCGGCGGTCCTGTATGAAAACTCGGTGTGGGGACGGGGCGCTCTGGCACGGATGGAAGAGATATCTTCTGAACGGGGACGCGTCCTGGCCGATGCCGTTGTGTTCAACATTGCTCAGCAGGACTTCAAAAACGAAATAGAGCGCCTCAAACGCTCCCGTGCCGATTCCCTCCTCCTCATCGCCAATTCGACCGAAGCGATAGGCATCCTCAACACTCTCGACCGGCAGGATGTTCGTCTCCCCATCGTATCGCACTGGGGAATCACGAACAACCGTTTCTTCGAAGAAGCCTTTGGAGCTCTGAAGCGGACCGATCTGCGTTTTTTGCAGACGTTTTCGTTTCAAGCCCCCCGGAGCGAAAAAAGCGCCCTCCTCGCGCACCGCTATCTGAAGCGCTACGATCTCCCCTCGCCCGAGGCGATCCAGGCCCCCGTGGGGGTGGCTCAAGCGTACGATCTCGTCCATCTTCTCGTCCTGGCCATCAAAAAGGCCGGCTCGACCGACAGGGAAGCGGTGCGGCGCGCCCTCGAAAAACTTCCCCCGTATGAGGGGGCGGTGCGCCGCTACGCCCCGGCGTTTACACCGAAACGGCATGATGCCCTGATGGAAGAGGATTATCATCTGGCCCGTTTCCGTGCCGACGGCACCATCGTTCCTGCTCGACCATAACACACAAGGAGTCTGTTTGTCTTCCAAGCCTTTCGGAATGATTCCGATGAACAAAAGCATCAAAGGAAAAGTGATCGTCCGCGTGTCGGGACTGCTGACCCTCGCGATGCTCTTCATCACAGTCGTCGTCGCGGTGCTGATCCACCGGCAGATGAGCGATCAGATGGGACTGCTGCTGCGCAACAACGTCTATGACACTCAGCAGCGGCTCGAAGAACGGATCGGATACCTCGTCGAAAATACCGAGGTGCTGGCGAAAAACGAACTTTTCATCAATGCCCTCCTCGATACGCAGGGAAGAGAGACATACCTTCCGACCCTCGCCAAGAACTTCATGCAGGGAAAAGACGTCGTCTCTCTCAGCGTCGTCGATTTTGACGGCAGAGCGGTTTTCAAAACCCAAAACGACATCCCCCGCTACGACACTTCGCCAAAACTCCGCTCCGCTTTGGCACTCCGGGAGATCGATCTGTATCTTCAGGAGGGTACCCACGATATCGTCGTCGTCGTTCCGATCGAATACTACTCGACAACGCAGGGGGCGCTCGTCGTCGTTTTCGATACCGATGCGATCGCAGAGAGCGTCATCCCCAACGACCTTCCCGTCTCCCTGAGGCTCCACAACGAGTTTCTCCTCTTTGAATATGGTGAATACCCGTACGAGGAATACCGCCACATCTTCCTGGAGCCTCTGACCAAAACTCCCTATCTGAGTCGTCTGGACATGAACGTGGAACTCGGGCTTCTCGAATCAGCCTACATGGGACCGGTACAGCAGGCGCTGATGCCACTGATCCTGATCGGGCTACTCTTCACCCTGCTGGGGCTGATCACCTCCTACCTGCTGGGGGAGAACATCACCCGTCCCATTGTCGAACTCTATCGCCGCGTCACCCTCTCCTCCGGCGCCGAATACACCCCATGCGCACCGTTGGGAAGCGATGATGAGCTTGAAGCCCTGGCGATGGCGTTTGATGAACGTTCCCTCTCCCTGCAGCATCTGGCCAAACACGATCCCCTCACAGGCCTTCCCAACAGGCTGCTGTTTGTAGATCGCCTCGACAATGCCATCAAACGGGCCCAGCGTGACAACACGATGCTCGCCGTACTCTTTCTGGATCTGGACCATTTCAAGGAGGTGAACGATTCGCTGGGGCACAATGTCGGTGATATGCTCCTCCAAAAGGTTGGCAAACTGCTCAGCCGGGTATTGCGGGAAAGCGACACCGTGGCCCGTTTCGGAGGGGATGAATACGCCATCCTGATAGATGAAATCAGTGATGAGAACACCCTGATCGACACGATAAACAACGTGATGCACCGTTTTAAAGAAGCGATGGAAATCGACCAGTTCCGTTTTTTCATCTCGAGCAGCATCGGGGTAGCCCTCTATCCCCAAAACGGCACAACCCCTTCCGCACTTCTCCAGAATGCCGATGCGGCAATGTACAAAGCCAAAGAAGAGGGGCGCAGCACCTACCGTTTCTATACCGAAAGCATGACCCAAAAAGCGTACGAGCGGATGAATCTCCAAAATGAGCTCCACAATGCCCTTATCCATAACGAGTTTGTCGTCTATTACCAGGCACAGGTCGATATGCGTACTGAAGAGGTTTCCGGTATGGAAGCGCTGATACGGTGGAAACACCCCAAGATGGGGATGGTCCCGCCGGACAAATTTATCCCCATCGCCGAAGAGACGGGAATGATCATCCAGATCGACCGATGGGTCATGGAGACCGCAATGAAACAATTCACGGCGTGGCACAAAAAGGGATACCGGGTCGGAAAACTCTCACTGAATCTCTCGATGCTGCAGCTCAAACACACCGACTTTGTCGAATTCGTCACCCGTGCCATCGAGGAGAGCGGAATCTCCACCTCACAGCTGCAACTGGAGATGACCGAGACGCAGATCATGCAAAATCCCGAAGAGGCGATCGCGACGCTTCACGAACTCAAAAAGCTGGGGATCACGCTGGCGATCGACGATTTCGGGACCGGCCATTCCTCCCTCTCCTACCTCAAACGCCTCCCTGTGGACAAGCTCAAAATCGACCAGTCATTCGTTCGGGGGCTCCCCGATGACCGGGACGACGCACAGCTGACCCGAACCATCATCGCAATGGCGCTGAATCTGAACAAGGAACTGATAGCCGAAGGGGTGGAGACACACGAACAGGCCCGTTTTCTCGTCGAACACGGGTGCAATGAAGCGCAGGGGTATCTCTATTTCCGCCCACTCGAGGGGACGGAGCTGGAGATGAAACTGGAGAAAATCAACAAGGGTTAATGCCCTCCCATCACCTTCTCGATCTCTGAGGGTTTGTCGTGGACGCCGAAACGGTCGATGATCGTCCGGGTCGCTTCGTTCTGGCCGACCACCTCGACCTCTTTGCCCATGTTGCGCAGCTTGATCACCGCTTTGTCCAGGGCGTACACTGCCGAGATGTCCCAGAAGTGGGCACGGGTAACGTCAATTATGACGTGTTTCACCTCTTCTTTGTAATCAAACGCATCGGCGAAACGGTCAGCCGAGTTGAAGAAAATCTGCCCCACGAACTTGTAGACGCGGGTGCTGCTCGTCTCCTCGAACGATTTTTCCCAGTACATGAAGTGGCTGATCTTGTTCGCGAAAAAGAGCGAGGCGAGGAGCACCCCCGTAAAGACCCCCAGAGCGAGATTGTGGGTCCAGACGACGACGATGACGGTCGAGAGCATGACGAAGTTGGTCGAGAACGGGAGGGTTTTCAGTCCCTTGATCGACGCCCAGTTGAACGTCCCGATCGAGACCATGATCATGACCGCCACGAGCGCCGCCATCGGAATGATGGAGATCAGATCGGACATAAAGACGACCATGATCAGCAGCAGCACCCCGGCGACGAGGGTCGAGAGACGGCCGCGGCCGCCCGATTTGATGTTGATCACCGACTGTCCGATCATCGCGCATCCGGCCATACCGCCGACGCATCCGCTGGCGATGTTGGCGATCCCCTGCCCTTTGGCTTCGCGGTTTTTATCGCTGTCGGTATCGGTCATGTCATCGACGATCGTCGCCGTCATGAACGACTCCAACAGCCCCACCGCTGCCAGTGCCGCCGAGTAGGGGAAAATGATCGCGAGGGTCTCGAGATTGAGCGGCACTTCGGGCCACAGAAAGATCGGTAGCGTATCGGGGAGCTGCCCCATGTCTCCGACGGTGCGGACGTCGATCCCAAGATACACGACGGCGGCGGTCAGCACGACGATCGTCACCAGCGGCGAGGGGATCAGCTGCCCAAGTTTGGGGACGTAGGGGAAGAGGTAGATGATCGCGAGCCCCGCCGCGGTGAGGGCATAGACATGCCACGTGACGTTGGTCAGCTCGGGGAGCTGCGCCATGAAAATCAGAATCGCCAGCGCGTTCACGAACCCGATCACGACGGTGCGGGAGACGAAGCTCATCAGCACTCCCAGTTTCAGATATCCGGCCGCGATCTGCAGCACTCCGGTGAGAATCGTCGCGGCGAGGAGATACTGCAAACCATGCTCTTTGACCAGCGTCACCATCAAAAGCGCCATCGCCCCGGTCGCTGCCGAGATCATCCCGGCACGTCCGCCGACGAACGCGATGACCGCCGCGATACAGAATGAGGCGTAGAGCCCCACTTTCGGGTCAACCCCCGCGATGATCGAAAACGCGATCGATTCGGGGATGAGGGCCAGGGCGACCACGATACCGGCGAGGATGTCGCCGCGGATGTTGCCAAACCACTCCTGTCTCGGGGATAGTAGTAACATTCAGACTCCTTGTGCTAAACCTGTGCAATACCGCATCCGGGCATGCAGAAAAATGTCGCGGATTATACTTAAAAACAGCTTATTTTTAAGTTAATATTAACCTTTGCAAGGGTGTTTTCGGGGAGGCATGAGTAAATTCAGGATACGAAACATGATAGAATAAGGGACTCACTTTGCCGAAGGGAACCATGAAAACCCAGCCGCTCAACAAAAACATCGTGGGCCTGGGGGCCAACAGCTTTTTCACCGATTTCTCGACCGAGATGATCCTCCCCCTCCTCCCCATCTTCCTGGAGCGGTTTTTGCATGCGACGAAAACCCAGATCGGCCTCATCGAGGGGGCCGCCGAACTCTCCGTCGCCCTCCTCATCGCCCTCTCGGGATTCTATTCGGACCGGCTGGGACGGAGAAAGGGGATCGTCGTCTTCGGATACGGCCTCTCCAACCTCATCAAGCCCCTCGCCTTTTTCGCCCAAAGCGCGGGGATGATCGCTCTCATCCGGATCGGCGACCGTCTGGCCAAAGGGATCCGCGTCGCCCCCCGAGACGCCCTCATCAGCGCCTCTACCCCGAAAGAGAGCAGCGGTTTTGTCTTCGGTTTTCACAAGATGATGGACGGTGCGGGGGCACTGGCGGGCTCTCTGGCCACCTTCGCCCTGCTGTGGTCGCTGGGGGAGAGCGAGGAGACGTTTCGGACCATCTTCGCCCTGAGCCTCATCCCGGGGCTCATCTCGATGGCGATCCTGATTTTTCTCATCACCGACGCCCCCTTCACCCCTGCTCCGGCCAGGCGATTCCGCCCCGGAGCGCTCCCCATGCCGTTTTATCTCCTCGTCGTGTTCCAGAGCCTCTTCAGCCTGTTTGCAATGAACTATTCGTTTATGATTCTCAAGGCGGGGGACAACGGGATGGCTCTCTCTATGATCCCCCTCGCCTACGCCCTCTACAATCTGACGCAGGCGTTTTTCGCGATCCCGATCGGCCGACTCGCCGACCGTTTCGGCAAAGCGACTCTGCTCAGCGCCGTCTATCTCGCGTTCGGCCTGGGGGCATTGCTGATGGGATTGGGGAGTGAATGGGGAACATGGCTCGGTTTCGCCATTTACGGCTTTTTCGCCGGCGGATTCAACGCGCTGGCCAAGGCGATCATCTCCGATACGGCCCCGCAGGAGCTCAAAGCGACCGCGTACGGCGTCTACTACACCGCGGTCGGGTTTGCTACCCTCGCCTCGCTTGCGGCGGCGGGATGGCTGTGGGACAGTTTCGGAAGTACCCTCCCATTCTGGATCGCCGGGGGAGCCGCTCTCCTACTCGGTGGTGTTCTCTACCTTTGCCGCAAGCGATTTGTTCACCTCTGAATCACAGAGCCTTGACACGTACTGGAAGAAGAGTTTTTCTCCCGCATCCGAAAGATACGGGTAGCTTCAGGAGGTTGTAGGGACTTTGTTCCTACAGTGCGTTACATCTAAAATAGACTCAGCGAAACGCGACCCCTTCGTAGCGGTCATAGACCCATTCGGCGACCGCCTGACGCTCCTCGTCACTCAGCTTACCTTTCAGCGAGGGCATAATCCCGAACTTCTCGATCGCCATCGGATGGCACATGCTGTACTGGATACTGGGATTTTCGATGTAGTCTTTGACGAATGCGACGATGACACGCCGTTTCACATCGTCGTCCTCATCGGCGATGATGACATTTTCTTTCAGACGGTGCGAAACCTCGACCATCGGCGGTGCCTTTAGGGTCCCAAGGTTTCGGATAACCTCTTTTTTCTCCATCATTTCAACATGGCACTGCTGGCAGTATTTCTGGTAAACACTCCGTCCTTCCGCACCGCACAGCAGGGTTGCCGCCATCCCTATCATCCAAATCGATTTCATTGTTCTCTCCGTCTTTTTACGGAATTATAACGTCGTAGTGTACCTGCTGTCTTGACACGAATCAATTCCTTCAGAAATGTTTTTATGCTATACTCCTCTGTTATATTTTATGATATTGGATTTGCTTATGATACAGGTAGTCAAACTGGTCAAACATTATCAGGAAGGGGAAGTGACCACCCCCGTCATCGAAGGGCTTGATCTCACGATCGGGGACGGAGAGTTCGTCGCGATTGTCGGCCCCAGCGGCAGCGGCAAAAGCACCCTCCTTAACCTGATCGGCTGCCTCGACAAACCCGATTCGGGAGAGATCACGATCGACGGCACGATCGTATCGTCCCTGAAAAACAAAGAGGCGCTGAGCTTCCGTGCCGAACATCTGGGGTTCATCTTTCAGGATTTCAACCTGATCGAGAGCTTCACCGTCTATGAAAACGTCGAGTTCCCCCTCTCGGTCATCCTCGGAGAAAAAAACACCCGCGAACGGGTCAAAGAGGTGCTCGAAGCGATCGGGATGCTGGACCAGATCGACAAATACCCCGACCAGCTCAGCGGCGGGCAGAAACAGCGGGTCGCGGTCGCGCGCGCCCTCGTCGTCAATCCCCGGATCATCCTCGCCGATGAGCCGACCGCCAACCTCGACAGCGTCTCGGCCAAAAAGGTGATCGACCTGATGAAACAGATGCAGGAGAAATTCAACACCACCTTCGTCTTTTCGACTCACGACACCAAAATCATGACCGAAGCCAGACGGATCGTCACCCTCCAGGACGGCCGGATTATGGATGATCGGAGCAACGGATGAAAAGCCTAAAAATCGCCTACCGCACGTTAAAACGCAACCGCCGCAGAATGATCCTCACAACCGCCCTGATCGCGATCGGGGTCATGTTTGTCCTCCTCTTTGCCGCTTTTTCGGGAAGCTTCAAACACTACATGATCGGCCAGATCACCGACAGCATGCTGGGGCATCTGCAGATTCACCGGCAGGGGTACGTCGCGAGTCTCGACAACATGCCCCTCGACAAAAACATCCCCGAACACAAACTCCGCACGATAGAGCGCGAACTCGACGCCATGGAGGGGATCGTATCGTATTCGCTTCGCTTGAAACATTCGGCCCTGATCAGCAATTTCGACACCTCCACCAACCTCCGTCTCAACGGAATCGACCCCGCCATCGAGCACTCGACCCTGCCGCAGCTGCGCTCCCGTATCATCGGAAACGCCGACTTCGCCCACGGAGAAGTGCTGATCCCCGACATCGTCGCCAAAGGGATGAACCTCAAAATCGGCGACAGCGTCGTCCTCGTCGTCACCAACAACATCGGTTCGATGAACGCCCGCACCTTCAAAGTCGCCGGCATCCTCCAGAGTATCTCCGGCCCCGGAGGGCGTGATGGCTACATCCATATCGACGATTCGCGATCCCTGCTGCGGCTCCACCAGAACGAGGCCAACGAAATCGCCATCCGCCTTCACGACCTCTCCGCCCTTCCCCAAATCCGCCAAAAGCTCACGCACCTTCTGCTGGCTTCAAATAAACCTCCTCTGGAAATTCACGGATGGGAGGAGCTGAGCCCCTTTAGCAGCATCGCCAAAATGATCGACCTGATGAGCATTTCCATCCAGATCATCCTCATCTCGATCGTCCTGATCTCGATCCTCAACGTGATGATCATGAGCGTGTATGAGCGGATCAAGGAGATCGGCACCATGAGCGCGATCGGAACTCCCTCTTCGTTTATTCTGAGCACCTTTTTATTTGAGGGGATGTTGCTGGGGATCTTCGGACTCGTCGTCGGCACCGCCCTCTCCTACGGGGTCGTCTACGGAATCGGCGACATGACGATCCGTTTCGGACGCCAGGACGACATCCTCCTCTCTCCCGTCCTGGCGTGCACGCAGGTAGCGTTCATCGGCGTCCTCGTCATTGTCGTCTCCGCCCTCGCTTCCCTCTATCCCGCCCTCAAAGCGGCGCGCATGAACCCCGTCGATGCCCTAAGGAGCTAACATGAAATATTTACTCCCCTTTTTCCTCTTCCCTGCCTTGGCCTTCGGTGCCGATTTGCTCGAGCAGATCGACAAAAAGCTCAACCCCTTCTCCACAGAGAGCGTGCGGCAGCTGATCAACATCGAGCCTGACGGAACGCGCAAGGAGTTCGTCATGTACATGGTAAAAAAAGACAAGACCAAAGTCGCTTCCCTCTTCCTCTCCCCCGCCAGCGACAAAGGGCGCGCCACGCTGCGGGTCGATCAGAACATGTGGCTCTACATCCCCGGGATTGCCAAACCGCTGCGGATCGCCTCGATGCAGAGTGTCACGGGGGGCGTTTTCAACAACGCCGACATCATGCAGGTCGATTTCGGCGCAGAGTACAAAATCGCTTCCCAAAAAGAGACTCCCGAGCTCTATCACCTCGATCTGGTCGCCAAAACCCCCGAGAGCACCTATGAAAAGCTCCGGATGAACGTCGACAAAAAAAGCCTCTTCCCCACCTCGATCGACTGCATCGCAGGGGGGATCGTCCTCAAAACGATCCGCTACCTCAAACCCAAAGATTTCGGCGGGGGGATCGTCCGCCCCTCGGTGCTGGAGACGACCAGCCCGCTCCAAAAAGGGTTCAAGTCGATCATAGTCTACGGGTCGATCAAAAAACGCCCCCTCGACAACGCCGTCTTTACTCTGGAAAACCTCTCCAAGCTGGACGACCTGCGCTGATGAGACCCCTGCTGTGTCTCCTCCTCCCCCTCCTCATCTGGGGAGAGGAGGAGTTCTCCTTCGATGCCGGAACCTTCGAAAAAAAGCGTTTCGAGCACCACGGCTACCTGCGCAGCGACAATACGCTTCAGTGGAGCGACAACGGCCGTTTCGCCCGCTCCGCCAACGAGCTTAATCTCCAGGGGACATGGGACGAATCTCCCATAAACCTCCACGCCGACCTCTCCGCATTCTACCGTGACGACAGCCGCACCACCCGTGATGAGGAGGTTCTTCTCAACGAACTGAGACAGCGGTTCGGGGATGAGCGCGAATCGCTCGATCTGGGAAAAAAAGTGCTGCGGTGGGGAAAAGGGTATGCCTACTCCCCGCTGGCCTTTTTCGAGCGCCCCAAAGACCCGATCTACCCCGATCTCTCCCGCGAGGGATTCTGGATGGCCCATGCCCAGATGACCCGCACCCCCGAAGAGGGGATCGTCTCCGCCGCCACCCTCGATCTGTTGTGGCTCCCCGGCATCGGTGAAAACCGCGACCATTTTGCCTCCACCGACAGCCGCGGCGGCGCCAAGCTCTATCTCCTCGCCGGGCAAAGCGACATCGACCTCATTCTCGCCGAAAACGCCTTCGGTGCCGATCTCTCGACCGACGTCGGGAACGGCCTCGAACTCCACGCCGATTTCGGCGTCAAAGGAGGAGACAAAAGCACCCTGCTGGGACTGCGCTACCAAAGCCCCACCGACCTCACCCTCATCGCCGAATGGTTCCGTACCTACGAGGATAGCCGCTACCGCTACCTCAAAGCGACGCAGAAAGAACCCTTTGGATGGGTCTATTCCTCTCTCTACGCCCTCTGGCTCGATCAGGAGGATTCACCCGCCTACCGGCTCCTCGCGGGGGGGACGTATGATTTCAAAAACGGTTTTGCCCTGGATCTGGCGTATGTGCGGACCGATCTCTCCGACGGGGGAAAGATGATCTTGTATTACTATTTCTGAGCGAATGGTGCGCCTCGGAAGCGGAACACCCCGACGGCACTCATCGAACCATCAGTCGACACATGATAAAATTCCGTTATGATGCAACCCATACCTATCGAGACTCTCCTGGAGTCGCTTGACACCTACGATCTGGTGATCGATGCCCGAAGCCCGCACGAATACGGCGAATCCCGTGTTCCCGGAGCCCGCAATTTTTACGCGCTGAGCGATGAAGAACACCGTATCGTCGGTACCCTCTACAAACAGGTCTCACCGTTCGAGGCCCGTGTTCAGGGGGCATCGTATGTCTGCGTCAATGCTGCCAGCCATGTCAAGGAGCTCTACCCGGCCTTCACCCCCAACGCGAAAATCGCCATCTACTGCGCCCGGGGCGGGATGCGTTCCTCCTCGCTGGGGACGATCTTCTCCAGCATCGGCTACAGGATCGACCGCGTCACGGGGGGATATAAATCGTACCGCCGATTCGTCCTCGACTATTTGGAAAACCTTCCTAAAATCGACTTCATCACCCTTGCCGGAAACACGGGGTGCGGCAAAAGCGACCTCCTCCAAAGCCTGGAGAACGTCCTCGATCTGGAAAAAATGGCCAACCACTACGGCTCGGTCTTCGGCGACGTCAACGGCTCCCAGCCGACGCAAAAAGAGTTTCAAAACCGCCTCGTCCATGCCTACCGTTCACTCATCCCCTCACGCCGGGCGTTTGTCGAATCGGAGAGCAAACGGATCGGCAAAATCACCCTTCCCGCCCTTCTCAACCGCCAGATGGCGCAGGGGTTCCGTGTCGAAATTACCGCCCCTCTCGAACAGCGGATCGAGCGGATCATGCGGATGTACGACACGATGGACGAGCCCTTCTTCCGGGAACGGATGGAACGGATCTCCCCCTACATCAGCCGCGACGACAAAGCCTCGGCCATTGCCGCGTTCGAAAACAATGAGCTCTCCCGTGTCGCCGAAATCCTCCTGACGCAGTATTACGACAAGGTCTACAAAACCACCCTCCGCCCTGATATGTCTCTGTGCAACGACGATCCGCTCAAAACGGCCGCAACGCTCAGGGGAGTGCAAGAAGAGCTCAGTGCGAGGACCCCTCATGAACACTGAAGCCAAGCTGACGAAATACGTCCGCGCCTCGGGGTGCGCCGCCAAACTCTCTCCCGGATCGCTCGGCGACGTCACCTGCCACCTCGTCTCGTTCCATAAGGATCTCCTGGTGGGGTTCGAGGGGAACGAGGACGCCGGGGTCTACCGGATCGACGACGCGACGGCGATGGTACAGACGCTCGATTTCATCACCCCCGTCGTCGACGACCCGTTCATCTACGGCCAGATCGCGGCGGCGAACTCTCTCAGCGACGTTTTCGCGATGGGAGGTGACGCCAAAACCGCCCTCAACATCGTCGGATTCGACGGCAAAAACCATACGACCGAGATTCTCACCGAAATCCTCCGCGGCGGCCAGAGCAAAGTCGCCGAGTGCGGCGCGGTGATCGTCGGGGGACACACGATCGAAACCCCCGAGATGATTTACGGCCTCTCCTGCACAGGATTCGTCCATCCCGAGCGGATTCTGCGCAACAATACCCTCCGTGAGGGGGACCTGATCGTCCTGACCAAGCCTCTGGGGCTCGGGATCCTGATCACGGCAATCAAGGCCGATCTGCTCGACGATGCGGCGGTGATCCGCACGGCGGAGACGATGCGGACCCTCAACTACAAGGCCTCTCTGATCGCGCGCGAGTTCGGCGCCCACGCCTGCACCGACGTTACGGGGTTCGGTTTTCTGGGGCATCTGCACGAAATGGCCGGAGGAAAACTCACCATCGAGGTACAAAGTTCCGCCGTCCCCTATTTCCCCGAAGCCATTCCGATGGCCTCGATGGGGATCATCCCCGCGGGAAGCTACGCGAACAAAGAGTATCTGGAGGGAAAAGTGCGCTTCTCGCGCGACATCGGTTCTGACATGGAGATGCTCCTCTTCGACGCCCAGACCTCCGGGGGGCTGCTGATCGCGGCAAGTCCCGAAAATGCCCGCAAAATCGAGGAGCGGTGCCTGTCCGAGGGGATCAGCGCCGCCATCGTCGCACAGGTCGTTCCCAAAGCCGACACCGACATCATCGTAGGATAATCCATGACCCGACGCACCTTCATCACCCATACTGCCGCAGCCACCACCCTGTGTCTCACCCCCTCGTTTGCCGCGGAGCAGAAAAAGGGTCCGGAAACGCTGGCCCTTTATGAGCTTCGCTGGAGTTTCGACCTCTCCCACCACGGCGGCGACGTTTCCCTGTGGATTCCCCTCCCCTCGCGGATCAGCGGATTTCAGGAGATCCTGAAAACGGGGTGGCGCACCGACGCCGCTGAAAGCTACGAGAGCGAAGCCAACCGATACAGCGCCCGCACCTTCTATGCCCACTGGGGCAAAAGCGCCCCTTCCAAAACACTCGAGCTCTCCCTCACCGTTGCATTGCGCGACCGGCAGTGCAATTGGCGTCCGCAGAGGATCTGTCCCGAGACGATCGAGGAGTCCAAAGCCTTTCTGGCCCCCTCCGCGCACCTCCCGACCGACGGCGCCGTCGCCCGGATTTCCGCCCTCATCGTCGGGGCTGAAAAAGAGCCCCTCAAAAAAGCCCGCAGGATCTACGACTGGATCGTCGACAACAGCTACCGCGACGAGAGCGTCATGGGATGCGGTACGGGAAGCCCCAACGCCATGCTCGCCGAACTGGAAAAAAACGGCCATATGGGGGGCAAGTGCCTCGACATGTCGGCGCTGTGCGTCGCGCTGATGCGCGCCTCGGGGATCCCGTCTCGCGAAGTGATGGGGATCCGGGTCGGGGAATCGCGCCTCTCCGCGGCGTTCGGCGCGGGAGAGACGATCACGAAGGCGCAGCACTGCAAGGTCGAGTTTTTCACCCCGCAACTCGGGTGGATCCCCTGCGACCCCGCCGACATCACGAAACTGGTCCTCAAAGAGGGGATCGAGAAAAGTTCCCCGCGCGCCCGCGCGCTCGCCGAGAAATTTTTCGGCTTCTGGGAGAACAACTGGATGGCCCTCAACCACGCCCGCGATTTCGACCTCTTTCCCGCCAACGCCCAGGGAATGCTCGACTCCTTCGGCTACCCCTACGCCGAGGTTGAGGAGGAATACCTCGACCCGTTCGATCCCGCCTCCTACCGCTATGCGTTCCGCTCCGCAAAGGGGATTCTGTGATCCTCGACTGCCGGGACATGGAGTGCCCGCGGCCGGTGCTCGAGACCAAAAAGGCGCTCGATGCCCTCCCCGAGGATGCGACCCTCATCGTCGAGGTCAATACCCTCTCGGGGCGCGAAAACTGCAAGCGCTTCGCCCTCTCGCAGCGCTGTACGTTCAGCGAGGAGAGTCTGGATGACGGGGCCACCCGCCTCGTCATCGTCAAGGGGAAAGGGTACGTCGAAAAACCGGACGAGGAGAACCCGCTCGATGCGATGATCGTTCAGGAACGCCGCAGTTCGGTACTCGTCCTCACTGCCGCCTTCGCCACCGCGCTCCTCTCGGCCTCGTGCTGCCTGGTGCCGACCCTGTTCATGGTGTTCGGCATCTCGTTTGCCGGAATCATCAACGTTTCCGCCCTCGAGCCCTACCGGTGGATTTTCACGGCGGCGGCTGTAGTGATGCTGGGGATCGGTTTTTACAAAATGGTAATCAAAAAGCAGATCGAATGCGACTGCGCCCCCAGCCTGGCTTCCCGTCTCCTCGTCCTGGCGTTCTGGGTCCTTTTCCTCTTCAGCATTGCCGCCCTCTTCTATCCGTACTACGAGGGATGGATATGGGGAGAATAATGGCCCTTTTGCTCCTGTGCGCGGCACTCCTCGGAGCGCGCGAATGGAGTCTCCGGATCGGAGGGATGCACTGTATCGCCTGCACCCTGGCGGTCAAAAAAGCGCTGCTGGGGGTCCCCGGGGTTCGGGCAGCCCGCGTCAATTTCAAAAACGAATCGGCCCTCGTCACCGCCGATGAGAGTGTCACCCTCGGCGCGATGCAAAACGCCGTCGCCCAAACGGGCTATACGATAACGGCAGTCATTTCTAAATAACACTTTATCGCGAAAAAAGTGCTACACTTTCGCCATTGATTTTCCCAAGGACACTGCTTTCATGTTGCGCTCACTCCACGACTCACTGGAGCCGAAACTTATCACCCTTTTCCGACGTCAGGGCTACAGCCGTTCCGACTTTATCGCCGACGCGATCGCCGGTCTCGCCGTCGCCATCGTCGCCCTCCCTCTGGCCATGGCCATTGCGATCGCTTCCAACCTCCCCCCCGAACGGGGGCTCTTCACCGCGATCGTCGCGGGATTTCTGATCTCTGCCCACGGCGGTAGCCGCTACCAGATCGGCGGCCCTACGGCGGCATTTATCGTCACGGTCGCCACGGTCGCCATGAAACACGGCTACGAGGGGCTGGTCCTCGCCACGATCATGGCGGGGGGAATCCTCGTCCTGATGGCTTTTCTGCGGGCCGGAGAGATGATCAAATTCATCCCCTACCCCGTGATCGTCGGCTTTACCTCGGGGATCGCGCTGCTGATCGCCTTCTCGCAGATCCGCGATTTTTTCGGCCTCCATGTCGACACCGTCCCCCCCGATTTTCTTGAGAAGCTTGGGGTCTATCTCGCCCACCTGCATGATACCAATATCACCGCCGTCATCCTCGCCCTCGCCTCGATCGGTGTCATCGTATTGACGAAACGGCATATTCCCAAAATTCCCGGTCCGATCATCGTCGTGGTCCTCTCAGCTCTGGCGGTGTGGGCCCTTGCCCTGCCCGTCGAAACGATCGAGAGCCGCTTCGGTGCCATCCCCTCCTCCCTCCCCACCCCCGTGTGGCCGGAGATAACGTTCGAAAAACTCCGCCTCCTTCTTCCCGATGCGATCACGATCGCGACGCTCGCCGCCATCGAATCGCTCCTCTCGGCCGTCGTCGCCGACGGGATGGCCGGCACCCGCCACAAACCCAACGCCGAACTCATGGGACAGGGGATCGCCAACGTTGCCTCCGGGATCTTCGGAGGGCTCCCCGCCACCGGCGCCATCGCCCGCACCGCCACCAACGTCAAAGCCGGTGCCCGCACCCCGGTAGCGGGGATGATGCACGCGGCGTGGCTCTTTGTCTTCATGCTCCTCCTCTCCCCCCTCATCGTCAAGGTCCCTCTCGCGGCCCTCGCGGCGATCCTGATGGTCGTCGCGTGGAACATGTCGGAGATCAAACACGTTAGAGAAATCATGAAAGCCCCGCGGACCGACCGTATCGTCCTCATCACGACCTTTCTGCTTACCGTCCTCGTCGACCTGAACTTCGCCATCCAGGCGGGAATCGCCCTGGCATCCATCCTTTTCATCGACCAGATGATGAAGGCAACCCGCATCGGCGCCGTCGAGCGGGCGGAGAACGACCCCGATTCGATCCACAACAAATCGATCCCCGAAGAGGTCGAGGTCTACGAGATCCAGGGGCCCCTCTTTTTCGGTGTTGCCGAAAAGCTGGTCGATACGCTCCTCCTCTTTGAAAAACCGCCGCAGGTTTTCATCCTCCGGATGCGCTACGTCCCCCTGATCGATGCGGCGGGACTACACGCCCTCGAGGTGCTGCATGAGAGGCTCGGCCAAAACGGCACCCACCTTATCCTCTCAGGCGTCAATCCACAGGTACGCCGCTTCATCGAAAAATCACACGTCGGCGACCAGATCGGCCACGACAACATCGTGGACCATATCGACAAAGCGCTGATCCGCTCCGGCTACGTCCTGGGAGCGAACACTTGATGAAAATCATCCTGTTCGGAACCGGCTGCGACCTGTGCCGAGAAATCGCCGCGAACATCGAAACAGCGATTCTTTCCAGCCCCTGCCCCATCGATTTTGAAAAAACCTCCGACCTTTCCCGAATGCTCGGCTACGACATCAAAAGCACCCCCTCCGTCGTGATAGACGATCAGGTCGTCTCTGTTTCCAGAGCTCTGGAAGTGGAGGAGATCACCGTTTTGATCGAGGCCAACTGTGCTAAAATAAAGAATGAATAATTTTTTACCCCTTCTCTTGTTGCTGGTTTCCGTATTTCATGCCCATGAACTCAAAGAAGAGTATCTCTATACCGACCCCACCATCGTCTCTACCGACCTTTTTCCTGAAGTGGAAAAGCGTTTCGAGGTTGTGAGGATCCCCGCCGAGAAGACCCTCTACCGCCTCGATGCCCAGACTCTGGCCAAAACCTTCGAACTTCACGGCATCACGATCGACACGGCGAAGATCCGCTACGTCAATTTTGTCAAAAAAAGCCCCGTCGACTTGACATCCCTTGAAGATCAGCTGGCCGAGAAACTTCGGGAACGCTACCCTTCCATCCGCATTCGCGCTGTGAAGATCACCCCGCGCGGATACCTGGACTCTTTACCCCATGACGCCAAAGGGTTTTTTGACAACCGGATCTATCAAAACGGTTCGGGGACCTTCTACGTCCTCAATTCCCAGGGGCTCAGACGCTATCTCGACTACTCGGTCGACGCCCTCCTCCCCGTCCTCCATACCACCCGGAGAGTTTTACGCAAAGAGACTCTGGGCGGTTCCAATACCCTGCTCAAACCGGTCCCTTTCACATCGTTCAAAGACATCCCCCTCACCGCCTTTCCCTCCGAATCGGTGCGGTTTCGTTCAAACCTCAAAAACGGCACCCTCCTGAATGTCCGCAACATCGAAGCGGTTCCGCTCGTTCTTAGAAACGAAAACGTCATCGTACAGATACGAAACGGCTCTGTCGTTCTCGAATTGAGCGCAACCGCAACGCAAGAGGGGGCACTCTATGATATTATTACGATTCAAAAAAGGGACGGCAAACGCTCCAAAGCCAAAGTGATCGGAAAAAATCGGGTGGAACTTCAATGAAAATCGTCGTGGGAATCAGCGGTGCCAGCGGTGCCGCCCTCGGAATCAAAACGCTGCGCGCCCTTCCCGAATCGGTCCAAAAACACCTGATCCTTTCCGAGCATGCCCAAATCGTTCTAGAAAAAGAGGAAAACCTCACGGTGCACCGGAACGATGAAATCTGGGCCTCGGTCGCTTCGGGATCGTACGGAGCCGATGCCATGATCATCACCCCCTGCAGCATGAACACGCTCGCCAAAATCGCCTGCGGCATTGCCGACAACCTGATCACGCGGGCCGCAGCGGTGATGATCAAAGAGCGTCGCACCCTCGTCCTCGCCCCCAGAGAGATTCCGTTCTCCCCCATCGCGCTGGAAAACATGCACAAACTCTCCATGCTGGGGGTCATCATCGCCCCTCCGGTACTGGCCTATTACGGAGAACAAAACACCCTCGAAGCAATGGAAAACTTCATGATCGGCAAATGGTTCGACCTTCTGGGGATTGACAACAATCTTTACAAACGCTGGGATGACACTCATGCATAAAATAGCCCTTTATCCCGGGACGTTCGACCCGATCACCAACGGCCACTTCGACATTATCGAGCGGGGCATCCGCCTCTTTGACGAAGTAATCGTCGCCGTCGCCGAATCGCGGGACAAACGCCCCATGTTCACCCTCGAGGAGCGGGTCGAGATGACCAAACTCGCCGTAGAGCATCTGGAAAGGGTCCGTGTTGTCGGTTTTGACAACCTGACCGTCGAACTGGCCAAATCGCTCGATGCCACCGTTCTCATCCGCGGACTGCGTGCGGTGAGCGATTTTGAGTTCGAGCTGCAGCTGGGGTACCTGAATAACTCTCTGGAGCCTAACATCGAGACGGTATACCTGATGCCCAAACTCCGCCATGCTTTCATCAGCTCTTCCATTGTCCGCAACCTCCTGAAGTTCAACGGCAAAACGGAACACCTGCTCCCAGCACCGGTGCAAAACGTCATTTGGAGCATGAAATCCTGCACGCTGCCCGAGGCCAACCCATGTACCTAGCGATAGAGGGGATCGATACGGCGGGGAAAAGCACTCAGATCGAGCGCCTGCGCGCTTTGTTTCCGGATGCCCTGATCACCAAAGAGCCGGGAGGAACCGCGGTGGGGGCAGAGATTCGCAACATGGTGCTGCACGGCGATCTTGTCAGCAAAACGGCCGAGCTTCTTTTGTTTTTAGCCGATCGTGCCGAACACACCGAAGCGGTGATATTACCCAATATGAATCGCCTCATTATCAGCGACCGTTCCGCCGTCTCGGGAATGGCCTACGCGGCCGTGCAGAATCTGTGCGATGAAGCCACCCTCGTGATGCTCAACCGGCTGGCAACAGGCGGATGCCTTCCCGACCGGGTTGTGATCCTGAAACTGACCCCAGAAGAGCTTGCGTTTCGTCTGAGCCAAAAAGAGCACGACCGGGTGGAAGCGCGCGGCACCGGCTACCTGCTCGCCATTCAGAATGCTCTGATAGACGCGGCCTATGCCCTCGGAATCGACACCCACGTCATTGACGCGACCCAAAGCATCGATGACATCACCCAAGAAATCACCACCCTTATCAAAGGAGCCTTATGATCCAATCGCTGCGCGGAATGAACGACATCCTTTCCGACGATTACCAACGTTTTGAATTTTTCATCGAGACCGCTTCACGCATTGCCAAACGTTACGGCTATCACTACATCGAAACCCCTCTGCTCGAAGAGACCTCCCTCTTCAAACGTTCCGTCGGGGAGAGCAGCGACATCGTCGGCAAGGAGATGTATCAGTTCACCGACAAGGGGGGAAATGACGTCTGCCTCCGCCCCGAGGGGACAGCCGGGGTCGTCCGTGCCTTTATCCAGCACAAGCTGGACAAAAAAGGGGGAATCCACCGCTTTTATTACCACGGGCCGATGTTCCGCTATGAGCGCCCCCAAAAAGGGCGCCTGAGAGAATTCCACCAGTTCGGCGTCGAGAGTTTCGGCGTGGCAAGCGTCCACGAAGATGCCACGATGATCATGATGGTCGCCGATATCCTCAAAGCACTGGGAATCGGCTACCGTCTCAAGCTTAACTCTCTTGGGGACCAGCACTGCATGCCCCCCTACCGCGAAAAACTGGTCGAATTCATCGAAAGCTGCGGCGATGAAATCTGCGAAGACTGCCAGCGCCGCAAAGTGACCAATCCGATCCGGGTACTCGACTGCAAAAACGATAAGTGCCAGAGTCTCTATGCCAATGCCCCGAAACTGATCGACCACCTGTGCGGCGAATGCCAGAGCGATTTTGACACCCTAAGAGGGGTCCTCGATCAGCACAGCATCGCCTATGAGATCGATACCAACCTCGTACGGGGGCTGGACTACTACTCCAAAACGGCGTTTGAATTTGTCAGCGACAACATCGGCTCCCAGAGCGCCATCGCCGGCGGAGGCCGCTACGACCGTCTGATCGAATTCCTCGACGGCAAACCGACCCCGGCGGTCGGATTCGCCCTGGGAATCGAGCGGCTGCTGGAGCTGATCGTCATGCCCGAAAGCGTGCGCGAGGGGTATTATCTGGGAGCGATGGACAGCGAATCGCTTCCGATGGTTCTCAAGGCGGCCGAATCGATCCGCCGAAGCGAAAAAGCGGTCGTCGAATACGACCCTAAAAAACTCCAGAACCACCTCAAGGGGGCCGACCGGATCAACGCCCGCTACTGCGCGGTCATCGGCGAAAACGAACGGCTCAACCAAACCATCTGGGTCAAGGATCTTGCCCTAAAATCGGAATCAGAGATTCCGATGAGCCAATTTTTTGAAAACTAAACTTACAGAGGAGGGATCAGCGATGAAAACATACGGAATCGATATTTGGGGCGAAAACAACTATATCATTGACCAGGGGAAAGTCAAAGTCAACTACAAAAGCTCCCCCTCCTTGCTCGAAATCACTCAGCAGGTACGCAAAACCAACTTGCGCGGGCCGTTGATCCTCCGCTTCCCTCACCTGATCGGCAAACAGATCGACATGCTCTATTCGAATTTTCGCCGCGCCATCTTCGAAAACGACTACAACGGCAAATTCCACGCCGTATTCCCCCTCAAGGTCAACCAGTTCCCCGAAGCGGTTGACGCGATCGTCGAACACGGCGAGCGGTACAGCTATGGTCTCGAAGCGGGCTCGAAAGCGGAGCTGGCCCTCGCGATGGCCAAAACCCCGCTGGGCTCTCCGATCACCGTCAACGGCTTCAAAGACGAAGAGATGGTCACGCTCGGATTTATGGCGGCACATATGGGGCATGAGATCACGATCACGATCGAAGGGCTGGGCGAGCTCGAATGGATCATCGACGTCGCCCAGCAGTGCAATCTCAAAGTCCCCAATGTCGGAATCCGCGTGCGGCTCCAGTCGGAGGGGAGCGGTATTTGGGCAAAATCGAGCGGTCTAAGCGCCAAATTCGGCCTCACCTCCACCGAGCTGATCGAAGCGATCGCGATGCTCCGTGAGAACAATATGCTCCAGCATTTTACAATGATTCATTTCCACGTCGGAAGCCAGATGCAAGAGATCGCTACGCTGAAGCGGGTATTGCGTGAAGCGGGAAACATCTACGCCGAACTTAAAAAAATGGGGGCCGACAACCTGCGCGCCATCAATATCGGGGGAGGTCTGGCCGTCGAATACTCCCAGCACCCCTCGACGCGGATGCGGAACTACACCTTGGAGGAGTTCTCCAACAGCGTCGTCTACCTGCTGCGCTAAATCATGAACGCCAAAGGAGTCGAGCATCCCGATATCTTCACCGAGTCCGGGCGTTTCGTCGTCGCGTCCCACTCGGTTTTGATCGCTCCCGTGCTGGAGCTTTTCAGCCACGACTACCAGACCAAATCGCTCAAACTCAAAGAGCAAAATCCTCCGCTCATCGAAGAGCTGCGCGAACTCAACGCCCTCCTGTCTCCCCGTACCTGCATCGAGTACATGCACGATGCATTGGACCACATGGAGTCCCTGCTCACCCTGTTTAACCTGGGGCACATCGACCTTCAGGACCGCTCCAATGCCGAGATCCTGGTTCACCAGATCATCAAAAAATCGCTCTACCTCTCGCAGGACAACCCGCTCCCCGACATCGAGCGGCTGCAGGTCAAACTGCAGGAGCGCTATCTGATCAACAGCTCGATTTTTCAGAGCATCCCCGACTACTGGGGTCTGCAGCAGCAGTTTCCGATCATGCCCCTCGACCGTCTCGATGTCCCCGCCATCCGTGCGGCGAGTTTGTGGGACATTACCTGCGACAGCGACGGAGAGATCCGCTTCAAGCCCGAAACCCCCCTCTACCTCCACGACATCGACCTGGACGAAGAGGAGTATTTCCTCGCGTTCTTCAACGTCGGAGCCTACCAGGAGACGCTGGGGATGAACCACAACCTTTTCACCCACCCCAGCGAGTGTACGATCCTCATCAACGATACAGGTTATGAGATCGAAAACTTCACCGAATCCGAAAATATTATGAACATCCTCGAGGACATCGGGTATGACAAATCCAAACTTCTGACCAACCTTAAAAATAAACTGGCTATAAGCGAATTTAGCACAGAAGAAGAAAAAAGTGATACACTTCAAAAACTCGAAATGTACCTGTACCAAAACGGGTACCTTCGAACCACGCGCTAAGGATTGAATTTGGGACTGTTTTCTGAGATTGCCGAAGATTTTTCGAACGTTTACAAAAATGATCCCGCCATCAGTTCCAGAATCGAGCTTTTCTTCAACTATCCCGGCGTTTGGGCGATTTTCTGGTACCGTATCTCCCACCGCCTCTATCGCAAAGGATTCCGCTCTCTGGCCCGTTTCCTGATGGGGGTCAACCAGATCATCACCAACATCGATATCCATCCGGGGGCTACGATCGGACGGCGGGTCTTCATCGACCACGGATTCGGCGTCGTTATCGGGCAAACGACGGTCATCGAAGACGATGTCCTCATCTATCAGGGAGTAACGCTCGGAGGGGTCAGCCTCGTCCACGGCAAACGCCATCCGACGATCCAGAGCGGCGTGGTCATCGGGGCCGGTGCCAAAGTGCTCGGGAACATCACGATCGGGGCCAACTCCAAAATCGGGGCCAACTCGGTCGTCGTTCGCAACGTCCCCGAAAACAGCACGGCGATCGGCATCCCCGCCCACGTTATCCAAAAAGGGCGGGACAAGGACCCCTTCAGCCACAACAAACTCCCTGACATCAACAAAGAGATGTTCGAATACCTCCTCAAACGGGTTGCCGTCCTCGAGCATTACATGGTACAGGACAACAAAGAGATCCTCGAGCAGGATCTGCAGCTCGAAAACATCTACGAATCATTCATCAAGGCGATGAAGCATTGATTCTTCTGCTCCGCAGCGCTTTTTTCGCTTCGCTGGGCGCCATCACCATCCTCGCCTTTTTACCCGACTACAGTGCCCTCCCCCCGGTCGTATCCTACAGCGATCTGGCCAACCACACGGTGGCGTTTACCGTCTTGTTTCTGCTCTATGCGTACGCCTATACCCATCCCCGAAAACGGATCTTTATCTCCTTGCTGGCTTATGGGGTTTGGATCGAAACCGTGCAGGCTTTTCTGCCCACGAGGTACGCCTCTGCGGAGGACATTCTCGCTGATATGGTGGGATTGGTGATCGGCTTGGGTGTTGTGAAAGGGTTGGAGAAAATACCAAGATCCGCCCCGAAGGGGCAGGAGAGTTAAAAGAGGCCCGAAAGCGATTTACCGAGGGCATCCTGCAGCACCGGCTGTGCCTCTTCAAAGTCCAGATTGACTTTGTTCGCCGTACTCACGACACGGGTACGGTAGGTTTTCCACTCGATTTTAGCCCCGTTAATGTTTTGGTTGACATTGGTAGAGCTTCCCTGTTTGATGTTCGCCGCCTGAGTCTGGGTTACGACTTCACCCGCCAGCGGGCGTTCGCGGATCTGGACGTCGGTGATCATGCTGTAATAGGTGTCATCGACGAGGGCATCGGCGACGACTCCGACCGCCGCACCGATCAGACCCCCGACGGCCATATTGCTGCCTGAACTGTGCATCCCATAACCTGCCGCGGCACCCAAAACCGCACCGCCGAATCCCCCCTCCAGAGCACTCTGGGCCGAGCGCAGATCGCTTTTACCGACTTGAAGAATATTCGCCTGAAGCATGAAATTGGCTTTTTGAGGACTGGTCGTGATCGTGTAACCGCGTGTTTTCAATGAATTGATGATGGAATCTTTCACCTGGATATCCTTGTCCGACGTATTGCGGACATCCACAAAAATCGTCCGGTTTTCCGGCTCCGTCGGCTCCAAAAAGATGGTTTCCGACATTTTTGTCTGTACGTCAAGATTCCGTTTTTTAATCGCCGTATGCGCTGCGCCGCACCCCGTAAACTGGATAGCGACCATACTGAGCATCCCTGCCATCAGCAGCGATTTGGCAACCGTTTTAAATTCCATTGATTCCTCCGTATTTTTTGTAAATATTAATGATTGTAAACAAAAATTACTTAAGAATTAATAACAACGGTTAATGTTGTTCCGTGGGATTAATCGTCTCGATCACATCCAGACCGAAGCCTCCGAGCCCTGAAAAATCGGCTATTTTGGATTCGGCGATGAGGCGCATGTGTTTGACACCCAACGCTTTGAGAATCTGGGCTCCGATCCCGTACTCTTTCATATTGACCTGCTGGTGGTGCGGCTTGTTGATGAACAGGAGCACGCCGCTGTTGTGTTTGAGATAATGGATCGAATCGATCAGCTGCGCATATTTGCTCTGGTTTAGGAGCAGGTCGATGTCGGGGACGACATTGTGCACCTTGACGTTGGCCGTCTCCCCCGCTTTGTAAAAAACGATCGCCGTGTGGCGGTGTTCCTGATGGTCGACGAACTCGTATTTTTTGACCTCGACGCCGAAAAACTCGATCTCCTCTTCCGATACCGCTTTGACCAGCATCTCGTTGGCCAGACGGTATTCGACGATGTCAGAGATATAGACCGTTTTAAGACCGTGTTTGGCCGCAAATACATCCAGATCATCGCGGCGCGCCATCGTACCGTCCTCTTTCATGATTTCGCAGATCACCGCCGATTCAGCCAGTCCCGCCAGACGGCACAGATCGACCGACCCCTCGGTATGCCCGATCCGTACCAGTGTCCCCCCTTCCTTCGCGATCAGAGGAAAGATATGCCCCGGCGCAACCAGTTCGGAAGGCTGTGAAAGGGGATTGGCCAGGATCTTGATCGTCATGTCACGCTCGGCAGTCGAAATCCCCGTTGTCGCCGCCGTAGCGTCGACCGAGATCGTAAACGCCGTTTCGTGCATCGACGTGTTCGATTTGACCATCGGCTCCAGATTCAGCCGTTTGGCGATCGAGGGATTGATGGCGACACAGATAAGCCCTTTGGCGTGGGTAGCCATAAAATTGACATGATCGGGGGTCGAAAAAACGGAAGCGTAGACCAGATCCCCTTCGTTTTCCCGATCCTCGTCATCCACCATAATGACCATACGCCCTTTTTTAAACTCTTCGATTGCATCCAATACCCGTTTCACTGCTGACATACAAAACTCTTTTATATTAATATAGTTGGGGAATTATAAGCAAAAAGGATTAAAAATCTATCACAAACCATAAAATCACATTTTTTTGTCCTGTCACTGGAAACAGCCTTGACAAATTGGAAAAAAATGTCTATAATTTCGGCCTCACAACGAGATTGTTGGGGTATCGCCAAGCGGTAAGGCAACTGGTTTTGGTCCAGTCATCCGGGGGTTCGAATCCCTCTACCCCATCCACTTTTTTCTGTCACAATTCGGGATCGCGGAGTAGAGCAGCCCGGTAGCTCGTCGGGCTCATAACCCGAAGGTCGTCAGTTCAAATCTGGCCTCCGCAACCAACACTAGATATTATTTCTTCTAATATTTAAAAACACCTGTTTTGACAACAACTTTTACGTCGCGGAATAGAGCAGTCCGGTAGCTCGTCGGGCTCATAACCCGAAGGTCGTCAGTTCAAATCTGGCTTCCGCAACCAACCACCCTACAAGATTCACAAAAACAAACCTTATCTAAAAAATCCGTTCATTTTATGGCCACCCGATTACGCCCCTGCTTCTTCGCCCGGTAAAGCTGGGTATCGGCCTCTTTGTAGAGTTCCTCGCAGCTCATCCCCGATTCAGGATAATAGATTGCGATTCCCATCGAAATCGTCACATAGGGTGAAGCGTCATTGTGTTCATGCGCCAATCCAAGCTTTTCCACGGCACGACAGATCCTATTTCCGAGAGTTAGGTATTCCTCTGCACTCATATTACTGATAACGATCCCGAATTCTTCTCCGCCCAGTCGAAACGCATAGTCACCGCTTCGGGAGGTGTAGGACTTCAAAACGTCGGAAACCTGCTGCAATATGCCATCTCCAGCCTGATGCCCGTAGGTATCGTTGTAGCGTTTAAAATAATCGACATCCACCATCATCAATGCCAGTGTCGTACCATGGCGCTTCGCACGGTTCATTTCCTCGTCTATAATCTTGACATAATGGCGGCGGTTGTAAAGCCCCGTCATCGAATCGGTAATCGCCAGCTCCTCGATCGTTTTTTTGTCTGTGATGTCGTAGCGCACCGCGGTATAGCCGATGATTTTTCCCTGAGCCATATCGGGAGATATCGTCGTATCTACCCAGTAGTACCCTCCGTCGGATTTTAGATTTTTGATCTCACCATGCCATGTTCTGCCGGCACTGATCGTTTGCCACAGGTCGTCAAAAAACGCCGCAGGCATATCAGGATGGCGTATGATACGGTGGTTTTTGCCGATCAGTTCCTCTTTGGTATAGCCGCTGATGCGGCAAAAAGCGTCCGAGGCGTACGTGATGATTCCGTTATGATCGGTCTGCGATGCGATCACATACTGGTCGATGACATTGATGTACTCTTTCATTTTCTGCGATTTGATTTTTATCTTGGTTTCGAGTTTCTGGTTCAGCTCTTCGATTTCGCCTTTGTGCATTGCGAGCAAGCGGTTTTGTTCGTTCAGCTGATCCATTTTGTCCTTGATGTCTGCCGCCATTTGCTGAAACACCCGCGTCAGCACCTGCCATTCGCTGTCGTATTGCTCACTATTGATCCTGACCTTATAATTCCCGTGAGACATCATCAGGGCGTATTGCGTCAATTCCTCTATCGGCTGTGCAAAGGATCGGAATGCCACTATGATCATCCCGACAACGACTCCCACTCCAATCAAAAACAACAGAGCCATCGAGGTGATCCGCTGGTACCATTCGCTCAGAAGCTCGTTCTCGTTGATGGAGATGACGATTCCCCATCGCAAATCTTCCTGGTACGCCCACGCAACGGCCGCATTGTGCCCGGCCCGGTCATGCATGTATTGCAGCCCTTCTCCTCCACCGGCCGATTCAAGGATCGGAGTCATCTGGTTGTAATCGAGCCGTTCAAAAGCCTTGATCCGTGTATTGCGCACAGGGGCCATCGTCAGGACTTTCCCGTTGCGGACAACCGCGGCAATGACTTCCCCCGTTTTCCCCAGTTCGGAAGCATCATCGATGACCGATTGCAGGATTTTGTTATCGATTTGCGCCGCTACGACACCGATCATTTCACCGTTGCTGAATACCGGTTCGGCGACAAAGGCCGCGTAATCCCCGCTGGGCGCATAATGGGAGAAATCGGAGATATACGATCCTCCGTTGACGAGCGCATTCGTAACAACCCTGGCCAGTTCGGTATCGCGGTATGTGCCGTCCAAAAGATTGGTATGAAGGTCGCTCTCTTTTTTGACCGAATGGATGATATCACCGTTCAAGGTAACGATAAAAAGATCATAAAAACCGTTCTGCGCAGCGAAATAGGAGAGGTCCGCCTCCATCAGTTCCGGTGAATGACGCCAAAAACTCTCTTCAAAGACACGATGGTGACGTGACGCGAAACGGACGAGATGTTTGAGCCCCTCGAGCGCTGCATAGCGCTGCTCGATATAGGTGTCGATCGTTTGAAGCTTGTGCTCCAGGAGGTTTTGAACCCGCACCAAACCGTTATGGCGTATCGTGTCGCGTATTTCAAATCCGATATACGCCAAAACGATAAACATGACAAAAGAAATAGCCAATACCCAGAATACGACACGTTTAAGCAATGTCATGTTCTTGGCAAACACCATTTCCGATCCTTTTTAAGATCTTAATTATTATTTAAAATCGCCATAGCTGTTGACAAACTATTATAATCAAAAATCATACTTAAATCGTACGCCCTCCAACTGAATATGACTGTAAAAAAAAGAATTAGAAGCCAGAAAGAGTTTTTGAAGAAGGAAAGAGATTTGTGATATGATTACGTACTTTGCTTCAGGGGTTGAAAGTGGGATTGTCTTCAATGAATGCTAACGGTGTACCCGGTTTGGGAGAGGAGTGCCATCTGCTTTTGCAGTCTGTCATCGATACCCAGAAAAATCTGATTGTCGTCATGCAGCAAAACATCCCCATCCTTTTCAACCGCTCCTTTCAGACATTCACCGGTATGGCCACCCCCAAAGAGTTTCTACGGGAATTCGGCGCTTTGGTCAACCGCTTCGTTCCCCATGACTCCTATTTTCATGCCGGCAAGGCAGACAATCCGGACGAATGGACGACAGCGTTGCAAGAACTTCCGGCAGAAGATCGGATTGTAAGCATGATCGACTGCCGTGCCGATCCGTACGCTTTTTTAGTGACGATCGATGCGCCGGTGCCCGACTATACGATTATTTCATTCAGTGACATCTCCCAGGATTTGATCAAAAGGATCATGATCGAAAATCACGTCAATATCGACAAGGAAAGCGGGGCCTACAACCAGGACTATTTTATCCATACGTCGAAAAGCTTTCACGACGCAGCGGAATTCAATAAAAAATCGATCGGTATTACGATGGTGGAGCTGATGTCGACAGATGCCGAAGCCGAACGGTACGTGCGCGATTTCACCTCAAGCATCAAAAGCAACATCCGTCAAAGCGATATGCTGGTGCGGTGGGGGAAAAAGGTATTTCTCCTCGCCTACCTTGTCGACACCTCCGAGAATGCATTGCGTTTCAGTCATAAACTCATGAGCGTGATGCGCCAGGAACCGTTTGAAAACCTCGTTACGATCAGCATGAGGCTGGGAACGTCGGTACAGCAGGAGAAAGAAAACATTACCGGGATCATCGACCGCGCGCAAAAAGCGTTGCGGCAGGCCACAGATTCACAAATCATTTTACTCTGAAAGAACGTCAACGCGGGATCCTGTAATACCCCATTGTACAGCAGACACATCTGATCTGTTTCTGGTACAATCACGCCCATGATTGTCCACCCTTCCGATACCCGCCGAGGCATTCTCTATATGCTTGGCGCGTCGTTTTTATTTGCCCTGACGCTGGCTTTTGCGAAACTCCTCTCACACTCCATGGGGTCGGTGGAAGTGACTTTTTGGCGCAACGCCGTCGGCTTGATCGTCCTCCTACTGACCCTCTTCCACACACCAATAAAAAATACCGGAGGGCGTCCCTTTACCCTCATCTTCCGCGGCGTTATCGGGACGGTAGCGCTCCTGGTCTTTTTTTATAGCGTCAGCGCGACGTCCCTCTCCAATGCGATCGTGTATGCCAAGACCGAGCCGATCTTCACCGCCATCCTCGCATTTTACCTTCTGAACGAAAAACTCCGTTTCAGCGCCGTTATCGCGATCCTCATCGGGTTTGCCGGGGTGGCGGTACTGAGCGGAATGACATGGGATTATCTGCATGTGATGGGGATACTGACAGGATTTCTCTCGGCACTGGCCTACACGAGCGTCCGAAGCCTCAAGGCCCATTACGACGCCCGCACCGTCGTCCTCTCGTTTATGATCGCCGGGGTTGTTATCCCTCTTTTCCTGATGATCGTTGCGGAGTACTATACGTCCGAGCTACTGGCGTTCGCCCTGAGCCCTTTCGTCATTCCCGAGGGGATCGACTGGATATGGATCGTATTAATGGGGCTGGCGGCGGCATGGGGGCAGATACTGATGACACGTGCCTATTTTTACGCCAAAGCGGGTCTGGTGAGTACGGTCAGCTATTCGGTCGTCGTCTTCGCGACGCTGTTCGGGATTGTTTTGGGGGATACGTTACCTGCCCCCGCCGTCCTTGCCGGAGGGGCACTGGTCATTCTCAGCGGGATGATGTTGACGCGGTCGAAATAGGATTATTTCCCGTTCTCATCTACCCGTATTTGGCTTTCGAGTTTCTCCGCGATCGTATCTCCCACTTTTTCGAGAGGCATTTCACTATAGGAGGGTTTAGATTTAACAATCGTGACATTCTGTTCTCCCGTATAAATGCCGCTTGATTTGAGATTTGGAACAGGTTTAGAAAAAGATTCTTCCGCTTTTTCTGCGATACTTACGTTTGTCTCGACGGCGTTTGATTCCGCCGATTTTCTCTCTGCCAGATAGGCATCCAGAAAAAAAGCTTTAAAGACAAGTGCGGCAACGGCCAGCAAAAGAATATAAACGATCGGTCTCATATTCACTCCTTTTTGATACGGAATATTAGCAAACATTTGTTAACGGATAAAACTCTCCTCTTAAATCGGCATAATCTTGCTCTTTTGAAATCTGACCCTAAAAATGGTTCCCAACTGATTAAAGTTTCTCCCTCCATTAAGAAAATCAAGGTAGAATGCACCCTTATGAAACGAACCGAATCTTTTTCTCTTTACGCCTTTATCATCGCCTTTTTGGTTCACCTCATCCTTATTCTCATGCTGATTCTTTTAAACCAATTAGCCCCTGTCCCTCCCAAACCCGACGACACTCCGCCGGAAGAGGAACGGTTCCGCCTCTCAATAAAAGAACGCCCCGAGGTTCCCAAAGAGTCCCTCGTGAAAAACGAGATTCCCGTACCCGAACCGACACGTTCCATTCCCCGCGGCGAACAGATGCTCCAGCCTTCGGCACCCAGGCCGGTACCCGCACCTGCGGCAGTCCCCAAGTCTGAACCGGTATCCCAGCCCTCGCCGGCGGCATCCGAACCCGTCCCCGAACCGAAAAAAGCGTTCGTGCGCCACGTTGCCAAAACCGTCGCAACAATCGAGAGGGAACCCCAGCCCAAAAAAGAGACCGGACTCTACGACATCCTCTCCAAAGCCGATCCCTCGGCACAGGAAAAACCGCTCAAAAGCACTACCCAGGTAACGGAGAGCATCCAGCGCCTCTACGGCGACAAATTCAGTGAACTCTCCGAAGGGGAGCAAAAATACATCCTGGACAACCAGGAGATCATGCGCCGCATCACCCAGGGGGTCCTGGATCGCTATGGCCGCAGCCGCATCCCCGACAGTGTCCGGGTCAACGACACCAACATGATCGAGTTTTATCTCCACCCCGACGGAAGCATCTCCGACATCCGTTTTCTGAAAAACAGCCGCCTCTCGATTCTGGACGATACGACCAAAGAAGTGATCGAACTCGCCTACGCCAAATATCCCCGCCCCCAACAAAAAACGCTGATCCGTTACCGTGTCTGGTACAACCTGACGGGATATTAAACGCCCGAACTACTCCCTGCACCGCGGAAATCGCTCCACAATATCTCGCTATAATAAAACATGCAAAGGAACCGATCTTTTTTGGCGCTGTCGATCGCCGTCGTTTTACACCTGCTGGTGTTTGCACTTATCTGGGTTGCTGCGCTTGATTTTTCCGACAATGAGCCTCCGTACCGGGAAAAACGGTTCGGTGTGCTGCTCAGCGAGGAACCCGACATCTCTAAAGACGTAGAGCCCTTACCCCTGCCTCCCGCCGTTCCTGAAGCGGCGACTGCACCCGGCATCCCGGCTCCCGCAGCAGACACGGTTCCGCTCCCGGAACCGGAACGCCCTTCCGAAGCCCCCACTTTGCAGCCGATTACGCAGGCAGACAGGCATACCCTCCCCCGCTCGGTGCTCCACCATTACGGCGAAGAGTTTTTCGACCTCAGCCCCGGGGAGCAGCACTACATCATCGACAATCTCCAGCGGATACGAAAACTCAACGAAATCGTCGGTACCCGACTGCTGCGTGAGCGCCCGGACGAGGAGATCGACCCCTCCGATAGCAATGTCGTCGAGTTCTATCTCCATCCTGACGGAACCATCTCGGACCTGCATCTGCAAAAGAACCGGATCGGGACGATGCTGGACGAACTGACGCTGCAGACGATCGCACTGGCCCATCCCCGATACCCAAAACCGGAGCAAACGACCCTGGTCCGCATCCGCGTCTACATTCTGGTCAAATAGCACTAGCGGGTATTGAGCACCGCCATCGCCCCTTTGTAGATCGGTTCATCGATAAAACCGTACTTCTCGTCGACAAACCCGCTGATCCCCTGTGCGGCGTGTTCCTCGAACAATGCGACGATCTCCCGGCACCGGGTTAGTTCCGACTCGCCGTGGCCGAAAATTTCATGGATCAGATCGGCCTGGGCGGGGGCAATGCACCCTTTGGCGTCATACCCCATCATCTTCTCCAGTTCCAGCCAGTTACGAAGGCAATCGAGGTTTTTATGATTCTGATAGACGAATGAAACCGGTTTGACGCCGCAGGAACGCGATGTGATCAGAAAGTGCGAGAGTAGGTAGTGGAGCGTCGGATTGTCGGGGTGGATCAGGCTCTGGGAGAGTCCAAGATCGGCAAAAAGATCGAGCATTCCCAGATAATACCCCTTGATGCGCGGGCTGATGGCAAGTTCTGAAAGAGCCAGCCACGCTTCCTTCGTCTCGATCGAGAGGTGCACCTCGATCCCCTCGTCTATCAGCGACAGAGCCCGCCGCACGTCGTCGACACTGCGTATTTTCGGGACGCGGATACCATCGGGCATAAAAGAGTTCAGGTAGGCGATCTCTTCGGTTCCCCCCTCCTCCAGCGGATTGACCCGGACGATCAGTTTTTTCCCGCATGTGGGGTTGGATGCCAAAGCGATCGCGCAGAGTGCCAGAGCGTAGGGTTTTTGCGCAGGCGCCACCCCGTCTTCGAGGTTCAGCATAACGCACTCGGCAGCGAGCGAAGGGATTTTGGAGA
Source organism: Campylobacterales bacterium (assembly GCA_016938595.1). Lineage (GTDB taxonomy): Bacteria > Campylobacterota > Campylobacteria > Campylobacterales > Sulfurimonadaceae > Sulfuricurvum. Next base: position 54,569 of record JAFGUJ010000020.1, on the reverse strand, counting down.
GATGTTTGACGTTCTGGGCCGAAAGCATCATGACGGAACGGTAGACGCTGGAGCGGTTCGGAAAACGGGAGACGGGGACGGCAAGGAGGCGGAGCCCTTCAAGGTCCCCAGTTTCGATGAGGCTATTTAATTTTTCGGGGTTTCTCAGCGGCACGTTTAAACTCCTCGCGGTGGAGATAATAATAGAGGGTCTGGATTTCGGTATCGGTCAGATAATAACGCGGCATCCCGATAATCCGGCTGTTTATTTTTTCGTAAAATTCTTTGAAGGGGAGTTTGTTGATCGGTTTTCCGGCAAACACCTGTTCTTTGCCCTCATCCTTGTATTTGGCGATCAGTTTCCCTTCGCCGTTCTCGCCGTGGCACAAATGGCATCCTACCCCTCGGGGGTTATGGTAGAGCCCTGCGGCGTATTCTTCCCGGGTGATAAAGGAATCGGCATACGAGAACGTCAATGCCAAAAGCCAAACAAATACCCCGCGCACGCACACCCTTTAACCAATGTTTATACTTTTAGCGGTATCATACCCAAAAACAATTTGACGGTGGTTAAATGCAGATACTTGACGGTAAAGCACTCGCGCAAAAAATCGAAGAAAAGGTCTCCGTCGGAGCCAGAGAACTCAAAGCCCTTACCGGCAGAGTCCCCGGCCTTGCGGTCATTTTAGTGGGTCACGATCCTGCGAGCCAGGCTTACGTCGGTATGAAAAAAAAGGCGTGCGACCGCGCAGGTTTTTATTCGGTCACCCATGAGATGCCCGAAGACATCTCCCAGGAAGCGATCATCAAAACGATCGAGATGATGAACCAGAATCCGAACATTGACGGGATATTGATCCAGCTGCCGCTTCCCAAACACATCGACACGACCAAAATCCTCGAAGTAGTTGCCCCTTCCAAAGACGTCGACGGCTTCCACCCCTACAACGTCGGACGGCTCGCTACAGGGCTGGACGGTTTCGTCCCCTGTACCCCGCTGGGCGTCATGGAACTGCTCGCCGAATACAGCATCGACGTCAAGGGGAAAAACTGCTGCGTCGTCGGGGCGTCCAACATCGTCGGAAAACCGATGGCCGCACTGCTCCTCAACGCCAATGCGACTGTTGAAATCTGCCACATCTTCACTGACGATCTCGCCAAACACACCCGGAACGCCGACATCATCCTCGTCGGCGCGGGAGTGATCAACCTGATCAAAGAGGATATGGTCAAAGAGGGGGCCATCATCATCGATATCGGGATCAACCGCGCGAGCGATGGCCGCCTGGTGGGAGACGTCGATTACGACGCCGTTGCCCCCAAAACCTCCTACATCACCCCGGTCCCCGGCGGTGTGGGGCCGATGACGATTGCCATGCTCCTCTCCAACACCCTCAAAGCGGCCCAAATCCACGCAGAAGAAGCGAGATAACTCTTGAAGAAAAAAGTCCTCCAAGCCGCCCACAGCGCCTACCGTTTTTCAAACACGTGGACAGGAACGATCATTATCGTCCTATTCGTCATCTTTTTTGTCGCCCAGGCATTCCGGATCCCCAGCGGATCGATGAAAGATTCCCTCCTCATCGGGGATCACCTTTTCGCCAAAAAATTCGCCTACGGGATCTCCACTCCCCATATCCCGTTTCTGGAAATCCCCCTGATTCCCGGGACGGACGGCCACATCATCGACGGCGACGAACCCTTGCGCGGCGACATTGTCATCTTCCGCTACCCCAACAATCCTCAGCTGCACTACGTCAAACGGTGCGTCGCCCTCCCGGGAGACGAGCTGTTCTTGATGGACAAGGTCCTTTATCTCCACCCGCGCGAGGGGGATGAGTACGCGAAAGAGGCGTTCAAAGGGTACGAGCTCGTCGAAGTACAGGGGAAACTGTGGGTCAAAGACCCCTATTCCCAAGAGCATCCGGGGATCCACAACGACGACAAAATCGTCGACAACGGCCTCTACCCGGGCGAACTCTTCAACTTCGGCCCCATCCAGGTTCCCGAACGTGAATACTTCATGATGGGGGACAACCGCGACCATTCCAACGACAGCCGCTTCTGGGGAAGCGTCCCCTACGGCCTGATCGAGGGGACCCCCTGGTTTGTCTATTTCAGTATGGACGACAACTATGAAGTGCGCTGGGAACGGATCGGAAAAACTCCCGCCGATCTGGAGCAAAACGAGCCGCTTGAGCGTGCAGTAAGCGAGCGTATCCGCCAAGACGTCGACGATTATGAACTCTATTGATCTTCTCGAAATTGCCGCCGCCGTTGCCGCCCTTCTCGTCGCCATCATCGGCCACGAGATCATGCACGGGTGGGTCGCCTACAAATACGGCGACCACACGGCAAAGGACAGCGGACGCCTCAGCATCAATCCCCTCATCCACATCGACCCCTTCGGATCGATCCTCGTTCCGCTCATGACCTATTTCATCCCGATGCTGCTGGGAGCTTCCAGCGGCTTTTTGTTCGGATGGGCCAAACCGGTCCCCGTCAACACCCGCACGGTGATCCGCAACGGAGGCTACAACGCGGCGATGCAGGTCTCGCTGGCCGGGATTGTCTACAACCTTTTTATGGCGACCCTCGCCTCGATTCTCCTCGTCTCGCTGGCCGAACCGACCCAGAGCGATTCGCTGATGTATGTTTTCGGCTACCTCTTCATCATCAAACTGCTGCTGATCAACGTCGTCCTCGCCGTCTTCAATCTCCTCCCCATTCCGGGGTTCGACGGTTCCCATTTTTTGAGCTATCTCGCCCTCAAATACCGGATCCGCGCCGTCGCCGAATTTTTCGCCAAAGCCGAACCTTATGGAATGATTGTTATCATCATCATATTGGTTACGCCGCTTAAAATACCGTTGGTCATCTGGCCTATCGAAATCGTTTTAAATCTGCTGTTACACTAGGAGTCTTTTATGAAATTTTACATTGCCACCGATCATGCCGGAATCGATCTGAAAAACTTTACCGCCGATAATCTCCGCTCCAAAGGGCATGAAGTGATTGATCTCGGCCCTTTCGATAAGGAGAGAGTCGACTATCCCGACTACGCCGTCAAGGTATGCGAAAACGTCCTTGCCGACCCCTCCTCGCAGGGGATTTTGATCTGCGGTTCGGGGATCGGTATGTCGATGGCCGCCAACCGTTTCCACGGCATCCGCGCCGCACTGTGCCACGACGCCTATACCGCGACCGTAGCCCGTGGCCACAACGATGCCAATGTCCTTTGTTTCGGAGAACGGATCGTGGGCCAGGGGGTCGCCGAATCGATCCTTGATGCGTGGATTGCCGGAAAATTCGAAGGGGGACGCCACTGCGGCCGGGTAGAGAAAATCGAAGCGATCAAAGGATAAGGGATGTTTTTAGAGTGGTCACTGCTCACCATCGTTACGCTGGGTGCGCTCTTTTTTCTCGTCAAAATGTTTTATTTCCGCAGCATCACCGTCAAGGAGCAGCGGAGCAGTGAAATGATGAAGCTGACCCTCAAGGAAGCCGAAGTGCTGATCCGAAAATACCAGATACAGCTCCAGCGGGCACTCGGGAATGTCGATATCCTGAGCGAAGAGCTCAACAGTCTTCGCAACGAGCTCAAAACGCTCAAACAGCGCAACTCCAAGCACCGGGCCGAAACCGACCGGCTCCAAAATAAAATCAAAGAGCTCGAAGGGCGTATCGACGCCCTGATTTAATGCCAGAGGAACATCATGACACTCTCGATCCAAGAAAAAACTTTTTTAATCGAATCGATCCGGGATATCCCCGATTTTCCCAAACCGGGGATCGTTTTCAAAGACATCACGACCCTTTTGGCCGACAAAGAGGCCTATGCCCTCCTGATGCGCCATCTCTCTGAGCGTTACGCGTCCTACAACCTGACCCACGTCGCCGGAATCGACGCGCGGGGATTTATCTTCGGCGCCGCTCTGGCGCAGATGCTGGGGGTCGGTTTCGTCCCCATCCGTAAAAAAGGAAAACTTCCCTATACGACCGTTTCGGAGAAATACTCCCTTGAATACGGCGTCGACGAAGTGGAAATCCATATCGATGCCTTTAGCGGACCGGACAGCCCCAAAGTGCTCCTCATCGACGATCTGATCGCGACAGGAGGAACCGCCTACGCCGCCGCCAGCCTCATCAACAAAGTGGGAGCCGAGTGCGTCGAAGCCTGCTTTATCATGGGGCTTGACTTTCTGAGCGGCCAGAGCAAACTGCGCGAACTGGTCGAAGTCTATACCGTTATTGGAGTCGATTGATGTATATCCCAAAACCTTCCCGATTTGATCCCGTCGAAGGACATTTCGGCATTTTCGGAGGACGCTATGTCCCCGAAACCCTCATGCCTGCCCTCCTCGAGCTCGAAGAAGCCTACAAGCAACTCCGTTTTGACGAAGATTTCTGGCGGGAGGTCGACGGCTACCTGACGGACTACGTCGGGCGCCCGAGTCCCCTTTATTATGCCGCCAACCTCTCCGAAGAGCTGGGGGCGAAAATCTACCTCAAACGTGAAGACCTGAACCATACCGGGGCCCACAAGGTCAACAACGTCATCGCGCAGGGGCTCATGGCCAAACGTTTGGGCAAGAAAAAAGTCATCGCCGAAACGGGAGCCGGACAGCACGGGGTCGCCACGGCGACCATCGCCGCTCTGCTCGGACTCGAATGCGAAATCTTCATGGGGGCCAAAGACGTCGCGCGTCAGGAGCTCAATGTCTTTCGGATGAAGCTTCTCGGAGCCAAGGTTCACGCCGTCCAAAGCGGAAGCAAAACCCTCAAAGACGCGATGAATGACGCGATCCGCCACTGGGTCACCCACGCCCGCGACACGTTTTACATCATCGGCACCGTCGCAGGACCCCACCCCTATCCGATGATGGTACGCGATTTTCAGGCCATCATCGGCTGCGAAGCGCGCGCCCAGATTCTGGAAAAAGAGGGGCGTCTCCCCGATTACGTCATCGCCTGTATCGGCGGCGGAAGCAACGCCATCGGGACGTTCCAGCACTTTTTGGAAGATCCCGAAGTGCGCTGCATCGGGATCGAAGCCGGAGGTCTGGGGATCGATACCGACAAACACGGCTGTTCCCTCGAAAAAGGGCGTCCGGGGGTCTTGCACGGGCAGATGAGTTATCTGCTTCAAAATGAGGACGGACAGATTCTGGAAGCCCACTCGATCTCGGCGGGGCTTGACTATCCCGGCATCGGACCCGAACACGCCTTCCACAAAGACAATGAAACCGTCAGCTACGATCACGTCACCGATGCCGAAGCCCTCGACGCTTTCGTCTGGCTCAGCCGCCGCGAGGGGATCATTCCGGCGTTCGAAAGCTCTCACGCGGTCGCCTATCTGAAAAAAATGACCGATATCAAAGGCAAAACCATTATCGTCAATCTCTCAGGACGCGGGGATAAAGATATGATCCAGGCCAAAGAGCTCCTTCGATTTGAGGAAAATTGATGCACAACGTTACTGAGACCTCCCCATTTTACAAACGCCCCAAAGCGATGAGCGTTATCGCCGTTCTGGTCCTCGCGATCGTCCTGGTGTCGATGAATGCCGAAACCATCCGCGATTTCTTCGGCAACTTCGAAGCGAACATGATCGCCCTGCTGAAACGATACGGCTACGTCATCTTGTTTTTGTGGAGTACCCTAGAGGGGGAAATGGGACTGATAATGGGAGGGCTCATGTGCCATACCGGCGACATGTTCTATCCGCTGGCCGTGTTCATCGCGGGGCTGGGGGGATTTGCAGGTGATCAAATCTACTTTTACACCGGACGCTTCAACAAAAACTACATCTATACAAAGCTGCATTCCCAGCGGCGCAAGTTTGCCATTGCCCACCTGCTTCTGAAAAAACACGGCTGGCCGATTATTTTTGTCCAGCGCTACATGTACGGCATGCGGACCGTGATCCCGATGGCCATCGGACTGACCAAATATTCGGGACGGAAATTCGCTTTTATCAATCTCATCAGTGCCTGGATATGGGCTGCCGTGACGATCACCCCCGTCTACATCTACGGCGACGAGATCCTCAAACTGCTCGAATGGGCGAAAGAGCACTGGTATCTTGCCCTCCCGATCGCGGGACTCTTCGCAGTGGGGATCATCACCTATTTCAGCCGGCTGGAAAAACACCTTTTGGAGAAACGCAATGAACGTCAAACTCGCTAACCAACCCCTCTCTGGCATCGATGCCGATCTGACGCTGGAATTTGTCACCCCACAGCGCCTCGAACACCACCCCCATGCCGCACTTCTGGCTCAGGGCGGGTTCAAGGCCGAAACCGAGCAGCACTGTGCATTGCACGAACACCGCCTTCTGGTGTGCGGTGTCAGTGACACCACGCCCGAAACGATCCGCACGGCATCAGCCCATGCGATCCGTACCGCCAAGGGGTACGGATACGCTTCTCTCAAACTCGCCCAGTACGGCAACGAAAACTTCGCGGCTCTGATCGAGGGGATTGTGCTGGGAAGCTACCGCTTCGAAGGGTACCGTTCCGATCCCAAACCTTCCCCGCTGTGTGAGGTGATCTTTTCATCCGAAACGATCGAGGGGACGATGCTCGATACCGCAATTCTCGAGCCCCTATTCGAGCAAACCCTCGTCATTGCCAAAGCCACCAACTACGTCCGCGATCTGGTCAACCAGACCCCGGACGACATGACGCCGCAGGCTATGGCGATCGCGGCCGAATCGCTCTCACGTTCGCACGACCTTGAATGCACCATCCTCGACGTCAATGGCCTCGAAGCTGAAAAAATGTTCGCAATGATGAATGTCGGACGCGCTTCGGTCCACCCTCCCCGTCTGATCCATCTCGCCTACAAACCGGCCAACCCAAAAAAAGTGATCAGCCTGGTCGGCAAAGGGCTCACCTACGACAGCGGCGGCCTGAGCCTCAAACCGGCCACGTCGATGGTCACGATGAAAATGGACAAGGCAGGCGCATGTGCCGTCATCGGGATGATGAAAGCTATCAGCGAGCTGAAACTTGACATCGAGGTCCACGGCTTCATGGGAATGGTCGAAAACATGATCGGAGGCAACGCCTACAAACCCGACGACGTCCTCCGGGCCAAAAACGGCAAAACGATCGAAGTGCGCAACACCGACGCCGAAGGACGCCTCGTCCTCGCCGACGTTCTGGGATACGCGCAGGAGAAGGTCAAAAGCGACTACATCTTCGACTACGCGACCCTGACCGGTGCGTGTATGGTGGCGCTGGGACCTTATACGACGGGGGTCATGGGGCACAATGAGTCGCTTAAACGCTCGTTTGTCGAAGCGGGAGCCGAAGCCGGGGAATACTGCGGCATTCTCCCCTTCAACCGCCACCTGACCAAACTGATCAAAAGCGACGTTGCGGACGTCTGCAACGTCTCCTCCAAACCCTACGGCGGAGCAATCACCGCGGCACTCTTCCTCGACCACTTCATCGATGAGGATATGAAAGACAAATGGGTCCACTTCGACATCGCCGGATCGGCCTATACCGAAAGCGCCTGGGACGTCCACACACACGGAGGCACGGGTGCGGGAGTGCGGATGACGCTAAACTGGCTCATGAACAATTGCCAATAAAAAAATAAAACTCAATAAGGATTTACATAAATGGGACTTAGTATCGGACTTGTAGGATTACCAAACGTCGGGAAATCGACCACATTCAACGCGCTGACCAAAGCGCAAAACGCCGAAGCGGCCAACTATCCGTTCTGTACGATCGAGCCGAACAAGGCGACCGTTCCGGTCCCCGACGCCCGCCTCGACGCGCTGGCCAAAATCGTCAATCCCGAGCGGATCCAGTACTCGACTCTCGATTTCGTCGACATCGCAGGGCTTGTCAAAGGTGCCAGCAAAGGGGAAGGGCTGGGGAATAAGTTCCTCTCCAACATCCGCGAAACGGAAGTGATCTTGCAGATCGTCCGCTGCTTCGACGATGAGAACATCGTCCACACCGAAGGGCGGATCGATCCTCTTGACGATGTCGAAATCATCGAAAACGAACTGATCTTCGCCGATGTCGAAGTGCTGACTAACCGGATCGAACGGCTCAAAAAACAGGCCAAAAACGACAAGGAAGCGGCCGCAATGGCGGAGTTTGCCGAAGAACTCGCCGAATACCTCGCCGAGGGGAACCTTGCCCGCAACTTCCCCAAAGCCGACAGCGAAATGTTTGATAAACTCAACCGCGAAGTGCGCCTCCTGAGCGCCAAAGAGATCATGTACGGTGCCAATGTCGACGAAGACGGACTCACTGAAGACAACGACTACGTCACCGCGCTGCGGGCCCATGCCGAGAAAAACGGATGCGAAGTGATCAAACTCTGCGCCAAAATCGAAGAAGAACTCGTGGGGATGGATGACGATGAGCGCAACGAATTCCTCCGCGATATGGGCGTCGAGGAATCGGGGCTGGAGCAGATCATCCGCAAAGGGTTCGACAAACTGGGGCTGATGAGCTACTTCACCGCCGGGGTCAAAGAGGTCCGCGCCTGGACGATCCACAAAAACACGACCGCTCCCAAAGCGGCCGCCGTCATCCACAACGATTTTGAAAAAGGGTTCATCCGCGCCGAAGTGATCGGCTACGATGACTTCGTCTCCTGCGGCGGGGAAGCCAAAGCCAAAGAAGCCGGAAAAATGCGTCTGGAGGGGAAAGAGTACATCGTCGCAGACGGCGACATCATGCATTTCCGCTTCAACGTCTAAGCAATAGAGGAGTTCTATATGCCCCTTCGATACGCCGGGCCAAAACCGTTGATTTCAGCCCACGGGATCGAATTCGACCTCAATAAAGAGGACAAGTTCGTCTACCTCAGTATCGCCGCCGAGCTGATCCAGGCCCTCGATCACGAATATGTCGCAGAGAAGCGCTACTCCTACATCGCCTCAGGCAAACCGCTCCCCGCAGATGAGATTCTCTCTGCGATCCGCCTGCACGATCCCCTGATCGATCAGGAGATGCAGATGCGGCGCCATACGGCCGAGCAGGAACTGCGCGAAGAGCTCGAGCGGGCGCAAACGAACAAACTTCTGAGCGATGAAGAGCGGGAAGTATTGATCAAAAACATCCGGCTGATGCACACGTACCGTGTCAACCGGGCGGTGAACAAAACGGTCTACTACAGTGCCATCGCTTCCATCGCCAGCATCATCAAAGCCGGCCACATCGATTACATTGCCGCGCCGATGTTCCCGAAATTCATCCACCTTTTCCATTCACTGCAGGGAGTATTGGCGAAACTCCATCCCCCGATTGAGAGCGCCATCGACATCTACGAAGAAGACGGGCATCTTCATACCCGTCTGAACATCCTCTTCAGAAATTGACCTCCGCGATCGTCTGGCCGAAACGGACGTTCTGGGCGGCTTCGATATTCAGATCGATCATCCCCTTCTCGCAAAGCATCACAATCGTCGACCCCATCTGGAAACATCCGAAATCTTCCCCTTTGGCGAGCCAAAGATCGCTATAGGAATGGACACTCGGGGAGGCATCCTGATTGGTCTGGATACGGGGCTCAAAACTCACCTCCATTTTCCCGACATTCAAAGCGCCCACGAGGATCAGAAAAAACCGTTTCCCCTCGCGGCTCAGACACTCCATCACCACCCGCTCGTTTTCGATAAAAAGGTTCACCCTTTTGTTGAGCGAGGGGATATTGACGGGATAGAGTTTGCCCGGAATATGGACCGCTTTGAGCACCTTCATATCGATCGGGGCATGATAGCGATGGTAATCGCGCGGCGAGAGATAGAAATTGGCAAATACCCCATCTCGTACCGCTTCTTTGGACTCTAAGGAGATGTATTCACCCAAAACCTCATCGACCGAATAACTCATCCCCTTGATCTGCAAAGCAAGACCGTTTTCGATCGTTCCGCACTCGGTGATCAGAGAATCGCACGGGCTGATCATCGCCGCAGGATCGTCCGAGAAAGGGCGCATGAGCCGGAATTTGCGGGTGAACAGGGCATTGAGGGTCGGATAGGTTTCGGGAGATTCGAATTCGCCCATATCCAGTCCCATCATCCGTACATAGCTGCGATTGATGATTTTCTGCGCCGAAGGTGAATGCTTTTTGGACGCAAAACGGCCGAAAGCCTGCGAAAGTGCCGAGGTAAAATGTTGTTTCAAGGTCTACTCCTGATATTCGTCGGTTTGGATAGCGCGTTTGGCGATCTCTTCGATCAGCACGGTCGCGTAGGAACCTTTGGGAAGGGTGAAATGGAGTTCATACCACGCTTCCTGCTCCTTGTACTCCCCCTCCACCTCTTCGGGGAAAATCCAGCCGTAGCGGCGGGCGCCGTCGATGCCGCTCGTGATCGTATCGTAGTTTTTTTCGATCTCGCCGGCAAGCCCTTCGGCCCGGGTGGCACGTTTGCCGCTCAGCAGACCGCTGACCGAAATATCACGGGAGCGGAAACGCTCCGGCTCCGTTGCGTCGACGTAGTGAAACAGCCGCCCGTAGGGATAGTGCATCATCACATCCCCGTGGATCAGTTTGAAAGGGTGTTTCTGCTCTTTCATCGCTTCACACTCCTCTTTGGGGAGGGAGACGATCGAAGAAAGTTCCTGAACGCTGAAAGCATCCACCAGTTTGGAGATTTCGATCCGGCGGCTCAGCCAGTCATTGAACAGGTAGCTCTGGTAGGCATTGACGTAAAACTGCGCCAGTTTTTTGTTTTTCTCTTTGAGGGTTCCAGCCAAAATCGCCGAGCCTTTTTTGTAGTTTTCGCCGTCCAGACCGAAACGCTGAAATCCGAAATAGTTGGGCATCCCGTGCAACTTGATCATCCGAAGCGCCTCGGAAATCTTCGACGCCGCGACGGGGGTCACTTTTTTGAGACGGATAAAAAAGCGATTTCCCTTTAGATGTCCCACCCGTATTTTGTTGTTGTGGTAGGTTTTGGAGAGGATTTTGATCCCTTCGTGTTCAAAGCGCTCCAGCGCCTCCTCGTATTTGCGGGGAAGCGAGATATACTGCTTCGTCTGGGCGTTCTTGTCCTTGAGACCGGCGTAACCTATGTCGCGCCCCTTGATCCCCAGATGGTTGCTGAAAATGTCGACCATCTGCCAGGTGGAGAGGTTCTTTTTCCGCACATGCAGTACGAGGTGTTCCCCCTCCCCGCTGAAAGGGTAGAGGGGGATTTCGTCGACGACAAAATCGCGCGGGGACTGCCGGAAGTGAAACTCGATCGGGCTGTGGGGAAGATAATACTGACGTTCCATGAAACTCCTAGAAATGGTGCGCTTTGCAGCGGTTGGTGAATGTCCCCCGCTTGACCCGTCCGATCGTATGGAGCGGAGTCCGGGTCAGTGCGGAAAGGCGCCGAAGCGTTTTGGCATGGCGGGGCGCATAAGCGATGAGCATTTCGTACTCTTCCCCGCTGCAGCCGATTTTTTTGCGTATGTTCTTCCGAAACGCGATCCCTTTGCGGTTGGCACGGCAGAGCTTCTCGACATCGCTGTAAAGACCGTCTGAAATATCCATCCCGCACCGCAGGTACGGCCGCGCTTTGCGAACAAAGCTCTGGCGCAGCGTCGGGACGGCGAAGCGGCTTTTGGTATGGATTCTGCCTCCGGAGAGCAGATAGCGCAGCTGCCTCCCCGAATCACCGATTTTCCCCGTGTAAGCCAGCATATCCCCCTCTTTGAGCCCCGCCCTCGTCAGCGCTTTCCCGTCGCTTTGCGAAACGATCGTGACAGAGAGGTCGAGCTTGACGTTTCCGATCGTGTCGCCGCCGATGATTTCGATCCCGAACGCGTCGGCGGCTTCTTTGATTCCCGATGCGAGTTCCTGCATCTGGTGCAGGCTCATCGACTTGGGCATTGCCACCCCCAGCAGGGCGTATCGGGGAACCGCATTCATCGCGACCGCATCGGAGATGTTGACGATCATCGCCTTGTATCCGATTTGAAAGGGGGTCAGCCAGTCGCGTTTGAAATGGACGTTCTCGAAAAAAAGATCTTTGCTGTAAACCCACTCCCCGATCCACGCACCGTCATCGCCGATCCGCGTCCGTGGGGTTCTAAAAGCATCAATAAAATAATATTCTGCGTTCACCGTCCACCGCTGCTTTTGTCAAGATCACTAAAACAATTATTATAGTCAAAATGTGATTACGGAAGCGTTAAGTTTTTTTTATTTGCCCCGGTTTGTGATAGAATGCCCTTTATTGTGGCTTTAACACCCTAGAAAGGAATGAGAGAATACCATGCATATTTCCATACGAAAAGTTTTCTTCAACCTCCGGATGATGTTGCTGTTCCTGGGTGCGGGAGTGTTTCTCCTCACCCTGCAGCTGTTTCACATTTCCCAGTACGGTGAGCGGCTCGGAGCGCTCAAAAATCAGCACCTGTTGATCGAGAAGATCATCAGCAGCGACATGAGCGATCCGAGGATGGCGGCGATTCACATCAACGGCGCAGTTTCCGAGATCACCCTCTCCGTCAAGCTCTCGGGAGAAGAGGCCCTGTTCGATGCGTTGATCAATTCCAACGAAGAACAGGCCTCTCTGCTAAGATCACTGAGCCTGTCGTCGCAAACGTTTCAGGACAATGCCCTGATATGGTCCGAATCCTCTGCCACCGGAGCCGATGCGAACCGGGAGAGGATGATGAACGCTCGGACTGCCTACTTGAGCGACATCGACCGGATGGTTGATTATCAGATTCATATCATCACCCAATCGATTGCAACCGCCAAGATAACCGCCCTATTCGTCTTTTGTGTCGGTCTGGGGGTCTTTTTCTTCTACAGCCACCGCCTCCGGCAGATTTACCGCGATATCCACCGCGTCTGTTCGGTAGACGTCCATGGAGGTAAAAAAGAGGCGTACACGCGCGAAATCGATTACGTTCTCAAACGCCTCGCCCGCCAGTCCGGACAGATATCTGCAGCCCCCAATCTCATCCACCCGTTCAGCGGACTTAACAATGAAAAAGGGCTCATTGCGGTGCTGAACAGCAAAAAACCGGGCAAAGGGGGGAACAGCGTTTTCGTCTGCCAGTTCGAAATTGACGGATACGCTGAACGGATCGCTTCTCTCTCCGATGAGGACAGAGGTGCCATGGTGAAAAAAATCGGAGAGATCGTCTCCCTGTACGAACAACCCCTCGACGCGATTGGCCATACCGAGGGAGACCGTATCGTTTTTGTCCTTACCCGAAACGCTAAACATACAGCATTGGATGAGTGCGAGGACATCGTCCGCCTGGTCGAAGCCTCCGCTTTCCCCACCTCCCGCGGAGAGATGCGGATCACCCTCAGTGCGGGATTCCTTCTCAAAACCCCGAACAAAAACATCGACGAGAGCATAGAAGACACCCTCAAACTGATCGAAAAGGCCAAAGCGAACGGCGGGAACCGCGTCGCACAGCTGCGGGACAAGCTCGACGTTTTCCACTGATTTTCCCTGCTAATTGTAACTTTTCCACCCATTTTGAGTGGAAAAGACTCTTTTATTGTTACTATTTTGGACAGTTTTTCCCACTTTGCCCCTATCAAAAGGTTCGCAACCCGTTTTAATCTTGCCCAAGGAGCGGCGCGCTATAATCGTCCACAGATTTTAATCAAGGAAGGCGTATGAGTATTCCCATTTATACTTATGATGCGGTAATTGTCGGAGCCGGTTTGGCCGGATGTGCCGCGGCTCGCGAGTTGCAGAAAAACGGTAAAAAAGTTGCCGTTATCACGAAACTACACCCATTGCGGAGCCACTCCGGTGCGGCGCAGGGTGGAATCAATGCCGCGTTCAGCGATCAGGACAGTGTCGAGCTCCACGAGTTTGACACCGTCAAAGGTTCTGATTATCTTGCCGACCAGGACGTCGTCCAGTTCATGTGTGAAAAAGCTCCCGAAACTATCCGCTGGGCGGAACGGATGGGTGCGGCGTTCAGCCGTAATGAAGACGGAACCATCGCTCAGCGCCCGTTCGGCGGACAATCTTCGCCGCGCGCCTGTTTCGCCAAAGACCGTACGGGTCTTACCCTGCTTCAAACGATTTACGAGCAGGCGTTCCGCGAAGGGGTGGAATTCTGGGACGAATGGTATGTTGCCGACCTTCTTTACCGTGACGGAAAAGTCTACGGAGTGGCCGCTTACAACATCCGCAACAGTGAAAAAGCAATCTTCAACGCCAAAGCGGTCATGTTCGCGACCGGCGGATACGCCAGAGCGTTCAAAATCAACTCAAACGCCCACGCCAATACGGGTGACGGCCTCTCGCTTGTCGCACGTCACGGATTGCCGCTGGAGGACATGGAGTTCGTCCAGTTCCACCCATCGGGGCTTTCAGGAAACGGCGTCCTCATCTCCGAAGCAGCCCGCGGCGAGGGAGGAAAACTCCTCAACTCCCTGGGTGAGCGCTTTATGGAGAAATACGCCCCCAACGCGATGGAGCTCGCTTCACGCGACGTAGTCGCACGCGCCATCATCCAGGAGATCCGCGAAGGACGCGGTGTCGGACCGCGCAAAGACGCCGTCTACATCGATCTGGTCCACCTGGGCAAAGAGAAGATCATGGAACGCCTCCCGGAACTTCGCGACCTTGCGATTACCTTCCTTGGTCTTGACATGATCAAAGAACCGATCCTCATTTCCGCGACGGCCCACTATTCTATGGGGGGTATCCCGATGGACAAAGAGGGACACGTCCGCAAAAACAACACCGAGTTCGTCGAAGGGTTCTACGCGGCAGGCGAATGTTCATGTTCCAGCGTCCACGGCGCCAACCGCCTCGGAGCCAATTCGGTTCTCGAAGCGTTGCTGTTCGGCCGTTTCGTCGGGAAAACGATGATCGAGGAAGTCGACAGCATCCCGCTCATGCAGGCGAGCGAAGCAGACGCACAGCGGATGATCGATGAGATGGAGTGGGTTCTGACCAACAACGGCCAGGAATCGGTCAGCGCACTGCGCAACGAACTTCAGGAGTCAATGACCGACAATGCCGGCGTTTTCCGTACCGCTGAAACGTTGACGAAACAAATGGAAATTTTGAAAGAGCTCCGTGCTCGCTACAAAAACATCCGAATTTCGGACAAATCGAAAATCTTCAACACGGAACTCCAGGAGGCGATCGAGCTGGGACACATGCTCGACTACTCCGCGTTTATCGTCGCCAGTGCCCTTGAGCGCAAAGAGAGCCGCGGAGCCCACTACCGTGAGGATTTCCCGACCCGTGATGACGAAAAATTCCTGAAGCACACGATGGCCTACATGGATGAAAACGGCAACATTACCCTCGATTACATGGACGTCACCCTCGGCCGCCATGAAGTCAAAGCACGATCATATTAAGGAGAGCGACATGGATACACTACAAACGCAACAGGTGACGTTCAAGGTTTTCCGTTTCAATGAAGAGACCGATTACCTCCCCTATTACAACACCTACACTCTCGATGTCACTCACGAAGAGGTCGTCCTCGACATCCTCAACCGGATCAAATGGGATCACGACGGAAGTCTCTCCTACCGCCGGAGCTGCCGCCACGGTATCTGCGGCGTCTGTGCGATCAAAGTAAGCGGCAAAGCCGTCCTCGCCTGTAAAACACGCCTTTTCGACATGATCGACGTCTTCGGCAACGAACTGGTGATCGAACCGCTCAGCACCAAACGCGCCATTAAAGACCTCATCATCGACAAAAAAGATTTCTGGGACAAACACGCGGCGATCAAGCCCTACGTGGAAGCCGACATCGCCGAACACCCGGCGCAGGAAAACCTCGTCAGCCCCCACGATGCCGAGAAGCTCCTCGAAGCCGACTACTGCATCCAGTGCGGTGCATGCCACTACTCCTGTCCGTCACTCGAAATCAACGAGCAGTATTTTGGTCCTGCCGCGTTTGCCGCGGCCTACCGTTTCGCCGCCGACGTCCGGGACAATGCATCCGTAGAGCGTCTGAACATCGTCAACGAAGAAGCCCAGGGGGTCTGGGACTGTGTCAAATGTATGGAGTGTGCGCAGGTGTGCCCCAAAGAGGTCAACCCGATCGAAAAAATCACCAAGCTTCACAACATGATTTTTGAAGCCGGTGTGGCGAAAAATAACGTCGCCACCCGTCATGCCGTCGGTTTTGCCCACTCAATTGACAAACACGGTCTGCTCGACGAAGGGGAACTGGTACGCTACTCCGAAGGAAACATCGGCGTTATGAAACACCTTCCCGAAGCGATCGCCATGTGGAAAAACGGCAAAATTGTCATGCCGTGGAACATGCCAAAATCCAAAAACCTCGATGAAGTGAAAAAACTGATCAAATCTTCATCGACTGTCAAATTCTAGGAGCTGATTATGGAAAAACTCAAATACGCCCTTTATACCGGATGTACGGCACGTGAAAGTACCCCGGAGCTTCTAAAATCGACATTGGCGATCGCGGACAAACTGGGGATTGAACTCGTCTTGCTGGACGAAGCGACCTGCTGCGGCGCGTCTCACCTGCAGGATTACGACGATTTCCTCTCGCTCGTCCTCAATGCCCGCAACATCTGCTATGCGGAAAAACTGGGTCTGACGATGGTAACGATCTGTAATACCTGCCAGCTCAACACGGCGATGACCAAACACCGCCTCGACACCAACCCCGAGCTCAAAGCGCGCGTCAATGCGAAACTGGCCGAAGTGGGGCTGGAGTACAAGGGGAGCAGCGAGGTGACCCACTTCCTCTACGCCCTGATCCAGGACTACGGACTCGAAAACCTCGCGGCCAAAGTACAGGTTCCGCTGAGCCAGTTCAACATCGCACCGTTCTACGGATGCCACAACATCCGTCCCTCAGAGCTTCAAAACCTCTCCAACGGCGGTGAAAACCCCTACAACCCGACCTCGCTTGATGATCTGATCATCGCGTGCGGCGGTGTCAACGTCGATTACGAAGAGAAAAACAAATGCTGCGGTTTCCACGCCGAGCTTCAGGCCCCCAAAACGGCAGCGGTGCTGACCGGTAACGCGATCGCAGGTGCAATGGATGCCAACGCAGACTGGATGGTCACCCCCTGCCCTCTGTGTCATCTCAAACTCGACGTCCAGCACCACAACGCTTCCAAGGCAATCGGCCGCGACGTCAAACTCCCCGTCCTGCACATGCCGCAGATGGTAGGATTGGCTCTGGGCTGCACCCCGGCCGAACTCGGGCTGGGCCATCACGTCACAAAAGTCGATTTCGTCTAAATCGCTTGATTCCCGGCCGCGGGAATCCCTCTTCTCCTTCCAAAAACTTTCTTATATTTCATTCCAAGAATTAATTTCTACGTTTAAACACATTTGTTAACATTTTAAGACTATAATGTTCCTCACCAGTATAGAGGAAAAAAATGGGCCATTTGAATCTGACGAAACAGCTTTTTTGGATCATTGCCGCATTCATTGCCGGCGCGACGCTTCTCATCACCCTCTACCTCTACCATCAAAACCAGCAACTGGTCGAGACCAGGGCCGTAAGCCGTGCCCACACGCTGCAAGCCTATTTCAACTCCATGCGCTTTGTCTACCACCACCAGTTCCTCTCCAGCGGGCTGGATCTGAACGATTCGACGGTCGGTTTCCTCCCCGCCCATGCCGCCGCCCTCATCAGCGATGAATTTTCCAAACGATCCTTTGACGGTACCTCCATCCGCAACGTCAGCGACCGTCCGCGCAATCCCTCCAATGCGGCCGATTCGCACGAACTCGAAGCGATGCGGCATTTTGCCGAAAACCCCGAACTCAAAGAGCGTTTCACCACCATCACCCAAAACGGAAAGGAGTATTTTTTTTACGCCTCGCCGATCAAAATCGAGCCCTATTGCATCCAGTGCCACGGGAAAAAAGAGGAGGTGCTCCCCTACATCGCCCGCCGTTACGACAGCGCCTATGGCTACAACGTCGGGGATATCAGGGGGCTGACCAGCATCAAAATCCCCAAGGAAGAGCTGAGCGAACACAGCCTGTCGATTTTTTTGAAAGAGGCCCTGTTCGGGTGGAGCATCATCCTCTTTTTACTGGGGCTGATCTATTATGCGATACGTGAGCTCACCCGCCGCGACATAAAATCCAAACAGCAACTCAAATCCGAAGTCCGCCGCCAGACCCTCGAGCTTGCGGACAAAGCCAATGAGCTGGAGGAAGCCTATCAGCGTCAGCAATACCTTTTTTCCATCCTTCGCACCGTTGCGGACAGCAATCAGATCCTGATCACCTCGCAATCTCTGGATGAGCTGATCCGATCCACCGCCAAATGCCTCGCAGCCAACCCTACTTTCTCCTGGGTTGCTATTTCACTGTTTGAAGGTGGAGAGCTACGGGCAAAAGCGGTCTACGGAATCGATGGGGAGTGGGAGACCCTTCCGATCGAACGCAGGGCCATGGAGGAGAACCGTCCTTTTATCCTTGCTGATGTACGATCCGAATTAACGGAGCAGTGCCGGCAGAATATCGGCCGGTACGGCATCACCTCCCTTTATACCACCCCGCTGAGAAAAGACAATTTTTCGGCCGATGCGTTCGGTGTCATGACCATCTGCACGGCCCAGACAGAAGGTTTCGGTGAAGAAGAAAAAGCGATGATCAATGAACTTTCCGGCGATCTTGGCTTCGCCATCAATTCGTTTTTCCAGCAAGACGATATACAGAGGCTCTCCTATTACGATCCCCTGACAGGGCTGCCCAACCGCCACTTACTGATGGAACGGTTCGCCCAGGCGATGAAAGTAAGTGCTCGCACCCACCGCTACGGCGCCCTCCTCTTCATCGACCTTGACAACTTCAAAGGCCTCAACGATCTCAAAGGGCATTTTAACGGTGACAACATTCTTAATCAAATGGGGGAAAGGCTCGTATCCCATCTGCGCCAGTCCGATACGGTTGCCCGCTTCGGAGGCGACGAATTCGTCATTCTGATCGAAAACATCGCCTCCGATCCGCACGCCGCGGCAAACGTGGCGCAATCAAACGCCCAGAAAATCCTGGACATCGCCAAAGAACCGTTTTTCCTCGACAACGAACCCTTTTATCTGACCGCCAGTGTCGGTATCGTCTTATTCGACGGCGAACGAATCGATGCGAACGAACTCTTTGCCTATGCCGACAGTGCGATGTATGCCGCCAAAAACAGCGGACGCAACACCTACCGCTTTTACGACGCGGCGCTGCAGGAGACGATGGCGGCGCAGGCCAAAATGGTGCAGGAGCTCCGGGTCGCCGTCGAACAGCGGGCCTTGTATCTGGCCTATCAGGAGCAGGTCGATCCTCAAGCGGTCACCGTCGGCGTCGAAATGCTCCTGCGGTGGGACCATCCCAAACACGGAGCGGTTTCGCCGGCGCAGTTCATACCGTTGGCCGAAGAATCGGGTCTCATCCTGCCTCTGGGGCAATGGATTCTGGAACAGGCGGCCGGTCAAATCCTCCTGTGGAGCAGCGATCCGATCCGGCACGCGTGGCGCATCTCGGTCAACGTCAGCCCGCGGCAGTTTGAACAGGCCGATTTCGTCCCTCACCTCAAACGCCTTCTCTCCGATATCCCCATCGATCCGGCCAAGCTCCGGCTTGAACTGACCGAAGGGCTCCTGATCCGCGATGCGGGAGCAGCGATGGAAAAAATCAATGAGCTTAAATCCATCGGTTTCACCCTCTCGATCGATGATTTCGGTACGGGGTATTCGAGCCTCTCCTATCTGAAGCATCTCCCGATCGATGAACTGAAAATCGACCAGTCGTTTGTCAAAGCACTCCCCGAAAGCGCGTCCGATCGGACGATCATCCAGACCATGATCGCGATCGCCGATGCGTTCGGCCTGGAAGTGATCGCCGAGGGGGTGGAAACGCACGAGCAGTTCGAAGCGCTCAGAGAAATGGGATGCAACCTCTATCAGGGATACCTTTTCAGCCGTCCCCAAAAGTCCGACTACTACCAGAGGTAGAGGTTCTCAGTCGTTCCAGATGACGGTGACGTTCTTGCCGCTCTCTTTGGCTTTGTAGAGCCCCCTGTCGGCCCGGTTGAGTATTTGGCTCACGCTGGTATCGCTTTTCAGCACCGATGTCATTCCGATGCTGATGCTGAGCCTCAAAGCTACGTTTTCCCGATGGAAATGGAGTTCGGAAACAGCCTGACGTATCACTTCCGCCCGTTTGTACGCTGAGTGCAGCCCTACAGGCAGCAGTATCGCAAACTCCTCCCCGCCGATGCGCCCGAACAGTTCGGTTTCACGGATGTAGGATTTGATGGTCTGGGTGACCGATTTGAGGGCGAGATCGCCGATCCCGTGGCCGTACGTATCGTTGATTGATTTGAAATCGTCCAGATCGATCATCATCATCGTCCCCTCAGAATGCTCCTTCATCGCTTTGGTCGCCTGATAGAAAAACTCCCATCGGTTCAGTATCCCGGTCAGCTGGTCGGTTTTGGCCAGCCGCGTCATTTTTTCCAGCGTCACCGAGAGAAGATTCATATGGTAGGCAGAGGCCATTTCGTAAAAAAAAGCGATCATGAACGTCGCGGCAATCGCGCACATCTGCATGAAAAATTCGATTTGCGCGGTATCGTAGAGGAGATGATAGAGGACCAGTAAAAGGGCAAACATCGCCGCATAGATGCTCCCCATCCGGATCCCGAGGAACAAAAATCCCCCGATCACCGAGGGGAAAAAACCGTAAACGATGATCGGCTGCAACTCGGATTTGAGGATTAGAAGCGTCTGGGTGCAAAAAGCGGCCCCGGCAAAGACCAAAGCCGCCGTGGCAAATGCGAAGATCCCCAGACGTATGAAAAAGCAGTTGAGGAGAATGACCGCGATGAACGCCACCATCCCAGCGCCGATCAGAAAAGAGGTGGCCGCATAAAGGTACAACACGATCAGTGCGGCGATCAAGGCCCCCGCCTGACTAAGGGCGAAAATGACAAACTGCCCCTGCGAATGGATCCTCGTACTGACCACATCGGAGGCATAGAGAGGAAACAGGATCAGGTAGAGACGGTTCAGCAGGTTCTGAAAAGCGGCCAACAACCAGTCCATAATCCTCTCCTGCGTATCGGGATGATAACCTTTTAGAATGACATAATGTTTTTTAATATCTTATTAATAACTAAAACTATGAAAAAAAGTTGGATTGTGAAGAGAAAAGAGAAAGAGGAGGGGCAAAGCCCCCTTTTGCATTACTGCGCTGTAGTAGTATCGGTAATAGCGTTTGCAATCGCAGTATCACCTGCTGTCTCAATCGCGTCTTTTTTAGCATTCAGATACGTGTTCACACCGGCCACGAGACCGACACCGACGACGACCAGCAGCAATGCGACCAGTACGCCGCTCATCCCTTTTTGAGATTTGATCCGGCTCCATACGTTTTTCAACATTGTATTTCCTTTTGTGATATTAATGTGATTAGAGTATATCATTTTTTTTTATGCAATGCAAATTTTTTTTCACTTTTTTAAATATTTTATTTTGCTACAGCGCACGCGTATATTTTTTGGATATCCACAGTGGCTGTTCCAGCAGCCGGCACTCCGCAGCGCAATCGTGCGAAATCAGAGTCCAGACGATCCCATCAGACTCTATTTCCCCTTTTCCGGCTATGAAACGGTGCCCATTTTCCCAGACACCCGCCGGTTTTCCGTTTCCGGGAGCGCTGCGGACGTAGATCTTCGGTGCGGTCACTTCCTGGAGCGCTTCGGAGCCCTCCGGCGTCTCTTTTACCGCCTGCACAACAATCTCGCTGTCGGCGTTGAAGAAGACGGCTGCCGGTGCCACCTCCCGGATATCAGCGGCCGGTTCGGGGGCAGTTGACGCCTGCGGCTCTTTCGCCGCAGGTTTGGCGGACCGGAGCTGATCACGGTGTACCTGAGCCGCCTCATCGACGAAGCGCCCGTAATACCCCTCATCGCTATGGGGCTCGTTGGGATCGATGATCTCGGGGACGAGGAAAAAAAGGAGATCGTTCGCTCTGGCTGATTCGATGTTGCGTTTAAACAGGTGCCCCAGCACGGGGATGTCTCCCAGCAGCGGGACTTTCTCCTCGCGCTTGAGGGTTTCGGTATGGAGGCGTCCCCCCAGCGCGATCACCTGGCCGTTTTTGGCGACAACGTCGGTCGAGATGTTCTTGGCGCGGAACGCCGGGACGAAGACGTTTTCCCCCAGCTGCACCTGATGGCGGGGGTCCTCGTCGAAATCGCTGTCGGTGATCGCGACCGTAATCCCCATGAACTCCTCTTTTTCCAGAAATTTCGGCTTGAGGGTGAGCCGGAGGCCGTACTCTTTTTCCTCGAGGTTGATGGTCGGGAAATTGGCGCTGTTGTACGTCATACCTACCGGGATGTAGACCTCGCCGCCGACATGGAACGATGCATTCTTATCTTCGGTGCTCAGCAGCACCGTGTCGTCCATGATTTTCGCCACCCCTTTGGACTGGAGGAAATTGAGGTTGGCCAGCAGCGCCTTGCCGGTGTTGGCGAACGCCCCCGTCTGGTCGAGTAAGAACCCGCTGAAGGTGGCGTAGGTTTTGGCGCTCTGGTTCAGGACGATATGGCCGTCTTTGGCAAAATAGTTGAGCCCTACCGCCCCGCCGAGCTCTTCGGCCCGGTCGTTGTCGATCGCGACAAGGTAGAGTTTGGTACGGACCATCTTTTCGATTTTACTCGTCTGGCTCAGATCCATCGTCTTGTTCGCGTCGATCCCGGCGCTGGAGAGGAGTTCCTGAACCTTCTTTTTCTGATGGGGATCGCTGAAATGCCCCCCCATCACCGTCGCGCCGTCACCGGCACGGAGAAGCGTCACTCCCGGGGCGACGGTATTGAGCATCTTCTGCACGAACCCAAGGTTCTGGTTGACGTAGACTTGATAGTTTTCGATCGTATTGTCGTTGTAGCGGATCAACATCGAGGTGCTTCCGCTTTTTTTGCCGAACAGCCTCAATATCCGGTTGGGCCTGGCGGCATCTTCCATGACACTCGCTTTGAGCAGTTCCTGATTTCCGACGACGACCTGACTGAACGGCTTGTCCGCCGTAAAGAGATTAAATTCGTTTTCAAACACGACCAGATCGCGTCCCCATGCTGCCATCAGCAGCCCCATCAACATCACTATGATTTTCATAACATTCCTTTTATTTGCATTCCAACAGATACGATCCGTTCTGGTCGTTATACGAATACGACGTGATCGTCGATGAGAGCACTTTGGCCTCCAGGTGGTTGAACCGATCATACATCACCTGTGCCGTAATACGCGTCTGAGCGGAGGGCATATCGTCCATTCGGGCGAATACAAGGGCCCTCATGCTTGCAGGACACAGGGACTCGACGATCTCCCTGTCGGCTTCGGGAAGCGTATAGGCAGCGCCCAGCGTTTCGGCGTTGTTGATCGCCATGATCGCCCGGTGGCTCATCAGTTTCAGACGGTTGTCCAGCTGCATCGCCGTCCAGTAATCGAACAACAGGGTGATCATAAACGCCGCCGTCGGGATCACGACGATGATCAGCGCCATGATCTGGGCCAGCCCGAACCCCCTGCGCCAGTGACGTTTATTGCTCATACGTTACGATCCCCTTGGGCACCGAAACGAGCGGCGGCATCGGTCGCACCGGCTGCGAGGAGTGTGGCTTCGGACGGGGCGGCGTGTAGGATGGGCTCATCATTTTCACCTTGGCGGCTTCCTCACCCTCGGGGATTTCCGGATTGGATTTGACCATCCAGATATGCCCCTGGTTGAGATTGCCGCGATTGTGCGAACGGTCGTTGTTCAGCTCCTGGGAACGGTAATAGAGGCTCAAAAAGCGGCCGATATCCTGCGGCGGCATGTCCAGAAGGATCTCATCGGCCAGTACTTTTGTTTCGGCCTTCGTTTTTTCATCCACTGTGACCGAGACGATCCCGTCGGACTTTTTCCCGTTTTTCATGAAGCCTGCAACCCCCACACGGACGGCGAGGTAACGGGTCGCGAACTGCCGTTTCTCTTCGCCGTAATCGGCTATCCCGAGGATATCGATCCGCTCTCCCCTGCGCAACGAGGTGTCAGGGTTTTTGAAGACATGCAAGGGGACGCTGATCACGTCATGCACCGCGTCGTGGACTATTTCGGCCGGCGGCGTGTTCGCGGAGTGATTGGCGTCCGTATCCTGCAGCGGCGGGAGCGTCGCGGTGAGCTTTTCCGTGCCGATCAGATCGTTTTTCATGATGGCGACACTGGCGTAGCGCTCGACGATCTGGGCCATCGGGAGGGGATCGTTTCCGGCATAATCGGCCGGAAACGATTTGAGTTCGATGTCATCCAGGGCGATTTTTTGCCCCGCCGCGATGTTCTTGGCCGCGACATAGGCGGCAACTCTTTTTTCAGCCGTATCCGCCGCGTCACTGTTTTTCAGGTAAAGCATCACCATCACGATGAGTGCAAAAATGGCCAGGGAGAGAAATCCCACGCTCAGTACGACGGTTCGTTTTTTATTCATACATTTCCTTTTATTAGAGTCCACTCATCAGCGCATCGGCCGAGATGGGGAACGCGATCATCGCGATCATCGCCGGCAGGATGAACAAAAACATGATCAGCGTCAGGTTGATGTTCATCATGGCCGCTTTTTTTTCGATCTGCAGCATCTCCTGCTCCTTGATCTCGCGCGACTGGTTTTCGAAAACGGTTTTGACCCCGATCCCCGTCTCTTCGGAGAGACGCATGAAGTTCACGACCGTCGCGATCGCGTCCGATCCGGTACGGCGGATCAGGTTGTCATAGGCGGTCTCACTGCTGTAGGTGACGTATTCGTTTTTGAACAGCTTCGACTCCTCCAGCAGATCGCGGCGGATGACGCTCGCGCCGTCGCGGGTCACCTGGTCGATCGCGTTGTTGAGCCCCCCTCCCCCTTCGAGGATGATGATCAGCAGGTCGATAAAGATCGAGAGGTCCTCCTCGATCCGTTTGATCCGGGCGGATATCTGTTCCTCCAGATACAGCGGCGCCGTCCCCAGTCCGATCCCCAGTGCAGCGACGGCAAACACGGTGTTCATGAAAAACGACATATCGAGCATAAAGATCAACGCGACCAGGGCAGAAGCGGCGGCAATCCCTCCCACGGCCACCTCGATCAGCTCTTTTTTCGCGATGCCGGCACGGGTCAGTTTCAGCTGCAGTGTTTTTTCAAAACGGCTCGACTGGTCTTCGAGGATATTCGCCTGTTTCACATCGAAGATTTCGCGTATCCACCTGTCCCGCATGAAGGTATCGTAGGCATAGTATCCGAACGAACCGATCGCACTCAACAGTGCAAAAAAGGCAAAAAACATCAAGACCGTCATAGTTCAATCCTTGTAATCCAGCGGTTGACCATCAGACCGGCGATCATCCACACGCCGATCGCCAGCAGCTGCCATCGTCCCCACTCCGAAGTGAAAAAATACTCGCTCACTTTTCCGCCGAAATTCACATCGATCATAAAATAGAGCAGGACGTTCAGCGAAGCGACCATGTACGAGCCGATATTCGCTTCACGTGTTATGACGCTCACTTTGTCTTGCATTTTTTTCCGGTAGCGGAGGGTATCCTCCACTTTTTCGAGGGTGGAGGAGAAATGCCCCCCGCTCTCGCGGCCGATTTTGACGGCCAGGGCAAAAATCCGCAGCTCTTTGGAATCGATCTCCCGATTCATGTTTTCAAAGGCCTCGATCTCGCCGATGCGGTTTTTCTCCTGCAAAAAACGCTCGAACAGCTTTCGGAACATCGCCGAATTGGAGGCTTTCACCGATTTGGCAAGGGCCTGTTCGAAACCGATCCCGTTACGCATCATTTTGACCAGGACCGAAATGGCGATCATGAAGGAGCGGTTGAACTCTATTTTACGCCGGAGCACTTTTGCGTTCAGGAACATCCACAGAACACTCACCCCTGCGACACTCCCCAGGAGAAACCCGAACCAGTGTTGCAAAAAAAGGTAGATCGCTGCCCCGAACATCCCCGAAAGCGCCGCTGCGATCGCGTGCAACTGCCAGAGTTTCAGCTCCAGACCGGCCAGCTTCAGGATTCTTTTGAATTTCTGCTCATACCTGGTTTCGCGCAGATGCTCTGTTTTGCGGTTCAGGAAATCATCGTCGATCTCGTATCCGCCCGATAGGATGTTTTTCAGACGGGCCAGCCGGGAATAGTGGCGCGCCTCTGCGGCGAACCAATGCAGGCTTGCCGCGGCGAACAGCGACAACAGCGCTAATACGACGTATCCGCTCATCGTTGCAGGTTCGGCCATCGTTCCAGAATGCTTTTGCCGTCCTGGAAACTGGTTTTGATGATTTCACTCATGTAGTGTTCTTCCCATCCGCACATTCGGACCGGATGGAAACGCTTCAGCTCGGCAATCACCATGTCTTTGGTCACCACAAACTCGGGATCGAAAATCTTTTTTTCCATCTCGATACCGTTGAGGGCCATTTTGGTGATCGAACGGATCGGGGCGCTGATTGCCTGGAACGTCCCCCGCGAATCGGAAACGCTTCCCGTGGGGGCCTCGCGCTTGAATTCGAAAATGTCCAGCATCGATACGACGCCGTTCTCCTCCATCCGTTTTTCGGGTTCGGATATTTTGACGACGCGGCGGCGTCCGTCGGGAAAACGGACCAGCTGGATCACCAGATCGACCGCACTGATGATCTGGGAGCGGACAAACGTCATGTTGGCGCTCGGGCGCGCCTCCAAAAACATGTTTTCGATCCGGATGATCGCCTCTTTCGTATCGTCGGCATGGACCGTCGTCATCGATCCGGGATGCCCCGTATTCATCGCGTTGAGCATTGTGACGATTTCCGGCCCCCTGCATTCCCCGACGATGATGCGGCGGGGGCTGGAGCGGAGTGCGGTGCGGAGCAGCTGCTCGATCGTGATCGCCCCGACCCCCTCTTCGTTCTCCGTGCGGGCTTCGAACGAGCGGATGCTGTGGCAGGGCATCTGCGGCTTCATCTCTTTGGTGTCTTCGATCGTCAAGAGCTGATCCCCCTCGTCGATAAAACGGGTGATCGCGTTCAAAAAGGTCGTCTTCCCGCTCGACGTCCCTCCCGAAACGACGATGTTGAGTTTCCCCTGTACCGCCTTGAGGAGAAAATAGGCCATTTTCAGGTCCACCTGCCCCCCGTCAAGCATCGATTCGAACAGCAAAGGGATCTCCCGGAATTTTCGTATCGTCACGTACGAGCCGGGTTTCCCCTCCCGGTCCAGATTCGCCGCGACGGGGGGAATCTGCACTTCGATCCGGGAACCGTCGCCGAGTTTCGCCGAGGCGATCGGATGGGCTTCGTCGATTTTACGATTCGATTCGCTGAGCATCCGGTTGATGATTCGGCGCAATTCGCTCTCGGAACGGAAACGAAACGGGGTGACGATCGTCTGCCCGCCGTAAATGACGTCGATGTAATCTTTGGTATTGATGATGATGTCGTTCAGGTCGTGCCCCGCGTTACGAATGATCCCCGAAATCGGGCCGTAACGGAGGAGATTGTCGACGATGAATTCGATGATTTCCGTTTTGAGGTTCGCTTTGGGGAGGGTATACCCGGCAATGTGTTTGGCCACCACTTCACGGATCATCTTCTCGGTCAGCTGGACCTTGGGGTTGAGTTTTTCGACGAACTCGTCATAGATCCGATACGCCAGATTGAAGTAATCGCCGTTTTGGTACAGCATCGGGAAACAAAACCCCTGGCACGCCTGTACCGACTCATCCTCGTCAATCCCCTCGTCGCGGGTGTAATGGACGAGCGTCGTTTTGGCGACATCGACCGTTCGGCGCAGCATCTTCTCTTTTAAAGCCATTGTTTCACCTTATCCAAGAAGGTGGCGGACGTTTTCCGTATCGCGGCGAACTGTTCCAGCGAGGTGGTGAAAAAATAGCGCTCGATCATCTCGTCGAGGCGCTTGACGAACACCGATTCGGGAAACTCCTCGCACACCAGCATCGCCTCGTTCCAGCACGTGCGCAGATGTCTCGCGTCGTTGGGAAGGGTAAAATCGACTTCGAATTTATGGTTGGAATCTTTGGAGAGGATCGCGGTCGCTTCTTCCCTCGTAACGGTCCCGAAAGAGTCTTCGCGGTTGACGAGGATATGGGTCTTGTTGTACCAGCCGCTTTTGTCGATGATGTCGATGTAGGTTTTCAGAATCGACATCGCCGGGATGCTCAGCTCCGTAACGACAAAAATCTGATCCGCGATCTCCTGGATGTCGATTTCGAGTTCCACGTCCTCGAACATCCCGACGTCGATGAGGATCAGGTCGAAAAACTGTTTCGCGAAATGGATAAACCCCAGAAACCGCTGGATATTTTCGGGTTTTTCGAGGATTTCGCGCTCGGTGTGGCGCTGGATCCCGGGGATGAAAAAGAGGTTTTTGTCGTATTTCATCAGCCCGTTGGCAAACAGCTCTTCGAGATCGAGGCGCGGAAGCGTCGCAATGTCGATGATGCTTTTGGCCGGCTGGAACGCATCGAAAAAGAGGTTCGAGATCGATTTGGTGTAGGCGAAATCGAGGAAAAGGACGTTTTTTTCCGGATGTTTGGCTGCGATCATCGCCGCGAGGTTCATCGTGATCGTCGTGGTCCCGACCCCGCCGCTGATCCCTGTAAAAACGGCGATGTTGCTTTTTCCCCGCCGCTCTTTGATCACGTTTTGCGAATGAAGCACGATCCCTTTGATCATATCCGAATCGACATCGCCGCGGCCGATGTATTTATCCACCCCCATCTTTCCGGCGCGGAGCGAGAGGTTAATATCCTCCGGACCGATAACGATAATGTAGATGTTGTTGGTAAAATTGACATTGTTAAGCGCTTCGAGCGTATCCATCGATTCGACCCGGTAGATGAGGACAATGTCCCGGTTCCGGTGCGATGCGTAAAAACTGATAAATTCGTCGATTCCGTCCATATTGACGACGTCATCGAAAGACTCGCGCAGGCGGTCGAAACACTCTTTTTCGATCGTGGAAACGTAGGCTATGATCATTTCTTTCCTTAATGTTTGACGTTGATCAGTCGGATTTTGGTGGTATTGAGCGTATCAACCGGATTCAGTGCCTCTTTTTGCAGATCGAGGATCAGGCCACGCTTGAGAGCGTTTTTGAAGTCGGTAATCGAGTAATCGCCGAAAAACATCGACATCATCGCACTCCACATCCCCTTCATCCAGTTGATCGGGTTGAACACTCCACCGCTCTCCCAATCCATCAGGTAATCGAACATTCCCTGATTGTCATTGGCTTCCTGACACCACTGGATCCATTCGGCATGGGTATTGATCGAGCCTTTGGTGCGGGTCGTTGAAGTGGTTCCTTTGAATTCATAAAACGTTTCGGTCCACCCTCCGAACCCAAAAAAACCGGAGTATTTCACTGTACACTGGTTGACACTGTCCCCGAACGTCGAGCGCAGCCCTGTGAGTTTGAAGGTCTCGAACCGGTCCACCTGAGTGCCGTCATCCGTGACAGCCAGCGTCAGGGTCATCGGCTTGGCACTCAGATCGTATGTGATCTCAACAGGGTCGGCGACGATCGTCGACTTGGAAGTTCCGAAGAACATGTTTTTCATCATGTCCATCATCGCTGTCATCGGCTTGACCATCTGTTGCAGAAACGAAAGTTTCTGAGTGTCTGTCGAAGCAGTGACCTGCTGGTACGATTCCCCGCTCACTTTTCCCGCCGCAGCGAGGAGGGCGTTTTCGGTATCGATCGTGATTGTATTGACGTCGAGCTCGGTGATGTTGGCTTTGGTAAAAAATGGCATCCATGCCTCCATCCCGAATCCGCTCATCATCCGGCACATCAGCCCATCCGAAGAGAGGTTCAGGAACATGAATTTACACTGATCCGCTTCGGTCGATTTTTTCGCTTCGGCGTAATGAAGCAGGGATACGGGATCGTTCAGGCGCGTAAATGCGTCGACCTGCGTGGCAGGGTCGCTTTTGTAGGGCATCGACATCCGGTGTTCCTGATCGACACCGGCGATGATGTTGGCGATGTAGCGCTGACGGCGGTCTTCGGCTTCGGGAGAGCGGGGATCGTATTTGGCATCAGCCATCTCCGGGGTCCCGAAAAAATCCACACCGATCAGGCGGTCAAAAAAGAAATCGAAAATACCGGTGAAAAAACCAAAAAAGGTCTGGCGGCTTCCGCTTTGAACCGATGCGGTGGGTTGGTAGAATTCGCCGTTGCGGCCGATATCGAGAGGATAGAGGAGAGTGGAATCGGTACTGGTGTAGAGGAGCGTACCCGTTTTGTCGTCTTTGGCCGGCTGAAAAATCAGGCTCACCATATCCCCGTCGCTGAGGCCGTCTACCGCCTCGTTGTTCACCAGAAACGGCTTCTGCCCGGAGCACCCCTGTGCGGGAAGTTCCCCTTTTCCGGCGATCGAACACGCCGAGGAGGCTTCGACGACGAGCTGGGCCGTCGCCGACGTGGAAAGCTGATCG
Source organism: Campylobacterales bacterium (assembly GCA_016938595.1). Taxonomy (GTDB): domain Bacteria; phylum Campylobacterota; class Campylobacteria; order Campylobacterales; family Sulfurimonadaceae; genus Sulfuricurvum. The sequence goes on along the minus strand of JAFGUJ010000020.1, from coordinate 24,152 downwards.
AAGTTTTTCGTTTTCTTCTCGGGATCAAAAAAGCGATCCCAGAAGCTGTCGACCTCATAGTTTTCCGTCGCAATCGTCACCTGCTGGGTATAGAGCTGATTTCCATGCCCGTCCATCCCGGCCGAAAGGCGATTACCGAAGGTCGTACTGGTGGTGGCACCCTGGGCGCAGAGCAGCGGCGCCAGTACCCATACCCCTATCCCTATCTTTCTCATCCGACTCCCCCTTTTACTCGTGTATATTGTTGATCGCCATCATGTCGTTGACGTACTGATTGACCGCCGCATCAAGCTGTGCACTGCTCCACTCCGGATGCGCCTGCTCGAGTTCTATGCGCTGCTGCATCGCCGCGATCACCAGCTCTTCTTGAAGATGGTGAAGATGCTGCACTTTGTTGATCCGGTGGAGCGAATCGTTCTCCCCTCCCAGAAACCAGATAAACCAGAAAAAAAGCATCAATGCTATCAGCAACGGAACAATTGCCACAGAACCCCTACGCATACATCACCCCATACGATACCAGTGCACCGACGCTCATCGCGGGAGCAAACGGAAATACTCTCCGCCCCGCCGCCGCCGACAGGACCAGATGGGCCAATCCCGCGCACGCAATAAAATAACCGACTCCTTCGAGCCCCACCAGCATCGCACTGAAGGCACCGAAACGCAGATCGCCCCCTCCGAATGCCAGCCCCATCACAATCGGTATCACAAAAACACCCAAAACCAGCACAACCGCTGCCCCGTGTTCCCACGTCAATCTCCCCTCCATCGCGAGAAGTATCCCCAGCACCAACATAGCGGGGAACATCAGGCGATCGGGAATCACAGAATATTTGAGGTCATACCAGGAAACCAGCAAGGCAACCGATATAAAAAATAGTAATGAAGTAATTGAGATGTCCTATTCGAAAATGTGATATTTATTTGATAGGATTATAGATAATGAAGCTTATATGAACCTAAAATTACGAGTTTTTGTGTTGTTTTTTTATAACATTTTAGAATATATGAGGTTTGTTGTGTAAGTTTGGAATCGTGCGTGATGTGATCGACGTGAAAGTGTGGAGAAATCAGGGACGGAAATGTTCGACGACATACCCCGCCTGTTTGAATCTTTCAAGAAGCCCATCCGAACCGGCCAGGTGCATCGCCCCCACCAGAACAAATCCCGTATTTCCCTCACGCATCAGGGTGATGAGGCGGGGGAGCCACGCGTCGTTACGTTCTTTGAGCACATGGTGGTACATCTGCGGGGAATCCGAGCGCATCGCCTGCACCAGTTCCTGCTCGATCCTCGCCATCTCTCCCTCACGCCAGTCGCGGACCAGCCACTCGATCATGTCCGGAATCCTTTGCGTTTCCTGAATCGTCTGGGTGATCATCGCGTCCTCTTCCCCCTCGCCGATACCGGTGATCAGGGCAATCTGCTCTGTCGGGGTTTCGAGGAAGCGCTGTCCTTTCCCATCGGCCGAAGCGCGCCGACTGTAATGGGCATCGACGCCGTCGCGGTCGATGCCGTTTTGCGCCAGCGCCGTCTGCGTTATCATGAGCATGACTGCCCACGGGCGAAGGCGTTCGACGTTGTGGATGTCGATCTTTTGTGAACCGAGATAGTCTCTCAGCGCATCGTACGTTTCACGCTTCAGGAGATGGGAAAGGGTTGTACCGGAGGGGAGGAGCATCTTTCGGGAGAGCGCTGCGGCGAAAGCATCGCTGGTGGTTGCGGCAAGGTCGGTCTCGAAGACAACCGTGTCAGCCTGCTCATAGGCACGGTCAAATTCGGCCGGCAGCGGAAAATCACCGGGACGGAGAACGTGAATCGTCCCGCCCAGATAGAGGGTTTCTTCCCCTTTACTCACCTTCCAGACACTGGAATCGCCCAAAAGGGAGGAGAGGCACACAAGGGAGAGAAAGAAAAACAGAGAAACGGTTTTCATTCTCGTCTCCTTCGCCTACTGCTTCGGCCGGAACGCCTTGATCACCTCTTCGTTGCACTCCAGATAGGGGCCATGGATCAGATCGATGCAGTAGGGAACGGCGGGGAATACCGCGTCCAGACACTCCCGGATCGATTTTGGTTTGCCCGGTAGGTTGATAATGAGGCTGTGACCCCGGATCCCCGCGGTCTGGCGTGAGAGAATCGCCGTCGGGACGTATTTGAGGCTCACCTGACGCATCAGTTCGCCGAATCCCGGCATCATTTTTTCACAAACGTTTTCAGTCGCTTCGGGGGTGACGTCACGGCGCGCGGGGCCGGTTCCTCCCGTCGTAACGACGAGGCAGCACCCCTCGACGTCGCACAGTTCCATCATCGTCTCTTCGATGACGCTCTGTTCATCGGGTATGCAGCGGTAAACAATCTCGTGTTCGGATTTCAGGTATTCGCGCATCGTCTCCTGGATTGCAACACCTGAAATATCCTCGTAAATCCCGGCGCTTGCGCGGTCGGATGCGGTAATGACACCGATTTTAATCATAAACACTCCTGTAAAAAATGGTTGGCACCCTTGATCGACGTCACCGTCGCATGGGGGATAAAAAAATCACGGGCGCCTTGCACGTCGATAATCCGGTCTTCGAACCCCAGAAAGACCTCGATCCGGATCCCTTTGGCACGGATGGCTTCCATCAGCGGCGCGTCCCACTCGAAATACAGAAGATCGTGAAGGCTCGCAGCATCGTGTTCCCCCTCCTGCATCTCTTCCACCGGACACGGGGCGAAACAGCTGGCCAGAAAAAGTTCCCGGTACCCCTGCGGGTCTTTGAGATATCCTCCCATCTGAAGCCTCCGGAACGACTCTTTTTTCGTCTGGAAAAAGGCGGGGGAAAAAAGCTGGAGCGTATCGATCCGCTCCGACGACTCTACCGCATGGCGCGCCGCGTTGATCGCTCCGTAGCTGAAACCCGCGACGGTATAATCGCTCTTTTTCAGATACGGCTCGAAAAAGGGGCTCTCGTCTTTGAGAGAAAAACCGCTAAAAAATCTCATTCATCGTCGCCTTGGCCAGCGCTTTGGAGATCTGTTCGTACTCTTCGAGAATCGACTCGAATCGGGCGACAATTTTCTCGTGCCGTTCCAGCAGCACCGATATCTCCTGATAGAGGCGTTCGGTGAGGAGCCTCTCTTCTTCGTCGGAGGGGGCGAGCGACTGGCCCATGCCGTATTCATACACCATTGCATGGATGAGTTCAGAGGCGGCCTGAACATCATGAGAAGCATTGCTGGCGTGTTCGCCGAAGCGGAGTTTCGAGGCGGCCATCCCCGCCAGATGGACCCTTACGTGGGCTTCGATCTCGTGTTTGAGAAGCGGTTCGGCGGTCGGAGGGGTGATCGTGTCATTGCTGAGGGAGATCTTCTCATAGGGCAGATCAAACCATGTCGCCGCAAACACTTTCCCCGCCTGGTAACGGGCCTGATAACGCCGCTGTTCTTCGGTGAGCATCGCGATTTTCTTTTTCCCGAACATCACTTTGTCCTTGACAGCGAGAAAATGCTCCATCCGTACCTGTATCTCGTTCTGGCGCAGACACAGAAGGGCCGCTTCGTTCGTCAGCGCCGCCAATGAAGCGCCGTTGAACCCTACCGTCATTTTCGCAACGTCGGCAATGGAGAGTTCGTGAGGGATGTGGCGGAGGTATTTGTGCAGGATCGCTTCGCGCTCGCTCGCCGTCGGGAGTTCCACAAAAACGCGGCGGTCGAAACGCCCTGAGCGCAGCAATGCCGAATCCATCACATCGATGTTGTTGGTCGCAGCGATGACGACGATACCGCTGGTGTCTTCAAACCCATCCATCTCTGTCAGGAGCTGGTTGAGGGTCCCTTCGCGCTCGTCGTTGCGCTCACCGCCCCGCTTTTTTCCCACCGCGTCGATCTCGTCGATAAAAATAATCGCCGGGGCGTTTTTCTTGGCGGCGGAGAAAAGTTCGCTGACCCGCTTCGCCCCCATCCCGACGTAAATCTGTACAAATGAGGCACCGCTCTGGTAAAAAAACGGAACATCCGCCTCGGCCGCGACCGCTTTGGCAATCATCGTCTTTCCAACCCCCGGAGGACCGACGAGAAGAACCCCCCGCGGCATGCGGGCACCGAAGGCATAGTAGCGCTTCGGGTTGCGGAGAAAATCAATAATCTCCTCGAGCTCATCTTTGACATCGCCGATACCGCCGATATCGCTGAAACGGACCGTCGACTTGACCGGGGCGAGCGCGGGGGCGAGCGGTTCGTTCTGCTCCACTGCCGTTTTGACCTGGCGCACGGTTTCGGCAGGAACTTCGTCCTCATCGAATCCGAGCCGGTTTTTCCATGCCCAGTATCCGGCACCGCCGATCAGGGCAAAAAAGAAGAAAAACCATCCCCAGCCGTTCCCCCCTTTGGATTCCACGATGATGTGGGCCGTCAGTTGGGGGGGGAGCTGTGAGGAGGCGATCTTGACGACACCGTCGTCTTGGGTCGCAAAATAGGTGTAGTCGCCGTCGACAAACGCTTTTTCAACCTGCTGCGATTCGATCAGCTCCTTCGCCTGCTCAAGGCTGACGGTATCGGCACTGTCGCGCAGCAGCGCATACAAGAGCAACACCAAAACGATCCCCCCTGATGCGAGGAGGATCAGCTGGTTACGGTTAAAATTGGGCCAGGTTATGTTCATCGTGCACCTCGTACTTTTCAAGCGTGATCCAGTTGCCGCTGAGATCCTCGTCCGATTCAACGACCACTTTGTTGAAATACTGGTCGTATCCGCTGTATTTCCGGCCGTTTCCGCTCTCGATCAGCACTTCCAGCGGTGACGTCACCCGCTTGCGGAAGGTGCGGTTGTTCTCCTCGATCAGACGGGTCAGTTCCGCCATCCTCGCAGCTGCTACGGCACCGTTCACCTCCGGTTTCATCGTCGCGCTTGGCGTCCCGTCACGCTTGGAATAGGTAAAGGGATGGATATGGGTCAGGTGCAGCTTACGGATGTTTTCCATCGCCTCTGCCCACAGGGCGTCGCTCTCTCCCGGATGGCCGACGATAAAATCGGTCCCGAGGGCGAATCCTTTTTTGTGGAGCATTCCGAAGAGTTCGATGTCGTTTTCAACCCGGTTGCGGCGGTTCATGAGGCGCAGCATTTCGTTGGAACTGTGCTGAATCGCGATATGGAGGTGCCGTTCGAGCCACGGCTCATCCAGAATCTCGCGAAACGACTCGTTGACCTGGATCGGCTCCAGGCTCCCCACGCGGATGCGGCGCACTCCGCGGATCAGCGACATCTTCTTCATCAGCTCGGCGATGTTACGCCCTTCCCCCTGCCCGTAGCTGCCGACGTTGGTTCCGGTCAGAACGAACTCGCCGAATCCGTTGGAAGCCAGGCGGGAGACCTGCTCGAGGATTTTGCCCTCATCCATGCTCCGCGCATCCCCCCGAACGAACGGGATGATGCAGTAGCTGCACCGGAAGTTGCACCCCTCCTGGATTTTGATGAAAGCGCGCGATTTACCGACGAACTCCTCGACGATCGCGTCATCGACGTAGTTCAAATCCCCGATCTCGTAAAAACGGTTTTCACTGGAGAGAAGGGTGTTGATCTTCATCTTCTCCGACTGTCCGAATACCCCGTGTACCTTATTCGCTCCAAAAAGGCTCTCCCCTTTTGTATGGGCGCCGCATCCGGTCAAAAAAAGTTTTTTTCCCTGTTTGTCCATCTGGTTGATGTAGCCACGCACACTGACGTCCGCCCCGTTGGTGACGGTACAGGAGTTGACGATGACGATGTCGGCCTCCCCTTCGTTCTCGGTGATCTCGTAATCGCGAAGCGCCCCCATCATCACCTGCGAGTCAAAGAGGTTGGTACGGCAGCCGAACGTTTTGAAATAGACTTTTGGCTTCATGTTTCCTCCGTGTCGGGGAGCTGTTTGGGGGGGATCGGCGCGGTGTAAAACGTCTGCGTCGGATAGGCAATCGTGATATCGGGTTCGGCGTTGAACGCATCGACGATGTCGCACGAAATCGTGCTCCGCAGGGTCAGTGTGGCATAGGCGCTGGTAAGGTACCACGCGCTGACTTTGATCCCGTTGGATTCGATAAAAGTAAAAATACGGGGCTCGACATTGCTGTTTTTAAGGCTGTAGCGGTCGCGAAGTTTGTTGATCTGCTTACGGGTGATGTCGGTGTACCCTTTGGAATATTTGCGGCAGATCTCCTTGGCGATGTGGACCGCTTTTTTGTGGTTCGAATCGAAGGTGATCATGATGTCAATCCCATCCCACACCGTTTTGAGCGACGCGTGCGAATAATTGGCGATCATCGAGGTGAAGATATAATTGTTCGGGACAAAAATGATCCGTCCCGCCCGGCGGTTGGTCTCGACGGTCGTCAGGGTGACATCCTCCATCAGCGTCATCCGCTGCAGCGAAATGTCCAACACATCTCCGACGTATTCCATCCCGTCTTTCACAAACCGCACTCGGTCGCCGACGTGGATCGCACCGCCGACCACGATCACGAGCCACCCCAACAGGCTCATGAACCAGTCGCGCATCGCGATCGCCAGACCCGCCGAGGCGAATCCGAGCACCGTCGCGAAATAGCCGACGTTATCGATATAGCTGAACAGCAGGATCAGGATAATCAGCGTTACATTGACGAACGTCACGATCTTGTTCGCCATGTAGAAGCGTTCGTTGTCGAGAATATAGCGCTTGATGATCCGCTTGAAGACGAAAGCGATCACAAACAGCACGACCACGATTAAGGCAATGTTGAGGAGTTTGTAGATCTGGTCTTTGATCTCCTTGTTGATTTTCGCTTCGGTCGACTCGATCCGTTTTTCATACACTTCAGCCGTCGAGATGAGGGTCTCAAGGGCCAGCTTGAACTTTTCGACCTGCAGCAGCGTCACCTCGAGTTCCACTTCGTAATCCCCTTTGGAATCCAGGCGTATGAGGTCTTTGTAGAGCGCTACCTGGCGTTCGAGCAAAGCGATCAGCTCCTGAAGCTCCTCTTCGCGCAGAACGTACTCTTTGTACTGGGCGTTGATCCGTTTGACATAGGAGAGCCCCGTCACGATGTCAAACGGGTTGGTAATCGTGGGAAGTTCTCCCGCTTCGTCGGGTTTGAGAAGGGAAACGAAGGGGGAAGTCCCCTGCGCTTTGAGCAGTTCGACCTGATCGGTCAGGATTTTCTGTTTGGCCTGAAGCGCTTCGATCTCAAGCTTCCGCTCGACCGTCATGCGCCGGTTTTCCAGGGCGTCGATACGGCGTTTGACATCCCTCAGGCTCTTGCGTGCCTCCTGGTACGCCATGTAGGAATTATAGCTTTTGATCCAGATACTGCTGGCCTTGGAGAGCTCTTTTTGGATTTTGGCTACTTCATCCTGCGTCTGCTGAATTTGCACCTCTTTGGAAATCTCAACCGGCTGCTCTTCTGGTTTCTCTTCGGGGGCGGCCGATGCCGAAACATTCAGCACCAGCAGAAGGACAAAAAAGAGGCTCCAGCGTCTCACGACACTCTCCCGGTAAATTTAGAAAGGGTCTGTTTGACCGTTTCTGCCTGGATCGAATCGGTAATCTCCACGCCGCCGATTCCTCTGGGGAGGATAAAGGTGATCGCGCTGTCGGCACTTTTCTTGTCGAGGAAAAAGGCCTGGTAAAAACGTTCCACGTCGGCGATTGGATACTCGAGCGGCAGGTTGTACCGACTCAGGAGGTTCTTGACCCGCTCGGCATCAGACTGCGTCATCAGACCGACTTCGCACGCCAGATCGTTCGCCATGACCATCCCGATCGCGACGCTTTCGCCGTGCAGATAGGTAGAGTAGGAGGTCTCGTTTTCGATGACATGGCCGAAGGTGTGGCCGTAGTTCAGAGCGGCGCGAAGCCCCTGCTCTTTTTCATCCGCTTCGACGACTCCGGCTTTGGTCTCGACCGCTTTTTGCAGGGCATAGACCAGATTGTCCCCCTCGCGCAGGTCATTTTGCTCGAGCCATTCGAAAAACGGAGCGTTGAACGTCACCGCCATTTTGACGATCTCGGCGACCCCCGCTCCGAACTCGCGTGAGGGGAGCGTTGTAAGAAAAGAGGGATCGATGTAGACGGCGCGGGGCTGGTGAAACGCACCGATCAGGTTTTTGCCAAAACGGTTGTTGATCCCCGTTTTCCCGCCGACGCTCGCATCGACCTGGCTGAGCAGCGTCGTCGGGATCTGGATGAAATCAATGCCGCGGTTGTAAAGGCTGGCGGCAAATCCCCCCATGTCGCCGATCACCCCGCCGCCGAACGCGATCAGGAGCGATTTGCGGTTGAGCCGGTGGTCGAACATCCGGTCCAGGATATGCTGGATGGTCTCGAGAGTTTTGTACTGTTCGCCATCGGGGACGGTGATGATGTAGACCTCTTTGGCGCTCAGACACGCCAGGAGTGTTTGCAGATGGAGCCCCGCCACTTTGGGATTGGTCACGATCGCGACTTTTCCTTCGCACTGGATGGTCGGCAAAGAACCGATATGAACCGGGTAGGAGTCGTCAACAACGCGTTTAAGATTGATTTGTAGTGTCATAAAAAAGCCTGCTGGAAATTATTGGGTTATTAATTCAATAATACTCAAAGGAGGCTTAAAAACGTGTGAAAATCCTAGATTTGCGTCGGAATAAAAAGCTGGTGATAGCGATCGAGCTTGCGGTAGAGGACCTCCGGATCGGTTGAAAAACACGCGTTCAGACGGCTCGTGAACATTTTAGTAGTAAAGGGGAGAACATGGAGAAAGTTTTCCCGTTCGCGCAACGACTGAATCGGATTTTCTTCCTGTTCGATCACCTGAATCGATTTGGAAAAAATGGTCGAGAGGTTGTTGAAATGCTCGATGATCTCCCCTTTTCTCCCCTCTTCCTCGTGGAGGTAGTCGATCAATTCGAGATTGAACCCGAACTGGGACGAAACGTCGAAAATCGTCGTGGAAATGTTTCCGATATACCCCTCTTCGCTCAAAATGACGACACTTTCGCGCAACGATGAAAAAGAACGGTCGGCCAGTTTGAGGACGGGAACGTTCCCGGCATACAGCTTTTTACGGATCGATTTGGTGGAAAAAAGCGTCTGGGAGACAATAAAAAGACCGATATGATATTTCTTAATATCATTCAGGATATTCGCCTCGTCCGGCTGCGCGGCATAACATATTTCGACCGTGGCATTTTCCTCTGCCGACGCTTTAATCATCCGTAACACGTCGATATCACCGGGATTGATGACTTTGATAATCAGCGGCTGGTGCAATGTTTTCTGTACGTAGATGCTTCGCCGCACCAGCGCCATGATCGACTCTTTTTTCTCGACAGCCATATCGATATAGAGATAGAGGCGGCTTCCGAACGGTGCGGGGAATTGCCCCAACTCACGCTTGATCGCCCGGTAAATTGAACGAAGCACCGAAGGATCTCCGACGAGCACGAGGGTGTCGTTGGGCTGGATCATTTTGTTGTCGGAGGGGATGATCAGCTGGCGGTTACGGTAGATGGCGGCGATTTTCCAGTTTTTCTGTTCGATCGAGCCGATATGACGGTAGACAAACGAACTTCCGAAAGGGACCAGAACTTCCATGATTTCACCCGAACCCAGACCGATATTTTTCGCCAATACGGGAATATTGGGAAGGTAATCGATCAGGTTCGCGGCAATCAGTTCTTGCATGTTGACCCATTCGATATCATCATCAGGGCTTTGGGCGTTCCACAAATCGAGGGCGATTATCCGGGGAGAGGGTTTGAAGGAGCGGATATTTTTGATCGTCTGCTCAAGATCGCTGCCGTTTTCGAGGATCAAAATGACCTGCCAGAAATCCATCTTCAAAAGATTGGTGATCTTGTAGAGACTGGTCGGGTCAAACCGGAAAAACTTGAAACGGGCGGGATTGTACCCGTCAAATTCTATGTCCTGGGTATGGACGACGTAATAGAGGTTTTCGCTGGTATAGGTTCCGATTACCCGTTCGATAAAATGGCTTCCTATGGCTCCGTCACTGACGATCAAAATTTTTTTCATCCGATGTCTAACCTCTTTGTTATTGGGACGAGATTGTACCATAATTAGAAAATGGGCCCAATCGTCGCCTAATATGTTCTACTATGTTTTTTTTAATTATTTTGGAATATACTTAATCGTTCAAATCCTGACTAAAGGCAAAAGATGCAGAACAATAACAAAAAGTTTTTTTTCGCCTTTTCCTTTTTCATCCTCACCCTCATCGGGCTGGGGTATTATTATTTCGAACTCGAACGCCGACACATCAATCACACGATCAATGCCTCACTTCAGCGCGCTGCCCAAAGCGCCCATCTCGTCATCGGCGACCGTTATCACGACCAGATTCTTCGTACCCCTCCCACAGAGGTCGAAGATGCCAATATCATCAAAGCGCTGACTACTTTGGCCCATACGCAGGGAGTTGAATATATCTATTCACTCGTGCTGGACGCTGAGGGGAGGCTCCGTTTTACCTCCAGCAGCGCGCGCCAAAACGAGCTTTCCAACGGCATTCATCTCACCCGTTATAACGATCCCTACAATGCCAATCCCGATATCATCAAAGCTTTCAAAACGAACCAGGTTGTATGGGATAGGAACGAAAACGGGGAGAAATCGGGCACATTCCGCAGCCTCTACATCCCCCACACCACACCCTCAGGTCACCGCTACGTTATCGGTGCCGACATTGAAGCAGACGGAATCGAAAAACTTTCCAATGCCGCCGCATTCAAGGCCACTATGACATCGCTCCTCCTGTTTCTCGGGGCGCTTCCGTTGTTGCTGATCTACCGCAGTACTCTCAAAGTGACCGCAAACCGCCTCCGACATGATGTCAAGCTCGCGACAGAAAAACTGCGCGATGTAAATGAAATACTCGAAAACAAAATCGAAGAAAAAACCCAGCAGCTTATCTCACAGAGTTTCGAAGATGCTCTCACCGGGCTCCCCAACCGCCATTGTCTTCAATACGATTTGGACCGAAAACAATTTCATGCGCTGATGATTCTCAACCTTCGCAATTTCAGAGAGATCAACGATTTTTTCGGGACATCCATCGGCGACCATCTGATCTCCCAGGCCGGGCACTGGCTCCGCTCCTTCAGCCTCAGCCCCTACCGTCTCAGCGGAGACGAATTCGCCCTGTTGATCGACGAAGCGTATACGATCGGTGAGCTCGAAACATTGGCTTCCCGCCTGATCCACAAACTGGCCGAGCACCCTTTCAATGCCGGAGTGGAAAACGTCTCACTCGGGGTGACGATCGGCATCGACCCAGGGCCGGACATTTCCCTGGCCCATGCCGATATTGCCCTCCATGAAGCCAAAGGGAGCCCAAAACATTTTGCCTTTTACAGCAGCGAAAAGCATATTGAAGAACAATACCAAGCCAACATTGCGATGACCAAGATGATCCATGAAGCACTGCATGAGGGACGGATCGTCTGTTATTATCAACCGATCGTATCCACCGTAACGGGAAGGATAGACAAATACGAAACCCTCGTACGGATGATGGACGAATCTTCCAACATCATTCCGCCGGACCGTTTTATCCGGATCGCCCAAAAGACCCATGTCTATCCCCAGATTACCCGTACCGTCATAGCCCAGGCATGCCAGGCGTTTCAAAACCGAAACGAAGAATTTTCCGTCAACCTCTCGATCCGCGACATCCTCGATTCCCAGACCATAACCTTCATCGAAGAGGAAATTCTCCGTACCGCCACGGCACACCGGATCGTCTTCGAAGTCCTCGAATCGGAAGGGATCGAAAATTTCGAGGCTGTTCTGGCCTTTATCCGGCGAATGAAGAAATTGGGAGCGAAAATCGCTATCGACGATTTTGGCACCGGGTATTCGAGTATCGAAAACATTCTCACCCTCAAAGTCGACTACATCAAAATCGACGGTTCGCTGATCCGCCTTCTCGAAAGCGACTCCAGACGCTCCTCCATCATCGAATCGATCGCCAAATGCGCTTCCAAACTGGGGGCAAAAACCGTCGCGGAATTCGTCGAATCCGAAGGACTCTTCAACCACATCAAATCAGCCGGGATCGATTTCGCCCAGGGCTACTATGTCGGAAAACCGGCCCCGCTGACACCACAGTAGGCTATAAAGCCATTTTCTCCTGCCCGATACGGTAGAGGGCGAAATCGTATTTCAGGGGGTCTTCGGGATCGAATCGGCTGAGTTTTTTGGTCAGTTCGATGGCCGCTTTCAGATCGCACTGTTTGCGCTCCAGCAACCCAAGAGACCTTGAAACGCTGAAGGTGTGGGTATCGAGCGGCATGATGAGTTCCGAGGGGCTCACCCCTCTCCACAGCCCCATATCCAGCGCATCAAGCCGGACCATCCACCGCAGATACATCATCCACCGCTTCATCGCCGACGCCTTCGACACAGAAGTGATCGGTTTGCCGATCAGAAATTCATATCCTTGCGAACGGTAGGGGTTGAGCACGTAGAGGGTTTCGATGAGCTTTGAAATCCCTCCGATGACCCCGTTTGTCCCATAGCCATCCATAAATGTTCTTTCGGCACCGCCCGATTTTTCGAGTCTTCCCAGAGTGACAAACCACTGGACGATGTCTTCGGTGTTTTGAAAACGGTAATATCTCCCCTCCAGCCGGCTCCTGAGCGTCTCTTCGTCCAGTGTTATGAGGTCCGGCTCGAACGCGGCCAGAAAAGAAACGATCGCTTTGGCATTTCCATAGGCAAACAGGGCACAAGTGAGAGCGTTGTGCTGATCCCCGAAACGGCGTGCAATCATCAGGGGATCAGGACGTTCGTCGCACAGCTCCTCCGCGCAGTTTCGAGAGGCCGCCTCGGTATCCAGCAGCGCTTTGAGCGCCTCCATCGAACCCAATTACGCCCCCCCGATCAGATAGAGCTGCTTTCGCTCGCTTGATCCGGGAATATCGAGCTGTTTTCGGTATTTGGCGATCGTGCGCCGCACCATGGTTATGTTAAATTTTTGCTGCACCAGTTCGAGTAGTTTCATGTCGCTGAGAGGTTTTTTGGGGGATTCGTTTTTGACCAGTTCGCTCACGTACTCTTTGATCGCGGCGTTGGAGACATCCTCGTCGATCGCCGTCGTAAAAAAATCCTTCATCGGGTAGACCCCGCGATCGCACGCAATGTATTTGTTGGCGATCGCCCGCGAAATCGTCGAGGGATTGTGGCCGAATTCGTCGGCCAGTGTTTTGAGGGTCAGGGGGCGGATCGCTCCCCCGGTGAAAAAATCGTACTGATACTCGACGATCATCAGCCCCACTTTGTGGAGCGTCGCTTTACGCATCTCCAGCGCATCGACAAGGCTTTTGGCCTCTTTGAATTTTTCGCGGACAAAGGGGTGGTCCACCCCATAACCGCCATCAATCGTAATGGCCGGATAATAGCGGTCGTTGAGCTTCACCTCTATCCCCTCTTCGGGATCGGTGGTGATCATCAGATCGGGGACGATCTGGGCCGAATCTTCCAGATAATCAATCGCCGGGGGATTTCTGAAACTGCCGATCACCTTCATCGCTTCGGCAAAAGCACTCTCTTTGCGGTAGCGCCCCATCTCGTCCAGCCGTCCGATCATTTCGCGCGCCAGCGTGTACGCCTCGTCACTGACCGAGGCCGATTCCAGCTGAAACAAAAACGATTCGGCGACATTGCGCGCGCCGATTCCGACGGGTTCGACATGCACGAAGCGCAGACGGATCTTCTCGAACTGCTCAGCGTCGATCCCCTGCTCTGCGCAAAACGATTCGCTGTCCCCTTCATAATATCCCCCCTCATCGAGGTTCTCGATCACATGACGGCCGATCCGCTGGGAGAGCGGGGTCGGAAACAGGGGAGCATCGATCTGTTCTTCGAGCACTTCATAAAGACTTTTATGCTGGATCGTGAGAGCTTCAATTGCTTCGGAATGGGAGTTTTGGACGTAACCGTACTGGATTTTTTTGGGGATGCGGGCTTCGAAGTTCTCCTCGAACCCCGATTTGACGTCGATCAGGGGATTGTTTTCCACAAACGGCGCCATCGCTTCCCCAAGATCGCTGAGGCTCGAATGAAGAATCGGGAGCCAGTTGCGCAGCGTATGGGAGAGCTTGTTTTTCAGCTCGACGTTTGTCTTTACCCGTAACATGGACGTTAGAACTTGAACGATTCACCGAGATAATGTTGACGCACATCCGGGTTGTGGGCGATCTCGTCACTGGTTCCCGAAGCGAGAAGTGAGCCGTTTTTGATGACATAGGCGCGGTCGCATACCGCCAGCGTCTCACGGACGTTATGGTCAGTGATCAAAACGCCGATACCGTACTGCACGAGCTGCGAAATAACGCTCTGGATGTCCATCACGGCGATCGGATCGACCCCGGCAAACGGTTCGTCCAGCAGGAGGAAACGGGGTTTGTTCACGAGCGCCCTGGCAATCTCTGCACGCCGGCGTTCCCCTCCGCCGAGATTAATCCCGCGGCGGTTCCGGATCGGTTCGATGTTGAACATCTCCAGCAGCTCTTCGATCCGTGCCTCCTGCGTCTCTTGATCCAGCTTCCCCGCCTGGGCGGCGATGATCAGGTTTTCCTCCACGGTGAGCTCTTTGAAGATCGACGCTTCCTGAGGCAGATAGCCGATCCCCATCTGCGAGCGTTTGTGCAGCGGGAGAGCGGAGACGTCGACGCCGTCGATAAACACCTTTCCTCCCGTCGCTTCGATCAGGCCGCAGATCATGTAAAACGTCGTTGTTTTTCCTGCCCCGTTAGGTCCCAGAAGACCAACGACCTCGCCGGTACGCAGCTCCATGCTCATCCCCCGGACGATCTCGTGGTTTTTGATCGTTTTGACCAGATTTTCTACTTTCAGTTCATGCACACTGCACCTCGTAATTGCGCGATTCATCATCGCATTTGGTAATTTTGACGATGAGGGTCTCAAACCCGCCCCGTTTCAGCCAGCCGATCAGGGTATCGTCACCCCACTCGACGAGATGGTACCCTTCACGCTCAAGCTCTTCCATCATCCCCAGACTCAGGAATTTCTCAAACCCGTAGTTGTAGAGGTCGTAATGGTAGAGTTTTCCCCCGTACACCTGCTGGAGCGAGAAGGTCGGCGACGTGACCGCCTCATCCACCCCAAGATAGCGGGCAAACGCCTGTGTAAACGTCGTTTTGCCGCTCGAGAGGTCCCCCTGCAAAATGACGATCCCTCCGCGGGGAAGCTCTTCGGTAAGCGCTTGACACAGCTGCGGCAGCTGTTCGAGTGTCAGCTTCATCATAGTTTGGAAGAGACCTCAATGATTTGCGCCAGTTTGGCCGCCGCTTTTCCGCTCTGCAGCCCCTCTCGGGCGATTTCGAGCCCCTCTTGCACATCACGCGCCCTTCCGTCTGCGATCAGAGCGTAGGCGGCGTTGATAAGAACCATGTCGCGCTGGGGATCGGTCGCACGGTTGTTGAGGACATTGCGGAAAATCTCCGCGTTTTTTTCGGCGTCTCCTCCGAGAATCGCTTCAAAGGGGGCTTTTTTGATCCCGAGGGCTTCGGGGTCGATTTCGAAATAGTCGATTGTCTCCCCGTGCAGATGGGCGGCATAGGTGATGTCGCTGATGCTCACTTCGTCCATCTTTTCGCGTGAGCTGACGACGATCGCCGATTTCATCCCCCCCATTTGGGCTGCTTCAGCCATTTTGGGGACGAATACCCGATCAAATACCCCCAGCAGGATTTTGGAGAGCCCAACGGGGTTGGTCAGCGGCCCCAGAATATTGAAAACGGTCTTTTCGGGGATGCTGCGACGGATCGGCATGATGAACTTCATCGCGGGATGATGATACTGTGCGAACAAAAAGGCAAATCCCGTCTCCTGCAAAAGCGCCGCGCTTTTCTCAGGAGACATATCGAGTTTCACCCCCAGATGCTCGAGAACATCGGCGCTCCCCGATTTGGAGGTGATTGAGCGGTTGCCGTGTTTGGCGACATAGGCGCCGCACGCGGCGAGGAGGACCGAAACGGTGGAACTGACATTGAAACTTCCGCTTTTATCCCCTCCGGTACCGACGACATCGATCAGTTTTTCTTTCAAAGTTTCGGGAACATCGAGGGTCAGTGCATGGCGCTTCATCACCTCGGCGGCCGTGGCGATCATCTGCGGGGAGGTCTCTTCGTTCAGGGTCAGCGAGAGGAGAAACTCCCGCATCTGCTCATCACTCATGCGGTGCTCGAAAAGGGCTTCGAAATCGCTTTTGGTCGGGTTCATGAGAGTTCCTTGACGTAGAGATTTTGCGCCGATTTCGGGGTCGATTTGACGGTGGGGATGGCGAGCACTTCATAGCGCATCTGCTTTTCGAGATACACGAGGGTGATGATGTCGCCGACGGCGACGTTTTTGGCCGGTTTGACCGCTTTGCCGTTGATGTAGACGACCCCCTCCGTGATCATGTCCTGAGCGACGGCGCGGCGTTTGGTAAGGTTGACGGCATTGAGAAATTTATCGATACGCAAAAAAAGTTCCACATTGATTATTTGATGGGCTTATTGTAGGTAATCGAAGCTAAAAGAGAGGTAAGTCAGCTCGCAAAGCCGCTCTTGAAACTCTCCTTTGCAACAACGATCTGCTTTTGTTTCTCCTTGCGCGCCGTGTCTTTTTCGACGAAAATATTTTTGCGCGTTTTCGGGTCCATCTCGGTGTAGTACATCACCGCCGAATAGGTCCCCGGAGTCGGTGTGAACACCTGGGCCTGCTCGGGATTCATCTTGAGCTCTTCGCTCGTGAACCGCTTCAGATCGTGCATGTCCTTCTCGGTGCATCCGGGGTGGGCTGCGATCAGGTAGTAGGTGAGAAACTGGTTTTTCCCCTCCTCGCGGTTGAGGCGGTCGTAAAGTTTTTTAAAATCGACGAGGGTCTGTTTCCCCGGTTTGTTCATCAGGTGCAGAACATGCGGCGAGGTGTGTTCTGGGGCGACCTTCATCTGCCCCGAGATGTGGTGGCGCACCATCTCCTTGAGGTACTCGTACCCCTGGCGTTTGTCCTCATTGATCAGGTCGTAGCGGACCCCCGAAGCGACGAACGCCTTTTTGATCCCCCGCACCTCGCGCAGGCGCCGCAGCAGGTTGATGACGCGGGTGTGGTCGACCTTCATCGATTTGCACAGGTGGGTGTCGTCGACGCAGCGCTGATGGGCGCAGGTGCCGTGTTTCAGCTTTTTATTGCACTCGTAGCCGTACATGTTGGCCGTCGGTCCCCCGACGTCGCTGATGATCCCTTTGAAATCCCTGTATTCGGTGAACTGTTTCGCCTCATTCAGAATCGACTCTTCGCTGCGGGTGCGGATGGTGCGCCCCTGATGAACCCCGATCGCGCAGAAGTTGCACTCCCCCCAACACCCCTGATGGGTCATGATGGAAAACTTGATCGTCTCGAGGCACTTAACAGGCCCTTGGGGACGGTGGTAGGGGTGGAGTTCGCGGGTAAAAGGGAGGGCGCTCACCGCGTCCATTTCCCCCTCATCGAGGTAGTCGGCCGGAGGGTTCTGGATCGCGTAGCGTCCGTCCACCTCCTGACACAGCCCTTTGGCCGAAATCGGGTCGTTGTTATCGTAAAACATATCGAACAGATCGATATAACGCTCTTTGTTATCCAGGCACTCCTGATGCGAGGGCAGCCGCAGATACCCTTCCACCGGCTCTTTCGCGATATAACACAGCCCCCGGATATCGTGCGGCGATTCGCCCGCTGCCAGACGTCTGGGCAGCTCGACGATCGCCCCCTCCCCCATCCCGTAGATCAGGTAGTCGGCTTTGGAGTCAAACAATACCGGTTTACGCAGCTTGTTGCTCCAGTAGTCGTAATGGGTGACGCGGCGCAGGCTCGCCTCGATCCCCCCCAGCACGATGGGGACGGTGTTTTTGAAGTGTTTACGGATCAGGTTCGTATAGACCAGCGTCGCCCGGTCAGGGCGAGCGTTGTTGACGCCGCCGGGAGTGTAGTCGTCGCTTTTGCGGAATTTTTTGGTCGCCGTGTAGTTGGCCACCAGCGAATCGACGCTCCCGCCGCTCACCCCCCAGAAAAGGCGGGGTTCCCCGAGCCGTTTGATATCTTCATCGTTTTGTATATCAGGCTGTCCGATGATCCCGACGCGGTACCCTTCCCGCTCCAGTATCCGCCCCACGACGGCAACGCCGATAAAGGGGGAGTCGATGTAGGCGTCGCCGGAAACGAGGATGACGTCGCACGCATCCCAGCCGCGCGCGTCCATCTCCTCGCGGGTAGTCGGCAAATAGCGTAAATGTTCGGGTGTTACTTTCATAACGCGATTGTACGGTGCATACTCTTACAAAGAGGTTCAAGCTACGTTATAATCCTCAAATGGAAAACACTCTGAACCAAGAGATCATCGAGCATCTCATGCATCCCAAAAACTACGGCCCGCTTGAAAATCCCACCGGGGTGGGAGTCGGCCACTCCGAACAAAGCGGCGAATTCGTCATCCTCTACCTAAACTGCGACGGCGAGACGATCCGCGACATCGGCTACGCGACCAACGGCTGCCACGACACGGTGGTACTGGGATCGATGTTCACCGAGATGGTCAAGGGCGAAACCCTGGCCTACGGTTTCTCCGCCGCCGAAAAACTGCGCGACAAGGTGGCTGCGGGGCCGGTGAAACAGCAGGCCTGCGCCCAGATGGTTTTGACCGCCTTCGAAGCGGCGCAGATCCATCAGCAGCACCGCCAAAGCGGCTCCGCCGAAGAGCTTCACGCGATCGAAATCGGTATGGCCTGCGAGGTGGAGGGATGAATAGCTCTGCCCTTTTCCGTGCAAAACACCAGCTGTGGCTCCGCCTGTCATTCCTCTCCTTCTCCACTCCCGATCTCGCGCTCAAAAACCGCCTCTACGAGTTTTCCCAGATCGAATTCCGCCACCTCAAATGGCTCTCGGAAACACTCTGTGCGCAAGGAATCGGCTACGATTACGGCCGAGACAAAACATTCGGAATAGAATTCAAGACCCTCGCCGAGGGGATCCGTGCCGCGATTGAGGAAATCGGATCACTCCGCCGTCTCTACGACGGCACGCCGCTGTGCGAACGGATGGTTCACGACGAGCGCTTTTTTCTCTCTTTTCTGGAACGGAGTCTGGAGAGTGCGCAAACTCCCCTGAGCGCCTTCGACCGTTCACGCGTCTGGCCGGATGTCCCCCTGACTCCGGCACAGACCGATGCCTTGACCCTCTTTTTGTTTGAGGAGAGCTACAAGGAGTACGAGCTGATCCTCGTCTACCTTTACCGACTCGCCCGTGCCACGACGGCGACGCAGAGCTCTTCGTTCACCGATCTGATCGACGAGTCGCACTTCCATCTGCGCTCATTCGCCGAAATGATGGCCGCGATGGGGATTTTGGGATTGCCGCGCGAACTTCATCCGCGCACCTATGAGATCGACGACATGAAGAAATTTATCCGCAACGGCATCACCGAAGAAGAGAATGCCAAAGAGGAGTGCCGCCGCCTTTCCGGAGCTATCACGGATGAGCAGCTCTCGTCGTTTTTTGAGTTTATTAATTTTCAGGAAAGCTACCATATCGAAATTATGAAAAAACTTTTGGAGGAGAAAACATGGAAGAACTGAACACGAGCGGGATCGATATCCTTATCTTCGTGATCCTGCTGGGGATTATGGGATTCGTCCTGACCCGCAAGAAAAAATAACCCTGTTCTGTGATTTCTCCCGCATCCGATAGATGCGGGAAACTTTATTGCTCATATGGGTGGATAACATCATTTGAGTAAAGTAACCGGGGCAATGTACGATCCCTGGAAGCGGGTGATTCCCAGCGCTTTGAGCTCTTCCATCTGTTTGGCATCTTCGATATTGATCGCGATGACATCGATTCCCATACTTTTTGTCAGATTGTTGAAACTCTCCCGGACATGACCCGTATCCTTGTCGTACAGCATATCCTGCAGATAGGTTCCGTTGGATTTGACATAGTCGGGGCGGATCGCCTGCAGATACTCGGCCCCTCTCTCGGGAAGGACGAAATGATCGATCCCGAACCGGTGCCCCTGCTGTTTGAGCATCGATGAAAGGATCTGCACCGCTTCGGGCTCGTTGAGCGCCACCGCATTGCTCACCTCGAACCACAGCTGAGTCCTGTTTTGCCGGCGGAAATCCTCGAGCTCTCCCCGTAGCCAATCGCGGTTGCTCTGCTTGGTAATGAAATCGCAGCTCAAGTTGATCGCCATGGAAACCGAAGTGTATTTTTCTCTCAGATGGGAGAGCACTTTGCCGATCATGTAGCGGTCCAGCGTATCGACGAGCCCGAGGCTGGTCGCCACCGGAATGAAATAGCCCGCACTGTGGATCGTCCCTTCCCGGTCGAGCAGCCGCAGCAGAATCTCTTCATGCATCACCTTCATCCCTTCGTCTGTGTACACGACGGCACTCTGGAATGCCAGTACCATTCGCGATTCTTCGATGCTCTTCAGCAGTTCGTTCCGCCACTCTTCGTGTCCGAGAACAAGGGTGTCGTCCGCACTCTCATCTGCCACGGCGGCAAACCTTCCGCGGTCTTTCGCCCGCGTAACGGTATGGTCTGCGCGTGAAAAGAGCGATTTGAGGGTATCATTCGCGTTGTAGCTGCCGACTCCTCCCCCGACGTTCAGATAGCCTGCCACCTGCGCATCGAGCATCTCGACATGGCTGCCGGTCCGTTCCAGCTCTTTTTCGACTCTCGCTTGCACCTCTGCCACGCCGACAGAAGGGACAATAACGATAAAATCGCTCTCATTGAGCCGCGCGATGAGCACATTGCGCAGCCCCACAAAGGTCCCCTCCATCTCGTCGGCAAACTCTCTCATGAAACGGTTGTAGGTCTCATACCCCATTTCCCGTTTGAACCGCTCCAGCTCTTCGAAACTGAACATCGCATACGCACCTGATGAGAGCGGCGTATCGCCAAGAAGATAATCGGGGAGTTTGGCAGTGAGATAGCGGCGGTTGTACAGATGCGTCTCGGTATCCTTATACAGAAGTTCCTGATAGCGCCGGAGGGTCTCGTTCTCGCGGTCGAAGATGTCCTTCACCTTCGAAACCATCGCATTCATCGCCTGTGTCACGGAACGAAATTCCGTCGTGAATGGTATCTTCTGCTCGATGATGAACTCGTTATCGATGATCGCGGTCGCCTGTTTTTTGATCCGCTCGAGCGCTTTGAGGCTCAGAGACAACAGAAGGTAGAGGACTCCGAAAACCAGTGCGCCGATCAGCACAAACGTTTCGATCAGGTCGACGAACGTCAGATAGAGCTGCCGGTACGCATGCCCCGTATGGCCGCTCACTTCCAGCGTTCCAAAACGATTCCATCCGATCATGATGTCACTCTTGACAGTGACGTTGTGGATACTCACTGAATCAATGAACCACTGGGGTACGTCTCGGACGACGACATCGTTTTCGCGCAGATAAATGGTATTCCCGTCTATGCCGTTCAATGCGATCCGTTCATAGTACCCGCTGTCGAAGATCGCATTGATCATCGTCTCCATCGTCGCCTTGTCGGAAGGATCGGCCACCTTGGACAAAGAAAGGCCAAGCGAGTGGGCGGTATTTTTGGCATCGGTGTAGAGCTGGTTCTGGACAAACTCGGTCGCCGATTTGAAATTCAGCATCATGACCGATACGAGGATAATCCCCAGAAATAGGGTCAGCATGATCGCCAATTGTTTGAATAAGCTCATAGTCACTCCTTGGATTGTGTGATGACAAGTTCGTCCCAGGGACGTTTTTGACGGGTCGACGCGGGGACGAGTTTCCCGATCTGGGCCTGCTTGGCGTTGAACAGCTCATCCCCGCTGAAACTGTAGATCGGCACCAGATCACTGCGCTGCGACGCGGGGAGGATTTTATAGTTGTAGTTGTCCAGGACCAGCGGCGTCGAACGGGGGGTTTCGTAGTAAGTGAGCACGAGGTGGGCCGTGTTGTAGCGCAGCGATTTGGCATAGGTCATAAAGAGCTTCGAGGTCGGGACCCCGAGCTCTTTGAGGGTGAAGTATTTGGCGATGACGAAATCCTCGCAGTCCCCTTTGTCCTTGCCGATGAACTCCAGGCGCGTCGCCCAGTAATCGCTCGCTCCCCACACCTTTTTGTCCGAAACGTACGGAGTCATGTTGAAAAAATCGTTCACCTTCTCCAGTTTCCCCATCTCGTCCAGATCCTTCGCCTCGTTCATCATCTGCAAAAGCGCAACCGCCCGCCGCTTGGCAAACAGACCATACTCTCTTTCGATTTTGTCCAGAAACGGTTGCGCAATAGTGAATTGGGGAGTACTGAAGAGAATAGCGGCACCCGCCGCCACGAGGAAGAAAAGGGCAAAACTCTTTTTCATGCCCTTATGATAGCGTAATTACAGCGTATGCTGAGTGTCTGCGTCGATTTTCAGTGTGACCGTCGCATCCGCCGTAGAATGATACACATCCCAAACATGTTCGCTGCCGTTGACCGTTTCGGTAACCGTCTCCGCAGCCTTGGCCCATTGTGACGAATCGGCAAGGACGACTGATCCGGTGCTGTCCTTGAGAATATACAGATCGTGATTGATGTCGGTCATCGTCAGAACATCTTCCAGGCTCAAAGTAATCTGGTGATTGGCAATGTCAAGCGCCTCAACGTTTCGGACAGGATTATTCGCCAGCGCAGACATGTCGATATCTGTGGTCAGAATGAGTGTATCGAATCCTTCTCCTCCGTCAATCAAAGCATCTGAGGCATCGAAAACAAGAGTATCATTCCCCTTGCCGCCGATAATAGTATCGGAACCGCTGCCGCCGCTGATATAATCATTACCCTCAGACCCAGCCAAAACCGAATCTGCGTTGCCTCCTACTATCGTGTACGCTTCATCGGTTCCATCTTGTGTGACGCCGATGATTGTTGGAATAAATCCCGACTGGGTTGTTGTCAAATAGATGTCATCAAAGTTATCAGAGGCATCATTGTCAAGTTTTGCTGAAAAATTTGGAATTTCGAATACTCCGTTCACACCGTTGACAATAACTCCGTCTATTTTCAAAACGGCATCACCGGGCATGTCGCTCAACATGACTTTCACTATATTTTCACTATGGTCGGTGTCGAACAAGGTCCCACTGATGAGAACCGGATAGGTGTGCGTCGATCCTGCCAATACATCGGTTTGGATATCCATGATACTAAAACCGTTGTCTCCATTCGTCGATCCCTGATCTGCATCCGTGATCACAAATGTGTCAAAATAATTTTTGTTTTCAAAAACAACCTTGTCTGTGTCATTACCGGCATCTATCAAATAGTGGATCGTATTGTCACCGACTGTAGCGACATAAGAGCCATTTGATAGCGTCCAATCGCTATTTGAGATAAAGGTTGATTGCCCATCGATTGTAATCGTTGCTTCTGTTTCGGACGTGGTGATCTTTTTAAACGTCATCGATACAGCATGACCGTCAAGATCAGTGAACGATACATTAATTTCATCGCCCACCGCATTTTTAACGGTCATCTGCATGTTTGATGTCACACCCGGCAATGTGAATGTCATCGCTTCAGTATAATCCATCCGGACATTCCCAACACCGATACCCTGCCCATTGTTCCAGTTCAAAGCGCTGGAACCCGTTACGATCAATCCTGAATCAAATGTATATGTCGTCCCGGTTGCATTTTTTGTAAAATTCCCGTCGATTAAATCTTGCAAGAACCCCGTGGTAAATGTTGTCACTTGCGTCCCTAATGTCACTCCAAAGGACTCGGCTGCCAAAGGATCAGCAACAGGGTTAACCGTTACCTCGACTTTTGCGGTATTCCCTTCCGCATTGGTATACATGAAACTGTCAGCTCCACTCCAGTTGAAATTCGGAGTATATTTGAGGGTTCCATCGGCGTTGATCTCAACCGTTCCGTTCTCTCCCTGAGTCACCGAAACGACCGGAGATTTGGCATCACCATCTGTGTCGTTTACTAAAACATCGATGTCGGTTGCAACATCTTCATCCGTGACAACCGTATCATCGACTACGAGCGTTGGATCATCCACCGTGTTCACCGCCGGTATGGCACTGTCGGTATCAAAGGCTCCCGCCGCATCGGTCACTTTCAGATCGATCGCATCGAGCGTCCCGCCCGCGT
>JAFGUJ010000155.1 GCA_016938595.1 Campylobacterales bacterium | reverse complement strand
TCCATACGGACACTTTCCCCCGGTCGAGGACCCAGATCCAATGCCCATTTTTATGTTTCATCCGGCATTCGGATTCGTAGTAGTCCAGCTCGCCGCCAAAATGCTTCCCGAGCCGATTTTGCGCTTCCGCCAGATCATCCGGATGGGTGCGTTTCACCCACGTATCGATCGACACAGGGGCAAGCTCGTCGAGGGTATAGCCGATCATCTCCGCCCACCGTTCGTTAACCACCACCTCCCCGGTTTGGATATTCCATTCCCACGTACCGGCATTCGTCCCCCGGATAATGTCGTCGAGCCGCTGCTTCTGGCGGGAAAGTTCTCGCTGATACGCTTTCAGCGGCGTAATGTCCCTGAATACGCTCAAAAGATACGGGGTTTCTTCGAACTGGACCAGCTGAACCGATACGATGACATCGAGCAGGGTGCCGTCTTTGGCGCGATGGGATGTTTCAAACTCGTCCTTGCCGGTGGTAAAAAGGGCTTGCGCATGTTTTTGGGTCTCCTCGGGACTTTCGGCCGCTTCGTACTCGTTCAGGTGAAGCTGCGCAAACTCTTCGGCGCTGTATCCTAGCTGAATGTGTGCCGCCGCGTTGAACTGTATCGGTAGAAGCGTTTTGGGATCAAGCATCACGATGGGGTCTGGAAAGATTTCAAACAGCGTCCTGAAAAGGTTTTCGCTTTTCTTCAGAGCTTGTTGTTTGCTGACAAGATCGCTGATATCCCTGAAAACCACGATGGCACCGCCATCATCAGTCGGAGCCACCGTGATACTGACAGGAAACAACGTCCCGTCTTTGCGGATGAAATAATCTTCCTCATGGCGCGGCGTGCGATCCTCCAGGGTACGATGGACCGGACAGCCGTCGGCATGGTGATGGAAGAGGGTGTGCTGATCCCGGTACAGCACCTCTTCCTGGGAAAATCCAACCAATTCCAGCGCTTTTTGGTTGATCCAGATACAGTTGCCTGCGTCATCGACACCGTAGACACCGTCGGCCATGTTGGTCAGGAGCGATTCGAACAGTCTGTTCCTCCGCCGTTCTTTGGTATAGAAAATTCCGGCAAGTATCAGTGCCAGGATGATCACGAAAATATCGATTTTGTGCTGTTCCCAGATATCGGCGTACGTAATCTCCCCGGCCGTTTCGAACGGCGGAAGCCTCAGTGTGCGCGAAAGCTCCTCGACACTGAGATAATCCGCCGGGAGTTCATACCCGTATATCCCCGACGTGCGTATCAGCTCATCGTCCGGCTGCAATGACAACAGGGTGGCCAGAAACGCTTTGACATCCGCATCATCGGCATGGGGAAGGGCGAAAACGGGCCATTCGGGATACAGTCTCGTCGAGACTTTGTAGGGGTGCGCGTTCGGCTTTTGCTCGTTCACGATACGGATTTCATCCTCCCTGAGTTCCCCGTTTTGAACCATCTTTTCAAGGATCCCGTCGCGTATAAAACCGGCTTGAGCTTTTCCTTCCAGGATGGCGTGGACGACTTCCTGATGGGAACCGTGCATTTCCATGATCTTGTTCTTGATAGCGGCGAGGTTGAGGCCTGCATTGTGCAGTTCGTATGCCTGAGCCCGGTATCCGCCCATGTGTCTGGTACTGGGAACAGCGATCGTTTTGCCTCGCAGATCTTTCAGTATCAGTATAGGGCTCTCCGGCCGAACGATGATGACGCCGCCGAGCTTGCTGGAGGGTATTACCTCGTCGCTGGCGCTGATCAATGTGGCGATGGCGCCGCTCAGAGAGTAGCGCTGCCGTATCACCAGAAAATGGGTCGGGTTGGTCGTAACGATGTCGAGTTTACCCTGGGCTATTTTGTCGTTGATCTCTTCCTGGCTCAACACTTCCAGGATAACTTCCGGCTCGAGATGCCGGTTTAGATAGTCCACGAGCGGCTGATATTTTTCGCGCGTCTTTTCTTCCCCCAGGTAGGAAAAAACACCGAAACGGATCTCCTCTTTGGCATCGGCCGACACAAACGGCAGGATACACAGGCACAGTAGCGCAATCTTTTTTCTCATACGACTGTTTATCCCCGTTTTTAAAAGATTATAGCACATCGCGGCGCGGCAGAAATCGGTGGCGGTACAATTCCAGTCCCCCCTCCAGCCACAAAGCGGCGTTCAGGGTAAACAATTCGCTTTCGATGGTAGCCGCTTTGGATTTGGATGCGGCCAGATCGGCGATTGCACGGCTCAGCTCGTCGGCGCTGGAGAGACGGTTTTCAAAACGCCCCTGTGTGAGCCTTGCGTATTCCGATGCGGCCCTCACCTCCATCTGAGCGCTTTTGAGGCGGATTTGAAGCGATTCTATCTGCAGCATGGTGTTGTCGATCTCCATCGAAATCTGGTGTTTGTAGTCTTCCAGAGCCGCGACGGCCGCCATTTCGGCCGCCTTGGACGCTTGTACGGTATGCCGGTCGGCAAACCCGTCGAAAAGATGCCATGATGCACCGATCCCCGCATAGCTCTGATCCGCGTTGGTATATCCGTCGCCGTTCAGTTCAAGAGTATCCCCCTGACGCTTGAGCGCCGCGCTCGCGACGACCGCGGGATAGAAGCGGCTGCGGGCGATCACCGTGTCGCTGCGGGCCATTCCGACCGCCTTGGCCAGCGCCATGAGGTCTTCGCGTCTTTGGAGGGCCGTTTCCCTGATCTCGCTGATCGAGGAGGGGAGGAGTGCGCCGAGAGGGAGGATCGGGCATGTGACCTCTTCGCCTGCAAGGTAGGAGAGACGGTTCAGCGCGCTTTGTTTGCGGTTGCGCGTTTCAGCCAGTTCGGCGTCGATCGCGTATCCTTTGGCTTCTATGGTATAGAGCGCCGAGGGGGATAGCAGCCCGTTCTCGTAGAGACCACGGGCTTTGCGGTAGGAATCGTCCATCGCCTTTTTGGCCTCCTCGAGTGCGGCGATAACGCCATCCGACGCAGACGCGGCGGCATAAAGGTAGGTAGCCTGCAGGTAGAGCCTCCGCTTGAGATCCGCCACCTGCAGGGCTGCTTTTTCATGGTTGAGCCTGGCTTTCTCGACCGACCCGCTGATGGCAAAACCACTGAAAAGGGGATAGGTCATGGTCAGCGCCCCCGAAGCCTTGTTTCTGGTTCCCATCTGCATCGGAGAGAAGCCGAACGTGACGGTAGGGGTCTCGT
>JAFGUJ010000154.1 GCA_016938595.1 Campylobacterales bacterium | reverse complement strand
CCCAGAGGGGCTCATCATCAGCAAAAAAGTTTCCGTCAAAGACCCGGATGATTTCATCTTTATGGCCAATATGGGGCTGGGCAACGGACTGCGCCCGGAACAAAAAGTGGTGGTTTACAAAGAGGTAGTCCAGAAAAACGAAATCGACGCCAAGACCCTTTCCAACAAGATCCGGATCGGGACCGCCACCGTCTCCAATCAGGTGAGCCTGGAACATGCATGGATCGTCATGGACGACTTCGATCACAATACGCTGGTCGACGTCGGCGACATCGTCCGGCCGCAGTACTGAGCGATGAGAGGGATTGTTTTAACGCTGTTTTTGCTCGCGCCGTCTGCGTACGGGTTCTGGCCGTTCGACTTTTTTAAAAAAGAGCGCGATCCGCTCCCCCCCTATGTTCTGCAACATCCGATGATGGATGAGGGTTCGGTGTACGGAGTGGGGAGCGGAAAAAGTTTTCTGGAAGCCAAGAGCAAAGCGCTCAACGACATCGCCACCCAGCTTCGAAGCGACGTCCGTTCCATCACCTCGGTGCATAAAAACAGCGATACGGGAACGACGAGCGATCAGCAGATCACCGTCCTGACGCAGCGGCTGATCGACAACTACACGATCGTGGACGAAACCCATGCGAACGGGGAAGTCTACCTGCTGATCAGGCACGCCCGCTGACGCTTCACAGATTGAGCAGCTGCATCGCCTGAATCATGTCTTTGTCTCCCCGTCCCGAGAGGCTGACGATCACCGTTTTGTCCCGGATTGAATCCCCCATTTTTTTGAGATAGCCGATCGCGTGGGCGCTCTCGAATGCGGGGACGATCCCTTCGCGCCGGCTGAGCCAGACAAACGCGTCCATCGCCTCTGCGTCGGTGACGCTGTCGTAGACCACTTTTCCCTGTTCCATCAAAAACGAGTGCTCGGGTCCGATTCCGGGGTAATCCAGTCCGGCGGAGATCGAGTGGGCTTCATGGATCTGCCCCTCGTCGCTTTGGAGCAGATAGCTCATCTGTCCGTGCAAAATCCCCGGACGACCGAGGGCCAGGCTCGCCCCGTGCTGTCCCGTCGCCAGGCCACGCCCTCCCGCTTCGATGCCGATGCACTGGACGCTCTCTTCGTTGATGAAGTGGGCGAACATCCCCAGGGCGTTGCTCCCGCCGCCGATGCAGGCTAGGACGTAATCGGGGAGTTTTCCGTGGCGCTCGAGCAGCTGCGCTTTTGCCTCATAGCTGATGATCGCCTGGAAATCGCGCACCATCAGAGGGTAGGGGTGGGGACCTGCGGCCGTGCCGATGACGTAATAGGTGTCGCGCGCATGGGTGACCCAGTGGCGGATCGCTTCATTCATCGCGTCCTTGAGGGTCTGGCTGCCGGAGGTGACGGGGTGTACCTTCGCCCCCAGCAGTTTCATCCGAAAGACGTTGAGTTCCTGTCTCGCGACGTCTTTGGCCCCCATGAATATCTCACACTCCAGCCCCATCAGGGCGGCAATCGTGGCGGTGGCCACTCCGTGCTGTCCGGCTCCCGTTTCGGCGATGATTTTTGTTTTTCCCATCCGTTTGGCGAGGAGCCCCTGGGCGATCGTGTTGTTGATTTTGTGCGCACCCGTATGGTTGAGGTCTTCACGTTTGAGAAAGACCGATCCCCCGAGCTCTTTGGAAAGGTTTTCGGCCAGATAGAGCGGTGAGGGGCGCCCGACATAGGTGTCGAACAGGGCGTTGATCTCCGACCAGAACTGCGGGTCGAAACGGTAGGTGCGGTAGACGGCGTCAAGCTCGAGGAGGGCCGGCATCAGCGTTTCGGGGACGAAGCGCCCTCCGAATTTTCCGAAATGTCCCCTCTCGTCGGGATCGAAATCAAAAGGGGTGGGGATATAGGGTTTCACAGCAGCCCCTTGATGTCCGCATCGATCGCTTCGGGGGTTGTAGATGGGGCGTAGCGGCGGACGATTCTGCCGTTGCGGTCGACGAGGAATTTGGTGAAGTTCCATTTGATCGCTTCGCTCCCGAGGACGCCGGGAGCGTGCTGTTTGAGATAGCGGTAAAGGGGATGGGCGTTTGCTCCGTTGACCTCAATCTTGGCGAACATCGGGAACGTCACCCCATAATCGATCCGGCAGAATTTTTCGATCTGCGGCTCGTTCAGGGGCTCCTGGGAACCGAACTGGTTGCACGGGAAGCCCAGCACGACGAAGCCTTTGTTTTTGTGGGCCTGATACAGCTTTTCCAGCCCTGTAAACTGAGGGGTGAACCCGCAGCGGCTGGCGGTGTTGACGATCAGCATCACTTTGCCCCGATAGGGCGCTAGAGTGGTTTTTTCCTTGCGTACGTTCAGGACGTCGAAATCGTAAATACTTTGTGCGGACATGAGGCTGCTCCATAGGGTGATGAGAATAAACAATGCTTTCATTCGAGGTTCTCCTTGTGGCGATTCGATAATAATATCACAGGTGCCGCTTTCTGGGGTGCTATTATGGAGAAGGGGGTGGCTTTTTGGTAGCCGGTAAATGGCGTTTTATGTATCGGATCCGGAAATGGAGGGATAGACGGAAGAATATTTTGCAAACACCGCAGAAGGGGATCTTCTGCGGGCGTGATGGAGTTTAGTAGCTCATGGAACCGGCATTGATCAGACCGATGGAAATCGACATGAACGCCATGATCGTCCCCACCGAAACATCGCCGCTGCGGATGTGCCGTTCAACGGAAAATTTGCCGCTTAGGCGGGTAAGGGTGAACGCGAAAATAAGCTGAATAGCCATCGCAACTCCTGCCCACATGACAAAATCGACGTAGGAGACGGAATGTACGAGCGCGCTGTAGAGGGGGATACAAAGCCCTACGATGGCTCCGCCCAGGCCAAGGGCCGCTGCGGTGTTGTTTTCGGCGAAAATCATCTGGTAATCGTCATACGGGGTGACTTTCGCGTAGAGAAACAAAAAGAGGGCGAAGACGGCCAGTGCGGTCAGGAAAAAGAGACCGAAAGAGAGGAAATACTCGAGGAACATGTAATACCTTTTTTTTTGGGCGCATGATAGCCAAAAAACGGCAACGTCGATCCCCCGTTCCTTGGACAGGGAGCCGGCGCACGCGGCGGGCGAAGGTGTAGTAGTGTATAATTGCGCCCCTGATTATCATTTTTTTAGTCTGCGACCCCTATTTCAAAGAGAGTTTCGAATGCCTTTTCCCCTCAACAGCCGTCTGGCCGGTTTCACCGTTGTCCTATTTTCTTCAGCGGCTTTGATAACCCTTTTGGAGATCAAAAACGCCAGAGAAGACATCGAACAGGCCAAACAGCATATTCTGAAAGAAGCGGCTGTCCACTACAACAATATTACCGTGACACGCGCATGGGCAGCCCATTTCGGAGGGGTATTCGTCCGCTCGGAGGGGAAACTCAAGCCCAACCCCTATCTCAAAGAGATGATCGATGAAGCCGAGGTTCAAACACAAACCGGCGAGACACTGATCAAGATCAATCCGGCATGGATGACACGCCAGCTCTCCGAGATGACGCAGGGCGAGGATTTTAGCTATCGGATCACGAGCGATCATCCGATCAACCCGCTGAACCGTTCCGTCGATTTTGATAACGAGGCGTTTGCGCATCTGCGCAACCACCCCGAAGAAAAGGTCTATTACCGTTTCGACGAAGCGGAGAAAAAGCTTCACTATATGGGAGGGCTCTATATCGAAGACTCCTGTCTCCGTTGCCATGACCGTACCCGGTACGAGATAGGAGATTTGCGCGGAGGGGTCAGTATCAGCCTCTCGACACACCATCTGGATGGGCTGAAAGTCTCTTTGATGCAAAAGAGCTATGTGATGATCGCGCTGATATGGGCAGTTCATATTCTGCTGTGGAGTTTTTTCTGGATGCAGGAGCGCCAAAGAAGCCGGATGAAAAAACTGAACCAGACGCTGGAAGAGAAGGTCAAGGCCCGGACGCAGGAACTGAGCCTGAAAAACGGCTATCTGAAAACGATCTTCAATCTGGAACAAAACCTCATTTTTACGGTAGACCGTCAATGGAGGCTCATCGATTACAACCGTGCGTGCGCCGAATTTTTCGGGACGGAAAAAATCAGCGCCCTGTGTCAGGAACATGCGTGCCTGTGCAACTATTTCGAACCTTACGAATCCGAAAAGACCGAATCAGCAGGGCTCAAAGGGGGCGCGCTGATCAGCTACATGCTCGAGCATCAGCAAAAACGGCTGAACGTACTGCTCAACTGGGAGGAAAAACACTACATTTTCGAGCTGCTGGTACGGCCGATAGAGCACTCTGCAGAGGAGCATATCCTGGTGGTAATGAGCGACATCACCAAACGGCAGAAAAAGATCGAAAGCCTGGAAGAGGCCACCCTGACCGATCCTTTGACGGGAGCAGGGAACCGGATGAAATTCAACCTTCACTTCGAGCAGTATTTCAAAACCTCCGAACGGTACAAGAAAGAGTTTTCGCTGATCCTGCTCGACATCGATTTTTTCAAAAAAATAAACGACACTTACGGGCACGACACGGGGGACAAGGTACTCGTTTCCCTCGCCAATATCATCCGCAGCCGGATACGCACGTCCGACGTTTTCTGCCGATGGGGGGGAGAAGAGTTCGTCATCCTGATGCCGATGACGACGCTGGACGAAGCGATCAAACTCGCCGAACAGATGAAAGAGGCGATTTCGAATGCGTATTTTGAGGGGGTGGGGCATCTGACGTGCAGTTTCGGCGTTGCCAGCTACCGCCGGAGTGATTCGAAAGAGCAGTTGTTCAAACGTCTGGATGAAGCGCTCTACCGCGCCAAAAAATCGGGGAGGAACTGCGTCGTTTCGGTCTAGCGAAACGACCCGGGCGTATCAGGCCGGCGATGTTCGCAGCTGTCCCGCCAGATAGCCGCTACTGAACGACCACTGCAGATTGTACCCGCCGCAGGGGCCGTCGAGATTCATCACCTCTCCGCAGAAATAGAGCCCCTTGAGGAGTTTGCTTTCCATGCTCTCGGGGCGGATCTCCTTGAGCGATACACCGCCCCGGGTGATCATCGCCATTTTGAATCCGTCGTGTCCGGTGACGGTGAGCGGTGTCCATGCGAGCACTCTGATCAGGCGGTCCCGTACGGCTCCCGGCAGTTTGTTAAACCCCGTGTCGGGATCGGCGCCGGCGAGAGTGCACAGCTCGCGCGAGAGCGGTTCGGGGAGAAGCGTTTTCATATGAGTCAATACAGACTGCTCGGGGTTTTTGTGTATCTCGTTTTTAATGTGCGCGAGGATCTGATCCTCGTTAAGCCCTTTGGTCAGATTGATCAGGAGGGGGACTTCGCCGTATTTGGCGAGCAGGGGGTTCACCTCGCGGGCGAAATCGAGGACGACGGGGCCGCGTATGCCGTTGGAGGTAAAAATCAAATCCCCTTTGGCACGGAGATTTTTGGCTTTGGGCAGATCGACGCGCAGTTCCGCTTTGGGGATCGTGTCGGCACGGCATGCGGCCACCCACGTCTCTTTGGTGCGCAGCGGCATCATGGCGGGGAAGAGCTCGGTGACCGTGTGCCCCACGGCGGAAGCAATTTCGAAACCGTCCCCCTCGGCCCCCAGCTGCGGATACCCCAGCCCGCCCGTGGCGATGATGACGTTCGGCGCGCGGTAGGTTTGCTCCGGCGTGCTGACTCCGCTGATGCGATCGCCGTCGTGTTCGAGCCGTTCCACCCGCGCCGAGGTGATGAGGGTGACCCCCAGGCGCTCCATCTCCTCTTCGAGCGCGGTTATGATGCTCACGGCGCTGTGCGATACGGGAAAGACGCGGTAGCCGTCGGGGGCGTGGCTCTCGACGCCGATTTCGGCGAAAAAAGCGATCAGCGCGCGATGATCGAGTGCTTCGAGCGCAGGGGTCATGAACCTTCCGTCCCGTCCGAAGCGGGCCATGAACTCTTCATTGGAGAGGGTATTGGTGAGGTTGCACCGGCCGCCGCCGGTTGCTTTGAGCTTCGAAGCGATTTTGGAGAGTTTCTCGAGAAGGAGGACGTTTTTGCCCTGACGGGCGGCGGCGATGGCGGCCATCAATCCTGCCGCTCCGGCACCGACGACGATCAGATCATAGGAAGATTCAGCGGTGTTTTGCATGCGTAATTATAGCCTGCGCAGATGAAACCCCCCTAACGGCACTGTTTTCAACAGTTGATTAGAGAATGTTACATTGACCGGTGATTTTGCACAATGGGCAAAAATTGACGATACCGGCGATCAGAGGAATGGCTCCGAGATAAAACCATGCGTTACCGCTGGCAACTCCGTAACCGATGAGGCCAAGC
The DNA here is from genome assembly GCA_016938595.1 of Campylobacterales bacterium. Classification (GTDB taxonomy): domain Bacteria; phylum Campylobacterota; class Campylobacteria; order Campylobacterales; family Sulfurimonadaceae; genus Sulfuricurvum. Next base: position 6,188 of record JAFGUJ010000154.1, on the reverse strand, counting down.
CCCAGAACAATACGGAATGGGCGGCATACTTTGCGAATGGCGTTGACGTTCATAAAACTCCCTTTTTTAAACATTTAGTTATAATAATTATACCATTTAGATCATCAAAAAAAGCTGTGCAGACAAAGTAGTTTGCGATTTTCAAGATCAGTATTTCTTGTTGGTGTTGAGCAGAAGGTCCTTTTCGCTGAGCCCTTCCATGAGGGTTCTGAGGTTTTTCAGGGCGAACAGTTTCAACCCTTCCCCTTTTTCTTTTTTAAACTCGCTCGAAAATCCGCTCTTGGAGAAGATGACGAAAATATCGGGGTTCAGCTTCGCCCGGGCGCATTTTTCCTGCAGTTTGGTCACCTCGGCTTTGTTGGCTTTGGCTTTTGAATATTTACACGACCCGGCGATGATTTTGCCCGATTTTGTTTGTCCCAGTATTTCGATCTCGCCGTTTTTGTCCCAGTAGGAGCCTATTTTAGTGATCCAGTCCTCTTTGAAACTCTGTTTGACCAGGGCGATGACGAGCCCCTCGTACACCGGTTCATAAAAAGCCTGCTTCGTGTTTTCCCATCGCTCTTTGACCTCGGTGTAGTCCCCCTCTTTAATCCCTTTGTAGTACGGTGAGACGGAAGAGAACCAAAACCGCATGAAAGGGGCGCTGAAGAGGAGGCGGTCGGAGACTTCCTCGTTCTCATCCGCCGGCTCCTCCTGCGACGTTTCGCGGATCAGCAGGCCGTTTTTGATCAGGAACTCCGCAGAGGCTTCTCCCTCGCGCCGCTGGAGGTTGGCACGCCGGAAGGCGGAGTGTTCCCGCCGGTCTCCGACGGCAAGTGCTGTGAGGAGGGCATGGTGCGTTTTGTTGCTCTGGGTGATCTTGGTAAGGTCGCCGTGGAGATAGCGGTAGTTTGCCAGTATCTTCTCTTCGATCAGCTCCTCCAGGGGCTTGTTCATGTCGACATTCCACCCCATGCCGCCGAAAACGGCGAAATACTCGATCGCTTTTTCGATATCGGCAGCGTTGTTTTGATAGCAGAAAGAGCGGAACTGCTGCAGGAGGGTCGGATGTTTTGACATGGGAGTGAAACCTTGGATTATTTTCACCATTATAACCTATCTCGCTACCCCGCTTATTTGCCGCCGGAATAGCGGATGCGGTAGACGGCATCGGCTTTGTCGTCCGACACCAGAAGGGAACCGTCGGGCAGAACCAGCAGATCGACGGGCCTTCCCCATGCAGTGAGCCCCTCGAGCCACCCCTGGGCAAAAACGCTATAGGAGGGTTTGGCGTTTTCGGAAAAACGGATCAGGGTAATGCGGTAGCCTATCGGGGGGACCCGATTCCACGAACCGTGCTCGGCGATGAATATCTGATCCCGGTACGCCGGCGGAAACTGGCTGCCCGTGTAAAAGCGCATCCCCAACGCCGCGACGTGGGGGCCGAGTTCCCGGATGGGCGGGGTAAACGCCGCACATCTTTTCTTTTTGCCGAATTCGGGATCGGCAAAGCGGCCTGCGTGACAATAGGGGAAGCCGAAATGCATCCCTTTTTTTGGAGCCATGTTCAGCTCATCGCCCGGTACGTTGTTTCCCATCCAGTCGCGCCCGTTGTCGGTGAAGAAAAGGGTGCCGTTTTTCGGGTGCCAGTCGAATCCCACCGTGTTGCGCACGCCGTGTGCAAAAACCTCGAGCCCGCTCCCATCTGGCCTCATCCGCAGGATGGAGGCATAGCGCGGATCCTCCTGCTCGCAGACATTGCACGGAGCTCCGACGGGTACGTAGAGGTATCCGTCGGGGCCGAAGCGTATGAATTTCCAGCCGTGATGGGAGTCTGTGGGGAACGTATCGTTGCCAACGACTGCCTGTGGCGGGTTGCCCAGACGCTTTTCGATGGCGTCGAAGCGCAGGATACGGTTGATTTCGGCAACGTAAAGCGCGCCGTTGCGAAAAGCGACGCCGTTCGGGCTGTTCAGCCTGCGGGCGATCACGTAGCGACGGTCGGCGCGAAAATCGCCGTCGGTGTCCTGGAGGGCATACACCTTCCCTTCGGCACGGGAACCGACGAAAACGGTCCCCCTCTCACCAAGAGTGAGGGAACGCGCCCCCTCGACATTGCGGGCATAGAGGGCGATGTCGAATCCGGGGGGGAGCTTGATGGTGGCGAGCTTTTCGGAGAGATCGTCGGCACGGGCCGGGTCAAGACAAAGTGTAAGGAACAACAGTATCATGTGCCAGACTGCAGCCCGCATGATTGCCTCCCGATGGTTGGGTTATTCTTCTTTGCTCCGGCCGTAAAGGTTGTTGATCGCCGTTTCGATGGTTTTGAATTCAAATTCGAAACCGGCTTCGGGCAGCCGTTTGGAGGTGGCATACTGTCCGCTTGCGAGCGCCTCGGCCGCTTCGGCTCCGAAACGCAGCGCCAGCAGGAACCTTGGGATCGCAAACGGGGCAGGGCGGTGTAATGCGGCACCGAGTGCTTTGGTCAGGCCGTAGTTGGTGGTGGGATTCGGGGCCATCAGGTTGTAGACCCCCTCCATCTCGGGGTGTTCGAGGACAAAGAGGTAGGCCCGCATCAGGTCATGGAGATGGACCCAGCTGAAGTTCTGGCTCCCGTCGCCGATCGTCCCCCCAAGTCCGAGCTTGAAGGGGAGCACCATTTCGTCGAGTATCCCCCCGCCGTGACCGAGGACGATTCCGTAGCGGAAAATGACGGTTCGGATTCCAAGCGTTTTGCCCTTCATGGCCTCATGTTCCCAGTCTTTGACCAGCCGTCCCAGAAAATCTTCCGCGTAGAGGGCGTGTTCTTCGTTGTGTCTTCCGCTGGACGCATAGACCCCCACCGCCGATGTGCAGACGAAGAGTTTCGGTTTGATCTGCATCTCTCCCATCGCGGCGACGATCTTTCGGGTCGTGTCGATGCGGCTTGCGTAGAGCACTTTTTTGTAGTCTTCCGTCCAGCGTTTATTGATAGAGGCTCCGGCGAGATGGAGAACGACATCCGCTCCGCACAGCTTTTCCGCCAGAGTTGCTGCCCCTGAGGTAAAATCGGCCGTATGGAGCGAGAGCACTTCGGCCCCTTTTTCGAGGAACATGGCGACGAGATGGCTGCCGATAAATCCCCCCGCTCCGCTGATGGCGACTTTCATGGCGATGCCTAGAAGGTGATCAGGAGCGCCGCTTCGGGGTTGAGGATACGGAAGGTGCAGCTTTCGGTCATAAAGAGGGCGTAGGCGTCCTCTTTTTCTTCGGAAAATCCGATGCTGACATCCAGGCCGTTGTAGAGGGCAAAATCACCTCCCCGCTGCGAGAGGGCGAGAATTCTGTCGTCCCCGATGCTCTCGCAGACGACAAAAAAGTTGGCTCCCAGCAGGCTCTCGAGGCGGCTTTTGACACTGACCCCCCCTTCGCTTTCTCCGACCATCTTGATCAGCGTCGCCGTGGAGAGGACGAGTTTGTAAGGCCCCTCGACGAATTCGGCGCCGAATGCGGCAATCATCGAGGCGACCGCGTCGATCAGCCCTTTGGTATTTTTGGCATGGATCGGTTTTCGCGGGATATTGTTCAAAATCCCTTCGATCTGCGCCTCTTTGACTCCCTCCAGGATGAGCGAATTTTCAACGGCGCTGAAACGGTTGGCGACGTGTTTGAACACCGTATCGTCAAAATCGCTCTTGTCCCGTTTGAAATCCTCGACGACCGATTTGGGCAGATCAAAACCGTACCGTATCTCGACCATCCGGACCGGTTCGCGTATCGACATGCTCAGATGTTCCGAAGAGGCGAGGGAGGTGAGATTGCCCGTGGCGATCGCGTCGGTTTCAAATGCAACGGGGGTAAATCCGACCAGACTGCGCAGTTTGAGCCGCTGGCTGAGCAGCGGGGTAAAAACGGCGTCGATCTGGCTCCATACAGCCGATGAGATCGGGGAGGTTTCGCGATTTAAAAATTTCATGGGTGGCTCCTTAGCTGTTGCTTCCGATTTTCAGCGTCCCCGTCTGGGCAGCGGGGGCGGAAGAATCGGGTTGTGGGGTTTGATCCGCTGATGCGGACTCCTGTACGATGATGTCGCCGCTCGTGAAGAGGAATTTGCGCATCATCTCATCCCATACCGGGGAGTTGCGCCGGAGCCATTCAAGCCCCATGCACGCATGCTCGATCTCCTCATCCCGGTTGTGTTCCATAATCGCTCTGGCCACAGGGTCCGTAGCCGCTTCGGCGCGCTGGTTGTACCAGTCGACCGCTTCGAGCTCTTCCATCGTGCTCTGGATGATGCGGTGATAATCTTTTGTCAAATCCGATAGTATTTTGGGATCTTCGTGAAAACCTTCGTGTGCCATAACCGCTCCTTCGTCAGATCATAATTTATTTATGATACAGCGCAGTGATGAAGGTTGTCAAGGGGATCGGATAAGAACCGTATTCTTTAATTTTTATTTAATAAATTAAAACGGTTCGAGATTAAAAAAATGATTGTGCTATGATGGAACAAGATCAACAGGGAGGCGGTTATGAAAGTTCTGATTGTCTATTATTCGATGTACGGCCATATCTACCGAATGGCCAAGGCGGCCGCGGAAGGAGTGGCATCCGTAGAAGGGGCTGAAGCGGTTCTGCGCCGGGTCCCGGAGACCCTTTCGCCGGAGATTCTCGAAAAGATGGGGGCACTTGAAGCCCAGAAAGAGCAGGCCGATATCCCGTTCTGCACGCTGGAAGAACTTTCCGAAGCCGACGCGGTCATCTTCGCCACACCGACACGTTTTGGCAACATGTGCGCCCAGATGCGCCAGTTCCTCGACGCGACGGGAAAACTGTGGGCCAAAGGGGCGCTGGTTGGCAAGGTCGGAAGCGTCATGACCAGTTCGGGAACCCAGCACGGCGGTCAGGAATCGACGATCCTGACATTTCACGTTACGCTGCTGCATCACGGGATGGTGATCGTTGGACTCCCCTATACCTTTGTCGGGCAATCGCTGTCTGATCAGATTACGGGTGGTTCACCCTATGGCGCTTCGACCATTGCGGGGGGAGACGGCAGCCGTTTTCCCAGTGAAAACGAGCTTGCCGGAGCAAAATATCAGGGGAAACACGTCGCTGCGATTGCCCGCAAACTGACGCAATAAAGGGTATCGGCCTAATTGACTTTTTCTTTTGTCCAGTCGACCGCTTTTGAGGAGTCTTCTTTGACCCCTTCCCATGTGCCGGAACATCCTGTAATAAAGAGCAAAGCAATCACCATAAGCAGTGAACGTTTCATGTGATCCCCTTTTTGAATGAAGTTGAAAACATTGTAACATGCAAAATAATACTATATGTTAGTAATAAACATTACCTTAAAAGTTTAAATTATTGTATGCCGGACTTTTCTTCTTACCTCAAGCCTCAGGTAAAAAGTTCGGCGGTATCGATCCCGTAGAAGGTTCGAAACTGGTGGTACAGAGCCGGAAAATCTTCCCGGAAGGCTGCCCCCTCCCCGAAAAAACGCTCTGTTGCGACGGCGAAGAATTCGGCCTCGTCGAGGAGCGCTTCGGGGCCGAAGAGGTTGAATTTCCCAAGCTCGGCATCGTTGCGCACGAGGGTGCCGAGGGTATCGAATTCGCGATCGAGCACCTCGATCCAGGCGTCGTAGTGCTCATCCTCCATCGGGGGGACGCCGTCGATTTCCCCGTCCATGAAGTCCATCTCATGGGCGAATTCGTGGAGGATGAGGTTGTCTGGGCCCATCTGGAGGGCTTCGCTTCGCGCCGCGTCCCACGTGATGACGACCGTGCCGTTGGCCGACTGCCCGTCTATCGCCACCTCCTCGTTCGTCACGATCCCTCCGTCCGTACGGTTTTGCTTGATCATGACGGAGTCGGGATAGATCAGGATTGTCGCGAGGTCAGGATAGGGATAAGGGGCGTTTTTGCGCAGCAGGAGGAGGCAGGCGTAGAAAGCGATCAGCACTTTCATCTCGTCGTTCACGTCGATACCGATACCGATAAACTCTTTGGTATGGATGAAGCGAAGGATCGAGCGGCGGATGGCTTCCCGGTCGGTATCCACAAGCCTGCCAAAATGGGGCGCGAGGGTCAAAATGGCGTCATATTCGTCGGGAAAAGGGAGGCTGACGATCTGCTCGAACCGCTGTTTTTTTCGGTACTGGTACAGAAGATAGAGGGCGAAAAAGGCTCCCCCGAGCCCCAGGACGACCAGCAGAAGCGCTG
>JAFGUJ010000153.1 GCA_016938595.1 Campylobacterales bacterium | reverse complement strand
TTGGAGTACATCATCTTTTTGCAGACGTTGTAGGTCTTGGTCCCCTGTCCCTCGATCATGTAGGTCGCCAGCGTCCAGGGAGCGCCGGTGAAGCCGATGAGGGCTTTGTCGTCGCCCCGCTCGTCGAGCTGCGCGCGCAGGAGTTTGATCGTGTCGTAGACGTAGGTGAGTTTGGATGCCGCTTCGTCGCCGCTGATCAGCTCATCGAGGTCCGCTTCGGACGCGATCGGTTTTTCAAAAACCGGTCCTTCTCCCTTGATGAAGTCGAGTTTCATCCCCATTTCGTTGGGGACGACGAGGATATCGCTGAACAGGATCGCCGCGTCGACGCCGACGATGTCGAGGGGCTGGATCGTCACTTCGGCGGCCATGTCGGGGGCGTGGCAGAGGTTCAGAAAGTTTCCGGCACGTTTGCGCACCTCCATGTATTCGGGGAGGTAGCGTCCGGCCTGGCGCATCATCCAAACGGGGGTGTAGGGGGTTTCCTTGCCGAAGCAGGCGTCGACGAAAATTTTGCTCATTATGAAGTCCTTCTTTTGTGTTCTGCTCTTTCTTTTCTTTGATCGCAAAGAAAAGAAACAAAAGAAACTCTATCCTTTCGGCAAAGCGCTCGTATACTCCCGGCACTGCTGCCTCCGCATACGGCTTACAAGGATGCCGAAAGGATACAAATTTATTTAATGGTCGTGATGACCTACTTTGCTCAGGAAATAGAGCCCTACGGCCACGGCGGTGATCGAAAGGGCGAGATAAAAGAGCTCCATCGCCCCGTTGAACTCGGTGTGTCCTACTTTCTGGAAAAAACCGACGACGAGGACCATGACGATGACCTTGGAGATCTTGTCTTTGAGCTGGTCGAGGGAGTGGACGGCGAGAAGCTGGTTCTCCTTGCCGTGTTCGTCCTTGGCCGGGTCGATGTCGGAGATGAAAAGCTCGTAGAGGCCGAACGAGAAGATGATCATGACGACGCCGATCAGGTAGAGATCGACCGCCCCGATGATCCCTCCGACCACTTCCTCGTGGAAGTGCTCGGGATGGGCGTGGGTGACATAGGTGTTGATGACGTATGCCGCCGTGTTGTAGATGTCGAAGCTGGCGATGGCGAAGAGCAAGACGGCTCCAACGAGGCCGAAAACAACCGCCAGGATAATGATGAAGCGTGAGCTCCACAAACCGTTTTCAAAGAATTTTTCGATCATCGTTATTCTCCCTGCATCTCTACCCATTTCTGGGCGATCCGTACGGCGTTGGTGGCTGCTCCTACGCGGAGGTTGTCGGCGACGACCCAAAGGTGCAGGACGTTGTCGCGGTAAAGGTCGCGACGGATACGGCCGACGAACGTCTCGTTCTGATCCATGCACAGCGAGGGCATCGGATAGATGCTCTCTTCAGGCTCGTCGAGGACGATGATGTTGGGGGCTTTGCGGAGCAGTTCGCGCGCTTCGTCGGCATCGACGGCACCGTCAAACGTGAGGGTAAGGGTCTCGGCGTGGCCGCGGAGCGTCGGGATACGGACGCAGGTCGCGCTGACCTCGATGTCCTTGTGCATGATCTTTTTGGTCTCGTTGACCATTTTGAGCTCTTCTTT
>JAFGUJ010000152.1 GCA_016938595.1 Campylobacterales bacterium | reverse complement strand
CGGATCGGTGCCAGGACCGAGACGACAGAGGCGGGAGAGGAACTCAAAACGTTTTATGCGGATGCAGGGTGCCGTCCTGTCTGGATCGATGAAAATGGGGTGAACGCGCAGGCCCTTTATCTGATTCATGAGATACGGGAGGGGTACCGGGAGGGGTTGGACAGTTACAATGACGCCTACAATCTCGAAAGCATCCTGACCCTGATGGGTCGGATCAAATCGGACGCCTCGTACCGGAACGATCCTGCCGTAGCGGCGCAGCTGGACATCCTGCTCACCGACGCCTACATGATGCTGGGCGAGCATCTGTATCGGGGGGCGCTGCCGCCAGAGGTGCCTTTTGAACCCTGGAAGATCGCCCTGAAAGACTCACCGGGGATGGGGGCCCGCCTGAGGCAGGCGCTTGAGACCAATACCCTTTCCCAATCGCTTGAACGCCTGGCTCCCCGCTATCCGGACTATCTTGCCCTCAAACGGATGCTGGAGCGCTATCTGCGGATACAGGAGCAGGGCGGATGGAAAAGAATCGAATCGGTCACCACAGACCCCGTGGAAGTCGAACGCTATTATACGGACGAACTCAAAGAGCGGCTGAGAGCCGAGGGGGACCTGGGAGAGGAGGATGAGAGCAGCGAGGGATTCCGCAGCGCCATCATCGATTTTCAAACCCGCCACGGTCTCAAACCCGACGGCAAAGTCGGAAGCGAAACCCTCCTGCGGCTCAATATCACGGTGGAAGAGAAGATCGCCGCGATCCGTATGAATCTGGAACGGTGGCGGTGGATGCCCGAGACGATGGAGCGATCCTATATCGCGGTCAATATTCCCGGGTTTTACCTCAGTGTGATCGAAAACGGCGAGCCGCTCTTCGGGATGAAAGCCATCGTAGGAAAGCCGGAGAGACCCACACCGATATTCAGCGCGTGGATGACCTATATCGTTGCCAGGCCTTACTGGCGTGTCCCTGCCACCATCCTGCGTGAGGATATTTTCCCCAGCGTACGCAAGAACATCGGCTACCTCAAAAAGGAACGGATCCGGATCTTCCGCCACGGAGACGAGACGGGGGCCAATCCGATCAATCCGTACACCATCAACTGGGCAAAAGCCGATCCGGATGCCTTTCCCTATTACCTTCGCCAGGATGCGGGCCCCAAAAACTCCCTCGGACTGCTGAAGTTTATGTTCCCGAACGGCCATGATGTCTATATCCATGATACCCCCTATAAAACCCTTTTTGACAAGACGATCCGCAGTTTTAGCTCCGGATGCATTCGGGCGCAGGAACCGATTGTCCTGGCGGATTATTTGCTGGAACGTGACGGAAACGATCAAAACGTCGAGAACCTCATCGAAGGAAGATCCAACCGGAATATTTTCCTCTCCAGGCCTCTCAAGGTATACATCACCTACTGGACCGCATGGGAAGATGAGGCGGGGAAAGCCCACTTCCGTGACGATGTCTACGGCTACGACAATGACATGGCCGCTATTTTGGGATGGTAAATTAACCTGTTTATGCAAGAAGCCTGTTACTCTGTGCATGGTATACTAATAAACATTATAAGAGTATGCACTAATAAAGGATGCTGGAAAAAAGGGGTGAAGTATGGATCGAAGGCATTTTTTGAAAATCGCGGGGATGGCTTCGGCCGTTTCGCTGTTTCCGAATATGGCGCTGGCAAATGCAAAACTGCCGCATGAAAAATCTCTCTCTTTTTACAATACCCATACCGGGGAAAAACTCACCGCGACGTTCTGGGCGGAAGGGGTCTATATCCCCGAAGGCCTCTCCGAGATCAGTCATATCCTGCGGGACCACCGAAGCGGCATAGCGGCCCCTATGGATGTCGAGCTCTTCGATCTCCTCCACGCGATCCGCTCAAAAATGGAGAGCAATCAGCCCTTTAACGTCATTTCGGGCTATCGTTCACCCGCGTCGAACGCAAAACTTCGCAACAGCTCGTCGGGAGTGGCCAAAAAAAGCCTCCATATGGAGGGCAAAGCGATCGATATCAATCTCCCCGGCCGCAATCTTGCCGACCTGCGCAAGATCGCGATGGCGATGAAACAGGGCGGCGTGGGATATTACCCCGCCTCGAATTTCGTCCACGTCGACGTCGGCCGGGTCCGATCCTGGTAGGCTTCTTCTTTTTCCCTTCTTTTCTGTAAAGGGGTTTCCTCGAACCCCTTCTTGATGATATCTCTATCACTCATCCACATCAAAATCCTTTATCTGTCTGGAAAGCGGCAAAAGGCCGGGTTGGCCCGACGCGTTGTGTTTTTGCGTCCGAAAGTGCGGATCAAGGGGTAAATACCCGGAATTTGGTATAATGGGGAACTTTTTAAATGTGCCGAGGAGTTTTTATGGAATGCGAATTTCCGACCGTCAATGCGACCAATGCCGAAATGAAAGCGATTTTGGATGAGGTCAAAACGATAGCCGTTCTGGGGCTCTCCCCCGACAGCACCAAAGACAGCTACCGTGTCGCTGAATATCTGAAAAACGCCGGCTATACGATTATCCCCGTTTATCCCAAAGAGGAGACGATTCTGGGGGAAAAGGTGTACCGTTCTCTGGCCGAGATCCCGGGTGCGGTCGATATGGTCAATATTTTCCGAAAACCTGATGCTCTGGGACCGATCGCGGACGCGTGCATCGAACGCGGTGACGTGAAGGTGTTCTGGGCCCAAAAAGGGATCGTCAACAACGAAGCGGCGGAACGTGCCCGAAATGCAGGGATGAAAGTCGTCCAGAACCACTGCAGCATGGTCGAACATCGCCTGAACAACCGATAAAGGGAACCATTGATCGATTTACAAACGATTTATCAGGCGCATGAGCGGATCAAAGAGACCGTCGTCGAGACGCCGTTTGCCTACGCTCCGCGGCTCAGCGAAGAGTGCGGGTGTGAGGTTTACCTCAAAAAAGAGAATCTCCAGGTAACCGGCGCGTTCAAAATCCGCGGTGCCTACAACAAGATCGCGACACTGAACGAAGCCGAACGTGCGCGCGGGGTCATCGCCGCCAGCGCCGGAAACCACGCCCAGGGAGTCGCCATGGCGGCCCAGATGTTCGGGATACGGGCGCTGATCGTGATGCCCGATTCGACACCGCTGACGAAGATCAACGGTGTGCGCTATTACGGCGCTGAGGTTATTCTGGCCGGAAGTAATTACGACGAAGCCTATGCCTATGCCTCTGATTACGGCCGCGAACACGGGATGGTATTTGTCCATCCGTTCGCCGACGAAGCGGTCATGGCGGGGCAGGGGACGATTGCGCTCGAGATGATCGACGCTATCCGTGACCTCGATGCGGTTGTGATCCCCGTGGGTGGGGGAGGGCTCATCTCGGGGATGGCATCGGCCATCAAAGCGCTCTCGCCTCACACGCAGGTGATTGGGGTCAGCGCGCAGGGGGCCCCGGCGATGAAAGAATCGTTCGAGGCCAAGCGCGCGATCGACAGCACGACGGTCCGCACGATCGCCGACGGGATCGCCGTGCGCGATACGTCCGAGATTACGTTGGGACATATCCTGCAAACGGTCGATCAGATCGTCACCGTCGATGACGAAGAGATTGCCAATGCGATTTTGTTTCTCCTCGAACGGCAAAAACTGGTGGTCGAAGGGGCGGGGGCTGCAGGTGTCGCGGCGCTCCTGCACGGCAAACTGGGAGAGCTCAAGGGGAAAAAAGTCGGTACCGTCCTCAGCGGCGGCAACATGGACGTGACGCTTCTCTCCGTCATCATCGAAAAAGGGTTGATCAAATCGGGACGCAAAATGAAAGTGACCGTCACCCTGATCGACAAACCCGGAGCCCTGATGCAGCTGACCGAGATGCTTCAGGGTCTCAACGCCAACATCGTCCATATCGCGTACGACCGCACCTCCACGACGCTGGCGTACGGCGATGCGAACGTGACGATCCATCTGGAGACCAAAGGGAAAGAGCATCAGGACCAAATCCGTACCCTCCTCAAAGAACACCGTTTCCTAAGCAGCGAAGAGCATTAAAAGGAGAAGGGGTGGAGGTTTTAAAATTATTTAATATCAAACAGCCCGTCCTTCTCCTCAAAACCCTTTCAAGCGGCGATCTTGGAATCGTAGACGCCCAGAATTCGCTCCGCATCCTCTCTTCTGATAGTTATGCCCTTGTCGGCGGCATGAAAACGAATCTCCAGCACGAGCGCCTTGTCGGGACGCACGTCGATGTGTCGCAGAGCGGAGAATATACCCTCTCGACGATTCCCGGGACCGATCAGGCCGGTTTGTTCAGTGTCACCGACAAAACGCTTGTCCGGAAACTCGGCCGTCACAAAGGGGAGATCGAGTCGGTGGGGATCGATCCCAACAGCCGTTACTGCGTCACCGCAGGCCAGGACGGGAAAGCTTTTGTGTGGGTTCTGAAAACGGGGCGTCTGGCGTTTACGATGCCTCCCCATGCCGATTTCATTACGACGGTCGCTTTCAATGAAAACGGACAGTGGATCGCGACAGGAAGTTACGACAGAACGATCCATGTCGTGAATCTGGGGATCATGAAAGAGCCTCTCAAGCTTCGCGGACACGTCAGCCCCATTATCAAACTCCTTTTTCTCCCCCATGCAAGACTCCTTTCCGCCGACAAAGAGGGAGGGATGATCGTTTGGGACATCCGCAAAGGGCAGCTGATCAAACGTCTGTCGAAAATGAATGACGAAGTGAGCTCCATGAGTCTGAGCAATGATGGCCGTTTCGCATGCGTCGGCACCCGGCTGGGATACGTCGCCTTGTACGACATGGAGCGATTGGAGCCGGTGACGCAGCGCTATCTCAAAGAGAGCGAGCCGGTCACTTCCCTGGCATTCCTGTACAAGCCTTACCGTCTTGCCGTCGGGACGGCAGCGGGAAATGTCCGTATCTATGCCCTTTTCGGAAACGAAGAGACCTATATGAAGCTTTTGCGTGAGCGGGAGTACAAAGCGTTTTACGGCGCATTGGAAACCAATCCGATGCTGGCCTATTCCAAAGCCTACGAAGCGGCCGAGCGGATCTGGGACGATGTGGTCGCCAAGGCACGGGCTCTGCTCGAAAACAACGGGCGTAAAGAGGCCAAAGAACTCCTGGAACTTTTTGCCGGAATTCCGAAGAAAAATGCCTTCATCACCCAGATGCTGCGCGATTATGACCGGTTTTCGCAGTTTAAAACCAATGTGCTGGAGGAGCGTTACGGACTCGCCTATTCGCTGGCCAACCAATGCCCCGTCTTCAAAGATTCCGACCTGTACCGGAGCATGGAAGAAAAATGGCAAAAACGCTTTTCCAAAGCGCAGGAGCTGATCATGCAGCCGGGCGGCGAAGAACAGGCAAGAGCCATCCTGGCTCCGTATCGGGGGATCTCCTCCAAAACCCCATTGATCCAGCAGCTTTTTAATGAACGCCGCATGTATGAATATTTCAAAAAAGTGGTCACGCAGCGCGATTACGTCAAATTCTTCGATTTGATCAAGCGCCATCCCTTCCTCAAAGAGTTCGCGGAATACACGGTGGTTCTTGAGTCTGCCGACAAGCTCTATATCCAGACGCACAAAGCGTATGAGGAAGGAGAATATACCGCCGCCCAAAACGGGTGCGACATCCTGATGGCATTTCCCGACTATGCCCAGGAAGCGCGTCAAATGTCCGAGACGATCAAAGCCAAGCGCCTTTTTCTCAATGCGGTCGCCGCGAACAATCTGGCAAACGCATTTTCGTATCTGAACACGTTTCCCTTTTTGTACGAAACCCGCGAAGCACAGGAACTGGAACGCCAGTGGTACCGCAGCGTTGACGATGCGCAGCGCCATGCCGCGAAAGGGGAACCGCGCGATGTCATGGAGGTGTTTGAGCCCTACCGGACGGTCCGGGAAAAATATGCGGCGATGGGGAGTGTTATGGCCCAGTGCTATTGCAGCCAGATTGAAAACAGGATGTCGCTCCGCGCGCCGCAAAATCGGATCGAAAACGGGATTCGCCGATACATCGCCATGTTCGGCATCGACGAGGGGATCATGGCAGTGGTCCGGTATTTTAAAACAAACTATGATTCCCCGCTTGATCCTGAAAAACTCCAGCAGGGATCTCTGGAGTCGTGGACGCCGCTGATGCGGATCGACGATATTACGGCCGCATGATCGCGATCGATCTGGGGTCCAATACGATCCGTTTCATCGAGTATGACGGAGAGAACTGGGGAAAAAGTTTTGAAAAGATCGTCAAAACGGCCGAATCGCTTCGCGTCAGCGGACGGATCGGCGAAGCGGCGATCGGCCGCATCCTGGACGCGATGGCCGAAGCCAAAACACGACTCGATTTTTCAACACAGAGTGTGGTGGGGTACACGACCGCTGCGATGCGGATGGCGGACAACGGCCCCGAAGTACTGGAGCTGATTCGGGATGCGACGGGAGTCTCTTTTACCATCATCGACGCGGACAAAGAGGCTTCCCTGACCCTTCGGGCGGTACGGTACCGTCTGGATAAACTGGGGATTGAGCCCTCATCGTTCGTTTTGGCCGATATCGGCGGAGGTTCGACCGAGCTGATCCACGTGGCGGATGCAACGGTGTGCACGGTGAGTCTGAATGCGGGGATTGTGACGCTTAGCGAGAGTTCCGATTCCGAGGACGCCCTGCGGGAGCGGATCAATGATTTCAAAAATGACGTCCGTTCGTCTATGCCCCGCAAGGCTCAGAGGCTGGTCCTGACCGCCGGAACGCCGACGACGATTGCGGCGTATCTTAACGGCATGGATTATGAGACATACGATCCCGAACGGATCAACGGCTGCGTGCTGAGCCTCGGTGAGTGCTACCGTGTGTACGATGAGCTTCTGGAGATGGATGAAGGGACGCGGGTACGCTATGTCGGGGTAGGGCGGGAAAACCTCATTATCGCGGGTATCCTGATGGTGACCGCCATTTACGAAGCGTTGGGATACCAAGAGGCGATCATCGTCGACGACGGTCTTCGCGAAGGGATCGCACTGGAATATTTCACAGCGCAATAAATTTTGCCCTGGTCATCGTTTTGGCTATAATAAAGACAAAAAAAGAGAGGGATATTTTTGAAATTAAATAATATTAAACGCGTCGGTATCCTTCTGCGCCCCTCGACTCCCGAGCTCAAAGAGATGTTTTTTGAAGCGAAGCGGATTTTTGAATCCCACGGTATCGAAGTGATTATCGAACACATCAGCGGCGGGATGATCGATGTCATGGGGCAGCCTTTTGAAATGATGTGCAAAAAGGTGGATTTTCTGGTCACCATCGGCGGAGACGGCACTCTGATCTCGGCCGTCCGCCGCTCGTTTCGTTTTCAACTGCCCGTTCTGGCGATACACGCCGGCAAACTGGGGTTCATGGCCGATCTGGATATCGGAGAGCTCGAAAGTTTTGTCGACAAAATGCTGGCAGGAGAATTCCGGATCGACGAGCGCTCCATGCTGCAGGCGACGATCACGACGGGGGATGGGGAATGCAATGTCGTTGCGTTCAACGACATCGTTCTGACCCGTCCATCGATCTCCAAAATGATCCATCTCGAAACCTATATCGACGGGCGAAGTTTCAACACCTATTACGGTGACGGCGTCGTCGTCTCCACCCCGACGGGTTCTACCGCCTACAACCTCTCTGCCGGCGGACCCGTGATGTTTCCGCTCACCCAGGTATTCGCGCTCACTCCCATATGCCCCCATTCGCTGACCCAGCGTCCGGTGATCCTGCCGGGCCATTTCGAAATCGAGATGAAAACCCCCGATGCCAGCGCGCTGCTGATCATTGACGGGCAGGATATGATCGAGATCACCGAAAACGATACGGTCCATATCAAGCTGGCCTCGTCGGGAGCCCATCTGATCCATCGCAAGGAGTTCAATTATTTCGATGTCCTCAAAGAGAAGCTGGGATGGGGAGATTGATCCGTGATTGAACGATTCTATCTTAAAGAGTTTTTGACGTTCAAAGAGGCCGAGATGGAATTTCACCCGGGTCTGGTGGTCTTTACCGGCCCCAGCGGAAGCGGAAAATCGATCCTGATGCGCTCGATCCTCTCCTCGGTCGGACTGGACAATGTCGATGCCCAGAT
>JAFGUJ010000151.1 GCA_016938595.1 Campylobacterales bacterium | reverse complement strand
GCGTCAAAAATATGCTCCCCCGTATTGTCCCCGATGTAGAGGAGGGTTTTGGCCGTTTCCAGGGCATTTCGCAGTGCCGCTGTATCGTCTTTGGCAAAAGGGGTATCAAACACACCGGAGATAGCGTCGTGCAGATCGAAACTCACCTCGGAAGCCAGATCGATCACGTTGCCCACGACGGCAGTTTTCAGCAGAGCGGTCAGAGGATCGGCGCTGGAGGCGATGATCCCGCGCAAATAGGGGAGATATTCCCGTGCCTGTGCCGTTGCCTGCCCTTTTTGGACGTCGTAGAGATCCTCTTTGCCCGCTATTTCGGCCATCGCTTCATACAGCGGCGCGGCGACTACGGGAGGAGACGCCTTGAAATCGGCGTTTTCGAGGGCCTGGTCGACATAGGTCGTGATTTTGGAACGCAGCGCTTCATCGGCATGAATCGCGTCACAGACCCGTTTGCTCTGGGCCGCGATGCATCCGATGCATTCAGGTTGTATGGTCACGCTTTTTCCGCTCCGTACTCCTCGATCACTTTTCCCCACATCAGTTTGTATTTGCGGCGCATGAATTCCACTTCCTGTTGGGAAAGGCGAAGCTGTTCGGTGAGGGTCGCGATGGTCTTGCGGTCCTCGTCGTAGAGCTCCTGCAGCGAGGCGAGCGCCTCTTTGAGAAACTCGTTCTCGTTCTTGATCGATTCGATCGTCTCCTCTTTGGCAACGAGCACTTTTTCGTGGAGATTGATGATCGTTCCGATCGTTTTTTCGACGAAACTGGCTCCCATTGTCACATCGGCCTCCGATGCGCTCAGCTCGTGGAGCGACGAGGGGACGATCCCCGCCATCCCCTGGCCCGGATCGATGAATACGTTCCCGTCCTCGACGAGGGTGGTGAGCTTGCCCCGGACAATCAGCGTTTCGACTTCGCTGCGGTCCATTTGGGTAAAATGGGCGTATTCGTCGATACTCATCCAATGTCCGTGCATAAATAAACCTTTGGTGTTTGATTGGTGAAGTTATAGCAAAAAGTGTACCGAAAAGAGCCGATTGTCACTTCTTTTCTTTGCTCGTGCAAAGAAAGAAGTAACCAAGAAAAGAAAGCACGAGAGGCTGACGCCCTAACCACTTCCTTCCAACGTCTTTTTATCTGTAGGACTGGAGAAGCATTTATGGCTTCCGAAAATCAGATTTAAATGGAAGAATGATGTGAAGATTTGG
>JAFGUJ010000150.1 GCA_016938595.1 Campylobacterales bacterium | reverse complement strand
GAGGGGCGGATTTCGAGTTCCGCCGTGGTCGGGGACGGTTCGGATGTCGGCGGGGGGGCATCGATCCTCGGTGTCCTCAGCGGTACGGACGGAATCCCCGTCACGATCGGGAAAAATACCCTGCTTGGAGCCAACTCGGTCACCGGAATCGCTTTGGGGGATGGGTGTATCGTCGATGCGGGGATCGCCGTACTGGCCGGGACGAAGTTTGCGGTAACCTCTGAAGAACTTGCCAAAATCAACGAAGCCAACCCTTCCGCCAAACTGAGCGGCAGCTCGTTCAAAGGAAAAGAGCTCGTCGGACTGAACGGTATCCACTACCGCCAGGATTCGACTACGGGTCAGCTGATGATCCGTCGCTCCACCCGTGAAGTCAAACTCAACGCTGACTTGCACTAATTTACTGACAGTTAATTCTTTTTTTCTCTCCCCGTTTAAGGGGAAGGGACTTATACTTTCGCTATCTGAACATAAAAGGGGCTGTCTATGATAAGCTCGAATGTCTCTTCGATCCTTTCGAACCAGACTTATATGAACAACAATGCGCATAACGTCGCAAACGTCAATACGGACCGTTTCGTTCCCCAGAACACGACGATCAGCGAAACGCAAAACGGAGGGACAAAAGCCAATACCTCTTCCGCGACCGACAATGGCAGCGAGCGTTCCCAGACCAATCTGGCCAAAGAGCTGACCGATCAGATCACGATCGAAAATGTCAATGCCGCGAATGTGCAGGCGATCCGGACCCGCGACGACATGATGGGTTCCCTTCTCGATATCAAAATCTAAAGGCGCGTCACAGCGCTTTTTTCTTTTTCTTCGGGGGCTTTGCCCCTTTGCTCAGCATAACCGGGGATTTGGTAAAAATATTCATACTGACCACGCGGCCGAGCATATTGTTGTCCGGATCGAACTCTTCGAGTTCCGAACCGAGCTCCAAGGTACTGATCACGGCTTTTCCGACAATCTGACGCCCTTTTTTTCCCGCTTTGTCGATCGTCCTGATCCCCCATACGTTGTGCATCATCAAAACGTTCTCCTGATACGTCCCTGCATAGAGGAGCACGTGCCCTTTCAGATAGACGATCGTCTCGAAGGGGATCCCTTTGGTTTTGATCACGGAGAGTTTCTCTTCGTTTGAGAGCCCCTCAAGAGAGATCACTTCCCCCCGTTTGGCCTGTGATGCGGAATTGCGGGGAAGCCATATGCCAAAAGGGGTATACATGTCGCGGATCATCGACGAACAGTCCCGCTCACCATACATCCCTCCCCACCCGTAGGTATTCTTGAGCATCTGTTCTCCTATACGGGCCAGATCCTCCCTGTTCAGACGGCTGGTACCGATACGGGCAGCCGTTTTGTGGATAGAGACGCTTTTCGATCCGCCCGACTCGAAGGCAAGGGCATAGTATTCGTACTGCTGCTCTTTTTCGATCGGAAGGACCATCCCGATGCGCGAATAGGCGACAAAACGGTTGGCGCTGTCATAGAGGGGGACATTGTCTTCCATGACAAAGAGCTTTTCGCTGCTGCGGATTTTATCGGCTGTCGCTTCGTCGATCGGGGTGATTCCGTCAGAGGGGACCCACCCTGAAGCGCTGTTGGAAAAGACATAGCTCCATGCACCGTCGATGGAGGTATGGGAAATGAAAAGAGGTTCCTGATAGTTGACGCTGCTGTTTTGAAGCATGTCGAAAGGATACCCTTCTCCGGGGAGGGAAGGATCACGATAGAGCGGCTTTGGGGTCGGAAGGGCCCGCAGATCCATCCACCGCAGCGCAATGGCTTTTTGGTTGAGCGTCCCGAATGCTTCGAAGTTGGCCTGTACCGCCATCTCCTGAAACCACATGGGAGGAAGGGGACGGAGATTGCTGCCGTACCCTCCCCGGAATGAGCGAAGCGGCCATGATGCTTCCATCGCGGTGATCGGCGGTGCGGTATAGCTCCACGGCGTGTAATAAGCTTTGTCGAAGTTTTTCTGAACATCGAGGAGGCTTTCGCGGTCGACACCGCTTTGTTCCACATAGGGGACTACCGACTGCTCGAAGCGTTCAAGGTCATTGATTTTCGGGCCGAGGACGGGAGAACTGACGTCCAGCTCCTGCGGAAGGGTGCAGCAATACGGGTCCGTAGGGTTGAGTGCGAGGGATGGCGCGGGAACGGATGGCTCGGTTTTATGAACGGGGGCAAGGGGAGGCTGCGGCAGGGGGGTGTGGGTTCCGCACCCTGCGATCATGATCATTATGCCGCCGAACCATCCTGCCGATTTCTTCATGTCTGCCCTATTCCACTCCTCCGAACCGTCCGACGACTCTGCCGATGATTTCGACTTCGTCTTTGCGGGCGACGTAGGGAGGATAATCTTTGTTATCCGAAATAATATCGAGTTTTCCATCAAGGCGTACTTGGATCCGTTTGATAAAAAGACCGTGTTCGGTTCGGATCGTAAAAATTCCGCCGCGGCTGACATCGGTTTTGGAACGGTTGACGAAAACGATGTCATTGTAGCTGAACGAAGGTTCCATCGAATCACCGCTAACATTGATCGCTTCGATATGGCGAAGCTCCCCTTCCCCTCCAAGTGACATCACGAAGTTTTCTTCGAGCATCAGCGGCTCGAAGTCGAGTTCCTCGTTCTCAGCTCCCCCGCCCGCCGAGGCATTGACCGATGAGAAATAACGAACCATGTAAAAGCGGTTGGTGGGTTCAATCAGGCTTTCGGGCGACTGGTTGTAGAGGAGCCAGTTGATGGCGATAGAGCGTTTTGCGCAGAAATCGAGCAATTCGGTAAACGGGATTTT
Organism: Campylobacterales bacterium; assembly: GCA_016938595.1. Taxonomy (GTDB): domain Bacteria; phylum Campylobacterota; class Campylobacteria; order Campylobacterales; family Sulfurimonadaceae; genus Sulfuricurvum. The sequence continues at coordinate 6,299 of JAFGUJ010000150.1, read as the reverse complement.
ATTCCGTTTTTTCATCGTCGCGAAATTCATCTGCGAAATATCCAAAAGTTCCGCTATGTCTTTGTCAAATACTTTTTTATCCGGAAATTCGGAGGAGACGATATCTTTGATCATTTCGACGATTTCATTAAATGTTTTCATTTCGATACCCTTTTACGGTAATGGATACAGTATTTTATGGATTATGACATCTTTGGCCTTATTATATGACAAATTGACATATTTATAAAGTCTCTTTCTGAATTTCAATACTCTTTGTCATATAAATTTTCCCATTAAAAGGAGAAATCATGGCAAAGGTTATTCGTAAAGCAAGCGGATGGATGGATCGTTTTGAAATGAAGATGGGTGTCTGGGCGGAAAAAATCTTCTGACGGGAGGCGGATTACTCTCCGCCGTCGCCTTTTTCTTTTTGCTCTTCTTTTTCCAGGCGGGAAAGGTGATATCCTCTAAAAATATAGACCAGGAAGAGGACAAAGAGAACAACGATAACTGTATCAAGAATCTGCAACATTACATTAACTCCGTATACGCGTCAAAATTTTGTTTGATCGCTTCATACAGGATGATACCTGTACTGATGGCGAGATTGAGGCTTCGCCCCTCTTTGGTCATCGGGATGGTCATCGTTTGCTCCGGATGGCTTTCCAGAAGCTCTGCGGGAAGCCCGGCGGTCTCGCTTCCGAAGAAGAGGTAATCCCCTTGCTGAAACGTCAGTTGAAAATAGGGGCGCTCGGTTTTGGTCGTGGCGAAGAAAAAGCGCTCCCGATTCGGATTGGCTTCAAAAAATTCTTCGCTAGATTCCCACACTTTCAGATCGAGCTTGTGCCAGTAATCCATCCCGGCACGGCGCAGCGCTTTTTCACTGATATCGAATCCCAGAGGTTTGATCAGGTGGAGCGTCGAACCCGTATTGACGCAGAGGCGCCCGATCGCTCCTGTATTGTTGGGTATTTGCGGGGTGACGAGAACGATGTTGAACATTAAAAAATGATCGTTTTGTTGGCGTGGACGAAGATACGGTCTTCGAGGGCAAGCTTCAGGGCTTTGGAGAGGACAATCTTTTCGACGTCGCGGCCTGAGCGCTGCATCTCTTCCCATCCGTAGGCATGGTTGACATGGATGACATCCTGCGCGATGATCGGCCCTTCGTCGAGGTTGTTGTTGACGAAATGGGCCGTAGCCCCGATGATTTTCACCCCCCGCTCGTACGCCTGCTTGTAGGGGTTTGCGCCGATAAAGGCGGGGAGGAAGGAGTGGTGGATGTTGATGATTTTATCTTCGTACGCTTCGACGAAACGGGGGGTCAGAATCCGCATGTATTTGGCCAAAACTATGTAATCGATTTCGCCGAAAGAGGCAAGCTGTTCCAGGACTCGCCGTTCGTGTTCGTCACGGTCGCACCCTTCATGGGAAACGGTGTAAAAAGGGATGCCGAACTTGGAGACAAGCGGTTCGAGGAGGTCGTAGTTGGAAACGACCGCAACAATATCAGCATCGAGTTCTCCCGCTTCGTAGCGGATCAAAATATCCCCCAGCGCATGGGATTCTTTGGTTGCCATCAGGACAATCTTTTTTTTGCGCGGTGCGATGACATCGAGATGCGCATGGGACGGCAGTGCCGCTTGAAGCTCGTTTTTGAGAGCATCCGGATCGATTTCCCCGGCTACGACGCTGCGCATGAAAAATTTGTTGTGGGTTTTGTCTACAAATTCATTATTGGAGATGATATTCAGATGGCGATGAAAGAAAATGCTGGATACTTTGTAAACAAGCCCTTTTTCATCATTGCAATGGATGAGTACCCTATATTGTTCGTTCATGGTTATAGTCCTAAAATAGATACACGGTTATGATTGTTTGATTGACTCAAGACGGCTGTCGATGGTGGCCAAAAGATATTCGAGGAAGTTGAGGGTCAGGTCGACTTTGGCCTCTATCTGGACGTTGTTGGGCGACTGGAAACCTTCAAAAAGGACAAGAAGACGTTCCCGTATCCCTTCCAGCATCCGCATTTCGTCTTCGCGCACGGCATGAAACCGTTCCGGTTCCTCGGTTCCGGGGGTCTCTTTGGCAGAAAAAATCTCTTCGCTGTGAACGTTTTCGTCTTCGAAGGCATCGGGAGATATTGTCAACTCTTCGATTTCTGCCAGTGTGGATAAAATGACATCTTTTAATTCCATGCGCGAAGCAACCACCTTTCAAACTGGATAAACTCGGCCTCTTCGTCCATTTGGACAAAAAACGCTTTCATTTCGTTGTTGACCCCAAGAAATTTTTTGCGCATCCCCGAGAGGCGACGGATGGCGATTTTTGCATCCGAATTGTTGGGGTCTTTTTTCAATATCTCTTTGTAGATCTCAAGGGCATCTTCTTTGAGCCCCTGAAGTTCGTAGATATTGGCGAGGGTTAGCGTTTGCATTTGGCGGCAAAGTTCGCGATGATGGATCCCATTTCGCTGGTTGAACAGATCTCTTTTGCATCGAAATTTGCAAGATCGCGGGTCCGGTATCCCTGTGCCAGCGCCTGCTTGATACCGTAGTCGATCCGGTCGGCCGCGGCATGTTCGTTCAGCGCGTAGCGCAGCATCATGGATGCGCTCGCGATCGTTGCGATCGGGTTGGCGATCCCCTGCCCCGCAATGTCGGGAGCCGAGCCGTGGATCGGCTCGTAGACGCCGATTTTCGCACCGACCGACGCCGAAGGGAGCAATCCGATAGAACCGGAGAGCATGCTCGCTTCGTCGCTGAGGATATCGCCGAAAATGTTTCCGGTCAGGATGACGTCGAACTGTTTCGGATCACGGATCAGCTGCATCGCCGCGTTGTCGACGTACATGTGGCTGAGTTCCACCGCGGGATACTCACGGGCAACCTCTTCTACCACTTCGCGCCACAGCTGGCTGACGTCTAGGACATTGGCTTTGTCGACCGAACACACTTTTTTGGAACGTTCCATTGCGATCTTGAACGCGACATGGGCGATACGGACCACTTCGTCACGGGTGTAGACCATCGTGTTCCACCCTTTGTTTTCATCACGCCCTTTTGGCTCGCCGAAGTAGATCCCTCCGATCAGCTCGCGAACGACCATCAGATCAACTCCTTTCACGATTTCAGGTTTCAGGGAGCTGGCGTTGACGAGTTCGTCATAGACGGATGCCGGGCGAAGATTGGCGAATACTCCCAGCTCTTTACGGAAACGGAGCAAGCCACTTTCGGGACGTTTTTCGCGCGGGAGGGTGTCCCATTTTTGCCCGCCGATGGCACCGAAGAGTACGGCGTCGCTGGCGAGGGAAACGTCGATCGTCTCCTGCGGGAGAGGGTCGCCTGTCATGTCGTAGGCGCATCCCCCCATCAGTACTTCCTGGTAGTTGAATTCGATATCTTCGCATGCGGCGACGGCGTCGAGGACTTTGACCGCTTCGTCGATGATTTCAGGACCGATTCCGTCCCCTTTGATCAGTGCAATGTTATATTTTTTCATCATTTCTCCTGGGCGGCAATTTCGGCTTGTGCGTAGTTCATGAGCCCGCCTGCGGCGATAAGCTCCTGCATAAAGGGGGGGATGGGGATAAAGTTGTAGACTTTACCGCTGGTCAGGTTGGTAATCGTCCCCGCATCCATGTCGATGCTGACGCGTTCACCCTCTTTGATCTCCAGTGACTCCGGAAGTTCGAAAATGGGAAGCCCCATATTGAACGCGTTGCGGTAGAAAATACGGGCAAACGTCGGTGCGACAACGGCAGCGACACCGGCAGCCTTGAGGGCGATAGGGGCGTGCTCACGGGATGAGCCGCACCCGAAGTTTTCATCGGCGACGATGATGTCACCGGGGGTCATTTTGCTCACGAATGCCGGATCGGCATCTTCCATGACGTGCTTGGCAAGCTCTTTGGGGTCGGAAGTATTGAGATATCGGGCGGCAATAATGAGGTCTGTATCGATATCTTTACCGAAATTCCAGACTTTCCCTTCAATTTTTTGCATCGAAAATCCTATTTAGTGACATAAAATTGAAGGGATTATAGCCAAGATGAGTTTAAAGTTGTCCTTTTTTGGGCTGCTGCTTCCCCGGCTTTAGTCAGCAGGGACAAAGCGGATCGAGGTGTAGTTGACGCAATGGCGGGTGTTTTTAGGGGTCATGTATTCCCCCTCGAACACATGTCCCAGATGGCCGCCGCAGTTGGCGCAGACGATCTCGACACGGCGACCTTCGGCATCCGGAACCCTTTTGACCGCTCCGGGGATCTCGTCATCGAAGCTGGGCCATCCGCAGTGGGAATCGAATTTGTCGTCCGTGCGATAAAGGGGTGCATCACACTGCCGGCAAAGGTAGACCCCTTTTCCTTCGCTTTGGAACTGCTGGTAGTTTTCGCCGAAGGGGCGTTCCGTCCCCTTGCGCAGGATGACGTATTCCTCTTCCGGGGTCAATAGATTGTACTGGTTGGGGAGCTTTTTCAATGGTATTCCTTCTTTTGCGTTGAGCGTCAAGGCGACGGCCAAAAAGATAAGTGATAGTACTGTCTGTTTCATAAAATCCCCTTTTACCCATCGGTTAGGCGAGATGATCAAAGATTATTATAATTGAGTGAAAAGTATGTTTAAACTATTTTTCTACCATTTGCCCTGTGAGGTATTGTTAACTTATAATCAGTAAGATTGGTTACCCCTTTCTCAGGAGTCCCGAATGAAAGACGATGTCTTATGGCACCATTTAACCTCCGAACAGGCTCTGGAGAAGACCCAAAGCTCTTCGAACGGTATCAGCGCCCAGGAAGCCGCGGTGCGTCTGGAACGTGACGGTCCGAACCGCCTGGCACCTCCACCGAAACGAAGCCCGTTTGTGCGTTTCATCCTCCATTTTCACAACATACTGATATACGTCCTCCTTGGCGCTGCTGCGGTGACCGCTTTGCTGGATCATATGACCGATACCGTCGTGATTCTTGCCGTGGTCATTGCCAATGCGATCATCGGGTTTATCCAGGAGGGGAAAGCCGAGAAAGCGCTGGATGCGATCAAGCAGATGCTCGCTCCGCACGCCGCCGTCATCCGAAGCGACAAACGGATAACGATCGACGGGGAAGAATTGGTGGTGGGCGATATTGTCTTGCTGGAAGCGGGTGACAAAGTCCCCGCCGACATGCGTCTCATCAAGGTTCACGGTCTCCAGATCCAGGAAGCGCTTCTGACAGGGGAATCGCTGCCGGTCGAGAAGCAGACGAAGCGGGTGGATGAAGAGGCAGCGCTGGGAGACCGCATCTGCATGGCATTCAGCGGTACGACGGTAACGGCGGGGACCGCGCGCGGGGTGGTGACCGATACCGGTTCGCATACCCAGATCGGACGGATCAGCGGACTGCTGCAGAATGTGCATACCCTCACCACGCCGCTCGTAGAGCAGATGGACCGGTTTGCCAAATGGCTCACGTTTTTCATTCTGGGAATTTCAGGGATCATTCTGGCCTACGGGCTATTGGCAACCGATCAGCATTTTGATGAACTTTTTATGGCGATTATTGGACTCGCCGTCGCAGCCATTCCTGAAGGGCTGCCGGCGGTTCTCACCATCACGCTTGCCGTAGGGGTACAGGCCATGGCCAAACGAAACGCAATCGTACGGCGACTCCCCGCGATTGAGACGATCGGGGCCGTTTCGGTTATCTGTTCGGATAAAACCGGGACTCTGACGCGCAACGAGATGATGGTCTCGACGCTTGGGATGGACGCAAAGTTCTTGCAGGTCAAGGGGGAAGGATACGCCCCGGTCGGCGACATTCTGGATGACGACAAGCCGATCAACCCGCAGGAGAACGGTTTGCTGAAACGGATCACGCAGGTCTGTATGCTGTGCAACGACGCCGAACTGATCAACGACGCGTCGGCATGGAGTATCGAAGGGGACCCAATGGAGGGGGCGCTGCTCAGTTTCGCCGCCAAGGCGGAAGGGGACATTTCCCGCATCCGCGGAGAGTATCCGCGCACCGATGCGATACCGTTTGATGCGAAACACAAGTATATGGCGACACTTCACCACAGTCATGATCCGGAACCGGAAGGCTATATCTATGTCAAGGGGGCTCCGGAGCGGCTGATCGAGATCTGTGACTGTGCACTGGACTCCGGAGGAAAACGGATACCGATGGAGAAAGAGGAATGGGAACGCCGCGCCGAGGCCATCGCAGCGCAGGGGCAGCGGGTGCTGGGGCTGGCCTACAAGCATGCGGAGACGGATCAGACGGTTCTGAGTCATGACGATCTCAAGGATGGGGTGGTCTTTCTGGGGCTTCTGGGGCT
>JAFGUJ010000149.1 GCA_016938595.1 Campylobacterales bacterium | reverse complement strand
CAGCGCCAGCGGATTCGTCCTGTATGCGCTGATGGTCAAACCTTCGGCGTTTGTCAATCCGGGAACCCCGCTGGCCCAGATTGCCGATGTGCGCAAGGCGAAGCTGACCCTCTACCTGAGCGCGTCCGAGGCCAAAGAGGCCCAGGGCAAACAGGTCTATCTCGACGGAAAAAAAACCCCCTACAAAATTGACCGCCTCTGGAAGATTGCCGATGAGCGCAAGCTCTCCAGCTACCGTGCCGAGATCGTTATTGCGCCGCCGAAGCAGTTTTCGCAGCTTGTCAAAGTGGAGTTCAAATGAAAACAACCGCCTGTCCTCTGGACTGTTACGATGCCTGCCGTGTGGTCGTTGACGAGGGTGGAACGCTGAAGGGGGACAAAACCCATCCCGTGACGCGAGGCTATCTGTGCCCGAACCTGAACCATTTCACACAGCAGGAGCGGATCGGTGAACCCCGTCTGAAGGGGAAAGCGGTTTCGATGTCAGAAGCGCTGGAGTCTTTGATCGGGGTGCTGGGAGAAACAAAGCCCGCAGAAACCCTTTATTACCGCGGGAGCGGGAACGTCGGTCTGATGCAGCGCTCGTTAGAGCATTTTTTTGCCGGCTTTCGCGCGGTCGGAACCTCCGGGTCGCTGTGTGACGGGGCGGGAGAAGCGGGAATTTTGCAGGGAAGAGGGAGCAACTACCTTCTGTCCCCGCAGATGATCGGCGAAAGCGAAGCCGTCATCGTATGGGGGCGAAATCCGCACGTCACCCACTCGCATCTGCTGCCGTTTCTGGAGGGGAAAACCCTGATCGTCATCGATCCGGTGCAGACGCAGCTGGCGAAAAAAGCGGACCTCCATATTCAGATAAAACCCCATTGTGATTTGCATCTGGCATTGATGCTGAGCCGCTTCGCGATGATCGAAGGGTCGCACGACACCGAATTTCTCGAAAAGCATGCGAGTGATTTCGAGGAGTTTTACGAACTGACCCAGACAGTACGGATCAAAGCGACTCTGGATGCAATCGATGTGAGCCTGGGACAGATCGGGACGCTGCTTTCGCTGATCCATGGCAAAAGGACGGTGATCCTCGTCGGTGCGGGAGTCCAAAAATACCGCAACGGCGCAGAGGTGTTGCGATCCATCGACGCCTTCGGGGCCATCCTCGGATTGTTCGGAAAGTCCGGATGCGGGGTCAGTTTTCTGGGGGATTCGACGATCGGGATCGACAACCCTTTCGGGGTGATCAAAAACCGGGTTGCCAAGCCGACCGTCGATTTTTCGAAGTATAATTGCGTTTTCGTTCAGGGGGGGAACCCACTGGCGCAGATGCCTTCGAGCCGCAGGGTCAGAGAATCGTTCGATCAGGCCGGGTTCACAGTCTATTTCGGGCTGTATGAAAACGAAACCTCCCGTGCGGCCGATCTTGTAATCCCGGCGAAAACTTTTCTGGAAAAAAACGATTTTCGAAGTTCGTACGGCGACTACACACTGCAGGAGATGCCCAAAATCGTCGACAGCGGGACCGGAATCGGCGAGTTTGAGCTGACGAAAGTATTGTGCGACACGTTCGCTATTGAACTGGAGAACGAAGAGGCGTATCTGGATGGTTTCCGCGCCCAGATTGAGGTCAAAGACGGGGTCGGTTACCGCCGTAACGTTCCCGCTGTCCCGTATGCCGAGGGGTTTGATAACGGTGAATTCGAATTCATAGACGAGATCGATCTGGGGATGGATACCGCAGAAGGGTTCTGGCTCATCACCCCTAAATACGCTCGGGGGCTCAACTCGCAGTTTCATCGTCCTGCCGGGGTCCATCTCCACCCCGATGCGGGCTTTGCGGAGGGGGAGAATGTCCGCCTATCGTCGTTCGAGGGAAGTGTTGAGATGCAGGTACGCCTCGATGAGCGTCTCAGGTGCGACTGCGCCCTTATCTACGCCGGAACCCCCGACGTCAATGTTCTCACCCCCGCGCGGCTCAGTTACGACGGGGAGAGTGCCGTGTATCAGGAATTTAAAATAAAGGTAGAAAAAATATGACCAAGAATTTTGAAAATTATGTGTTGCCGACCTATGCCCGCCAGAACGTCAGTTTTGTGGAGGGGAAAAATGCCGTTTTGATCGACTCGGAAGGAAAAGAGTACATCGATTTTGCCGCCGGTATCGCCGTGTGCAGTGTCGGGCACGCCAATGAACGTCTCAGCCGCGCGATCTGCGATCAGGTTTCCAAGGTGATCCACGTCTCCAACCTCTACTACATCGAAGCGCAAGGGGAGTGCGCCCGCCGCATCGTCGAGCAAAGCGGTTACGACATGAAATGTTTCTTCGGCAACAGCGGTGCCGAGGCGAACGAGGGGGCGATCAAAATCGCCCGCAAATACGGTGAAGTCGACGGAACGCCCAAACGTTACAAGATCATCACCCTGGAGCATTCGTTCCACGGCCGCACCATCACGGCGCTCAAGGCGACGGGACAGGAGTCGATGCACAACTACTTTGGCCCGTTCCCCGACGGTTTCGTTTACGCAAAAACCATTGACGAGGTCGAATCGCTCCTCGATGAGCATACGGTCGCGGTGATGATCGAACTGGTGCAGGGGGAGGGAGGCGTACAGCCGCAGGATCGCGCGAAGGTTCAGGCCCTCGCGGCGCTTCTGAAATCCAAGGATATTCTGCTGATGGTCGATGAAGTGCAGACGGGGATATACCGGACCGGAGAGTTCCTCGCTTCGAACCTCTACGGGATCGAACCCGATGTAATCACCCTGGCCAAAGGGCTCGGCGGCGGCGTTCCGATCGGGGTCGTCATGACGTCCAAAAAAGATATTTTCGCTCCGGGTGATCACGGCTCGACGTTTGGCGGAAACTACCTCTCCACCGCGGCAGCCAACGAAGTACTCGACATTCTCGAAGAGATCAAACAAAACGGAGAGCTTGACCACGCCCTGATCTATTTCGAAGAGGCGCTTTCGCGCTTCGCCGCGGCCCATCCGGCCATTTTCCTCGAGCATGTGGGGCTGGGGATGATGCGCGGGCTTCGCGTCGCCAGCGGTGAAACGTTGTCCAAGATTATCAACGCGTCACGCGACGCGGGTGTCCTGGTACTCAAAGCGGGACGCAATACCCTGCGCTTCCTGCCTCCGCTCACCATTACCAAAGGGGAGATCGATGAAGGGTTCGCACGTCTTGAAAAAGCGATGGCTTCTCTGTAGCCTTTTCGCCGCGTCGCTCGGGTGCGCCGGGGAGGAGTATCTCTCCACCCTCAAAGAGGAGCAGTTCCAATACGACTACCGCAAGGCGAAACTGCAAAGCGACATACTGCGCGATTCGTGGATCTCTCCGATCCGTCTGGGCTACAGCTACGGCAAAAACGACCAGTACGACGGTGACAGTCTGAACGAAAACGCGAGCGTATCGATCGACCAGCCGATTTTCCGAAGCGGCGGGATCTATTACGGGATCAAATACGCCGAAGCATCGCGCCGCTATTCGAACCTCTCGATCGACGCGGCGCGCCAGAAGCTGGTCAAAGAGGCGGTGGGGCTGCTGATGCAGATACGCCAGAGTGACCTGCGTATCGCCAAACAGAAGCTGCTGATCGCCAATGCGGGGCTCAACCTGGAACTCAAAACGGAAGCTTACCTCCACGGGGAGCTTGATTCGGGGTTCTTGGACAATGCGATCATCGACAAAAACGTCCTGACGCAGGCACTTTATGACCTGCAGACAGCCAAAGAGCGCCTCATCAGCGCCTATGAGAGCATCAGCGACGCCCCCCATCAGACGACGCCGGTTCCGAAGCTCGCGCTGATCGAGGCGGAGCGTTTCGAGTCCGAGGCGATCGACCTGCATCTGGCGCAGAGCGAGGTGGAAAAAAACCGCTGGAACGCCAATATGACGCGGGCGAAATACCTTCCCAGCATCAGCGTGAACGCCGCCTACAACTGGAACAAAATCGAAAACCCCGCGTTTGCGGGCAGACCAATGATCGTCTCCGCCCAGGACCGTTACACGAGTTACGGCTTCAGCGCGACGATGCCGATCGACATCAGCGAATGGCGGGACATGGAATCGGCCCGGATCGAGAGCCTCAAATCGGGGGTCGCGATGGCCGACAAGAAGCGCGAACTCTCCGCCCTTTACCAGCAGGTGCGGCACAATCTCGCCAATGCCGATAAAAAAATCGCTTTGGCCCGGGAGAACCGCACGTTGTACGAAAAACTGCTCGGCGATACCCGCGAACTGTTCCGAGCCGGATATAAAACCGAATACGACGTCAAAATGTTGGAAAATTCGGCAGCGATACAGGGGATCGAAATGGAGATCCTCGAATACGATTCCCAGCAGGAACTCCTCAATCTGTATGAAAAGGTGAACGGTGCGATTTAGCGATTATATGAACGACTGGCTTTACGGAGGGGAGGGGTACTACGCCACCTACCGTCCGATCGGCAAACATGGCGATTTCTTCACGGCGGTGAGCACCTCGAAATTTTTCGGTGGGACGATTGCCAAACACATCATTTCCCGCATCGATGAGGGGTTCCTCTCCCCCGACACCCTCGTCTGCGAGATCGGTGCCCACCACGGTTATCTGCTGGCCGATATCATCGAGTTTGTTCATACGCTGCGTCCGCAGCTGCTCCAGACGCTCCGTTTTGGGATCGTCGAGCGTTTCGAAGCGCTGCGGGAAGCGCAGAAAAACTATTTCGACGAATCGTTCGGCAACGCCGTCGCCCTTGAACACTACAGCGATCTTTCCGAGGTACGCGAAAAGTGCGCCTTTTTCATCGCCAACGAGATTTTCGATGCCTTCGGCTGCGACCTTTTTTACAAGGGGAAGATTGGCCGGGTCGAGGACCACAAGGTTGTTTTTGATTTGGATGATCCTGAAATCACCGCACTGGCCGAAAAATATAAGCAGGACCGTGGGGAAATTGCGAGAGGATACGAATCGTTTGCCCATGCGATGAAGCAAAGCGCTGGGCGTTTCGAGTTCATGAGTTTCGATTACGGGGAATTGCAGGCGCGGAGCGATTTTTCGATCCGGGTGTACCAAAACCATCAGGTTTTCCCTCTTTTTGACGAGGCTCTGAATCTCGCCGAAGCGTTCGGTAAGAGCGACATCACCTACGATGTCAATTTTTCCCATGTCAAAGAGGCGTTCGAAGCCGAGGGGATCGTGTGCGCACAGTATGCAACGCAGCTGGTAGCCCTCATCGAAATGGGAATCCTCGACCTGCTCGCCATCCTCAAAGAGCATGCCGGTGAGGAGATCTACAAGCAGGAGCTTGAGAAAGCCAAAATACTGATCACCCCCTCTCTGATGGGGGAGCGGTTCAAAATGGTGCGGTTTGTAAAAGGATAAGTAATGTTCAGAGCTATTTTCGCAGCGGTCGTGTGTGTTCTCTCTCTGGATGCCGGCGTGCTGCACGACGCGGCGTTCGAGAGCGACCGTGCGGCCATGGAGCGCCATCTTCGCGCGGGACATCCCGTCGACGAACCCAACGCGGCAGGTCTGAGTGCGCTCCATGTAGCGGTCAAGCTCAGCGATACGCAGATGGCGGCCTATCTGCTCGAATGCGGTGCGGACATCAACCATCAGGACAACAACGGCAACACTCCCCTTATCCTGGCGGTCAAGAAAAAAGACCTCGATTTGGTGACGTTCGTCGTGATGCGGGGAGCCGACGTGAATCTGCCCAACAACGACGGTATCACGCCGCTCCATCAGGCGGCCTTCAGCGGGAACGAGAAGATCGTCGATTTTCTCCTCAAGGCCAAAGCCGATCCCCATATGACCAACAATGAAGGGGCGACCCCGTACGATTTCGCGGTGGCGAAAGAGTTTTTTCAAATCGCCCAATTAATCAAGCACTATATGTAGGAGGAACAATGCAGATCAAAGTAAACGGTGAGATGCGCGAACTGGCGGAAGGGACAACACTGCACGAGTTGATCGTCTCGCTGGGGCTTGAATCGAAGGTGATGGCGGCAGCGGTCAACATGCAGATCGTCAAACAAGACGCGTGGAACAGCGCCGTACTGCACGAGGGGGACGCCGTCGAACTCCTCGATTTTGTCGGGGGAGGGTGAGGATTACACTTTCTTGCTGAGCGCCTCGATGTGGACACTGTCACCCAAGACAACGAGGATATCGTCTTTTTCCAGGATATCGTCGTTTTCGAAGGAGGTGTACCATGCCCCCTGATGTTTGTAGGCGATCGGTTTGACTTTATAGTCATTCTCGAATACGGGAGAGAGAATCGACGTGCCGACCCAGAACGAGGGTACGGTCAGCTTTGCGATCTTCATCGTGATCGAGAGGTCGATCGTCTCGTAGTGCATGTTTTTGACCATTTTTTTGACGATCTTTTTGGCCGACTCCATTTCGGGGTAGATCACCTTGGCCGCGCCGAGTTTTGATAGAATCTGGCCGTGGACGGTCGTAATCGCCTTGGCGACTACCGTTTCCACCCCAAGCTCCTTGAGCGCCATAACGGTGAGGATGCTCGCTTCGATATTCTCCCCGATGCTCACCACGGCAACGTCGACCTGTGCGATCCCTGCTTCGCGCAGTGCACGGATATCGGTGGAATCTAGAACGATTGCATCCTGCACGAATTCGTTGATCTCCCGTACCTGTTCTTCATCCTGATCGACAGCGATGACGCTGAGCCCTTGCTGCGCCAGACCTTTGGCGACATGAAAACCGAATTTACCCAAACCGATGACGGCGAAACTGTTATTCATAAAACGACCTTTCCTTCTGCATATTTGATACGGCTCTGGACCGCTTTTCCGACGATGACGACGGTAAAGGCGAACACACCGATACGTCCCATGAACATCAAAATGATGATGTTGGCTTTCCCCCAGTCACTGAAGAGGGCGCTGTAGCTGAGTACCCCTCCGTTTCCGGTAGAGAGTCCGACCGTTCCGAACGCCGAACACGCCTCGAAGAGGGTCCGCAAAAACGGCAGCCTCTCGATCTCGCTCAGCAGCACCGTTGAGGCGACGACGTAAATCGAGGCGATAAAGATGATCGCGTACGCTTTGTTGATCTGATAGGCCGGGATCGAACGGCGGAAAAGATGGACATGGGTGTCACCCCGAAGCGTATACCATACCCCTACCAGCGCGAGGGCGACGGCGGTGATTTTGATCCCCCCGGCCGTCCCCCCCGGAGCTCCTCCGATCATCATGAAAAAAGTGGAGAAAAAGAGGTTCGCATCGCTCAGCGTAGAAAGGTCGATCGTGTTGAAACCGGCGGTGCGGTAGTTGACCGACGCAAACCATGCCGCCAGGATCTTCTCATGCCACACCATCGGGGCGAACGCTTTGTTCCATTCGAGAGAAAGGAGCAACAGCATCCCCAGTACGATCAGAATGCCACTCATCGTCAAAACGATCTTCGTATGGGTCGAGAGACGGACGATATCCCGTTTGCGGTAATGGTAGAGTTCGGTCAAAACCAGGTACCCAAGCCCCCCTAGGATAATGAGAAAAGGGATCGTGATATTAATGACGATGTCTCCACGGTATCCCATCATGTTGTCGCTGAAGAGGGAAAAGCCTGCATTGTTGAATGCCGATACGGAGTGGAAGACTCCGAACCACGCCGCCCGCTCCAACGGCATGTCGCCCCAGAACCGCAGGGTGAGGATTATCATTCCGATCACTTCGATGATGACGATGGAGGCAAAAACGATTTTCAAAAACCTCACCAGCCCGTCCATCCCCGGATGGTTGAGCGATTCTTGCAAAATCAGGCGGTCACGATGCCCGATCTTCTGTCGCCGCATGATGGCCATGAAGGTTACGGCTGTCATGTACCCAAGCCCCCCGATCTGGATCAGGAGCATGATCACCAGCTGCCCTATAGGCGTAAAATCGACGGAGGTATCCTTGACGATCAGTCCCGTTACGCATACCGCGGAGGTCGATGTAAAGAGGGCATCGATAAATCGCAGCTCGCCGTGATGGGCGAAGGGCATCAGCAACAGCAGCGTCCCGAACAGTATCAATCCGATGAAACTGTAGACGATCAGTTTGATTTCGTGGGTATGTATGGCTACTCCTTTGAATCGATATCGTCGTTGCAGCAAAAACGGTAGCCGATTCCCATTTCCGTCACTATGTATTTGGGGCGGGCCGGCACATCCTCGATTTTTTTCCGCAATGAATTGATGAATGTCCGCAGATACTGCATCTCCAGCTGATAGCCTACCCCCCACACCTCTTTGAGCAGTCGAGCATGGGTCAGGACTTGATTGGGATGGAGAATGCAGTATTTCAAGAGATTGAATTCCGTGGGTGTCAGTCTGAGGAGCGTTTGGTCTTTGTAGATGCTGTGGCGTTGCAGATCCAGTGTGATGGCATTACACGTTATCCGCTCCGACGATCGCGTCAGTCCCAGGGAACGTCGTTGTGCCGAACGGATGCGGGCGAGGAGTTCATGCGTCGAAAACGGCTTGGTCACATAGTCGTCACTTCCCATATCAAGGGAAGTGACGATCTCTTTTTCATCGTTTCGCGCGGAAACGACGATGATCGGCGTCAGGGATTCGGACCTGACCGTTTTGATCAGGTTTTTGCCGTCTCCGTCGGGAAGGCTAAGATCGAGAAGGATAATGTCCGGTTTGTATACCTGAAGGTGCCGCAGCGCATGGTGCATGTCTTCGGCGACAACGCATTTATATCCTTCCTGCGTCAGTGAAAAGCTCAGCATTTTGCTGATTGCAGGGTCGTCTTCGACGATTAAAATCAGTTCTTTAGGTCTCATAGCAGCTCTTTTGGGGTGTCGCCGGGATGTTTACTCACCGGAAGGGTCACTTCGATGTACACCCCCCCATCACTGTTGTAGGCTCCGATCGTACCGTTATGGGCAGTGACGATATCTTTGCAGATGGACAAGCCGATTCCGCTTCCCCCCATGTCTACGGTGTAATCCAGCCGGTAAAATTTTTCAAACATATTTTTCAGATCCGCTTTTTTGATGGGAGAGCTTTCGTTGAAAAAAACGATCCTCACTTCCGAGGGGACGGATGTGATCGATATCCGGACGGGACGGTTTTTATGGGAGTATTTTAGCCCGTTATCCAGCAGATTTACCAGCAACCGGGTCAGCAATGCACTGTCCCCCCAGAAAAGCCTCAGTTCCGGATCGATAGACAGAAGGATTGCATCGGGTTCCTGGTCGAATTCCTGAAGTGCCACTCCGAGCATATCTTCGAAATCACACCACTCTTTCCGTAAAAAACTCTGGCTGTTTTGAAGTCTGGCGCTGTCGAGCAGATTCAGTATCAGTCGATTCATGTGCTGGCCGGAGTTTTTGATTTGCAAGATGATATCGTTACGGTCTTTTTCGGCAAGGGGGCGTTTTTGCAGCAGTATGGAGGTGTTACCCAATATGGAGGAGAGCGGTGTTTTCAAATCATGGGAGAGGGTATGGAGTAAAATATCCTTGATGGCCGTAGCGTGGAGTCGTCGGGCCTGAATCGTGATGATATACCCGACAACGTAAAAAAGGATGAAACTCCAGGCATACATCAGATCCTGTACATTAAAGCTGTAACGGGGAGGAACATAGAGTAAATCAAAGAGGATGACCGATATCGAAGTGATGATCATAGTTGCGGTCATGTCACCCCGAATTGCGATGACTAAAACCGGTATCAGATGGATCAGGGCGATATTGACCATCCCCAGTGATTCTGTAAACAACGTGCTGACGATTGTGATGAGTGTTTGTAATACGAATGCAAGAGCATAGTGTTTCAGCGAAGTGATGGAGTTCATTTATTCAACGTCTGCGCCAATTTGACGAGGAGGGTAATAAGCAGCCCGAATATTATCAGAACTTCTGCGATGACAATCCAAATATTATCCGCCAAATGCATCTTCCGCCTTTGCATAATGAATGATGGTATTATAAAGACAATCGTATCAACGAGATATCAAGATTGGGAAGATGGACGTGAAAATACTGAACCCCTCCTGAGATATGATCCCCACCTTTACGGTTTGTGCATCCCTTTAACATTATAAGTTAAGATGATAGGTGATACTTTCGTTTTGAGGAGGATCACATGCAACATCAACTGATGCCGCTCTCTTTTGAGCCGACAGCGCTGGAACCCCAGATTTCTGCCGAAACGCTCTCTTACCATCACGGCAAACATCATGCCGGATACGTCAATAAGCTCAATTCCCTGATCCCGGGGACCGAATACGAAAACATGACGCTGGAACAGATCATCAAATCGGCAAGCGGCCCGATATTCAACAATGCGGCGCAGGTCTTCAACCACGATTTTTACTGGAAGGGGTTGAGCCCGAACGCGACGTCTCCCTCTGCGGAACTCGCAGAACTGCTGGAGCGTGATTTCGGCTCTCTCTACGCTTTTCAGGAGGCGTTTTTGACGGCGGCGGCAGGACATTTCGGATCGGGGTGGACATGGCTGGTCATCACCCCGGAGGGGAAGCTGGAAATCCGGACGACCCCGAATGCCGATACCCCGCTCCGCGGAAACGAGACGCCGCTGCTGACCTGCGACGTGTGGGAACACGCCTACTACATCGATTACCGCAACGGACGGCCCGATTATCTGGCACAGTGGTGGGAACGGATCAACTGGAATTTCGTTTCGGACAACCTTGCCAGCGTGACGAACGATCCGATTGCCGGGTACAACCAGCCGTGCATCCGAAACGACGAGGTGTGCGACTATGTTGATGCGATGCAGGAAAACGAGCGCACCCCTTCCTGAGGAGAAGGTTGGCGTTACTCGCGCGGGAGCGAAGAGGCGGCGAGGAGCTTTTCGTATTTTGTTTTCAGGACCAGATACTCTTTGTGCAGGTCCTCGTACGCTTTTTGGTAATCGATTTCATCTTCGTGGAGTGTCGGGGAAGCGTCCGCCGACGGAGCCGGTTCATGGGTCGTTTCGGGGTTCAGGACGATGTAGGTCACCTTTTTGCTGTTTTCTTCTTTTTCGACGGTGGCGAGTTCCCCGCTCATCGTTTTCTTGATGACGTTATGGATGCTGAGACGGTATTTTGACGCGTATTTTTGGACAGTGATCAGTTCTTCCATGGTTTTCTCCTAAAGGGCCGCTTTTCTCAGAACGATGCCGCTGAGATAGGCGGAGTTTGGGATATTGAGAATGTAGGGGTGATCCTCATCGGCGCGCAGAAGCTCGACCACCTCCAGAGGGGCTTTGGCTCTTGCGGAGGCTTCGAGGGCGATCTCGAGCAGATCGTTCTGTGCGACATGGTGCGAACATGAGAAGAGGGCAACGATGCCGTTGTCGTTGAGGAGCGAAAGCCCTGCGGAGAGGAGGTATTTGAACCCCTTGATCGCACCGGCCGCCTCTTTTTTCGTTTTGGCGAACGGAGGGGGATCGAGGACGACGCAGTCGTAACGGTTGCCGGTCGTTTTTTCCAGCGTCAGAAAATCAAAGGCATCCTGTTTCAGGATATCGCAGGAGGCGAAACCGTTGAGTTCGAGGTTGCGCCCCACCTGGATGAGGGCATGGTCGGAGAGATCGACAAAACGGACTTCGGCCCCCTTGGAGAGCGCATAGAGCCCGAACCCTCCCGCATTGCAGAAGACGTCGAGAACTTTGTCTCCTTGTTTGATGTGGCTGGCGACGGTGGCACGGTTGCGGCGTTGGTCGAGGTAGAATCCCGTTTTCTGCCCTTCGTGGAGGTTGACGAGGAAACGGACGCCGTTTTCCGTGATCGTGACCTCCTCGGGGACATCGCCGTAGACGACCCCGTTTCGGGTCTCTATCCCCTCCTTGGTCCGTACCTTGGCATCGGATTTGTCGATGATCCCTTTGGGAGAGAGGAGGGCGATGAGGGTCTCCAGGATCGTCTGGCGCTGCAGCTCCATCCCCAGCGTATTGATCTGAATGCTGACGTAGCCGTTGTACCAGTCGACGATCAGTCCGGGGAGGAAATCGGCCTCCGAATGGATCAGGCGGTAGGCATCGGAGGTCTGGGCAATGTGAGCCCGTTTAAAGAGGGCATTGGAAATCCGTGCGGAAAAAAACGCGGCGTCGATATCGCGCGGTTCAAACGAGAGGACGCGTACGGCGATCTGGCTTTTTTGATTGATGTAGCCGCGTGCCAGAAACGCTCCGTCGGGGGCCAGAACATCGACAATCTCACCGTCTTGGACATCACTGGGGGCGATGAGTTCGTTTTGATAGACCCATCCGAAATAGCTGCGAAGCTGTCGGGCGGCATTTTTGGTGACGGTAATCTGGTTCATGGTTATCCTGTTGCTAATCGATGCGTTATCGTAGCACAGGAGCGATAAGAAGGGTGTTAAAGGGGTAAACGCTCCAGCGCGACGACGCTGATGGCGTATTCCCCGTCATGGGTAATGGAGACCGAAGCGCCGATGATTCCGAAGCTTTCCGCGACTTTGGAAGAGAGGGTGAGGGTCGGCGCCCCTTTGGGGGTTTTGGAGAGGAGGATGTCGTGGAAACCACATTCGCTTCCGATGCCGCACCCGAGCGCTTTGGCACACGCCTCTTTCGCGGCCCAGAATCCGGCGGCGGTTTTGGGGTTTTTGACGAGGGCGATTTCGGCTTCACACAAAAACCGGTGGAGTCCATGATCCCCGAAACGCTCCATAAAGCGTTTCATCCGGTCGGTTTTGATGAGATCGATACCGATCATTGCACCACGAATTCGGTGAAATAGACGTTTTTGACTTTGCCGTCTTTGAGGCGCATGTTGAGTTCCTCGACGATCTGTTCTTTGAGTTTCTCTTTCCCTTTGATCGTCGAAATCTCTTCGAGCGATTTGGAGGAGAGGATGCGGATGATGATGTCACGGAAAACCGGTTTTTTGGTGTCGAGTTCGGGACTCAGCTCTTGTCCCTCGATCTCCAGATTCATCTCCACTTTGAGATAGCGGCGGCCGCTCTCGCTGAGAAGGTTGACGGTAAAGGTATCCAGCGGATACATGAGACCCACTTCGGTCAATGAAGCATACGACTGATACGATCCTCCCTCTTCGCCGTCCCCTTCTTGCGGATGATTCATCTGGGTAGCTGCCTGAGGCGCATTGTGCGCTGCTTCCGACGCGGCGTCATCATTGCCCATCATCAGCAGGGCGACCGCCGCACCGATGACCAAAACCAGTATCAACACGATGATTATGACGATCAGCAGAAGATTGGACTTTTTCTTTTCGCCCCCTTCGGTGTTCTGATCCTCGTGTTCTTTTTCCGCCATCCATTGCTCCTTTGGGGATAAAAATCCCCCTTTTTCTAACTCTTGGCTTATTGTAGCGAGAAACTTTTGAATTTTAGGCTTAGTTTGAGTAAACTTAGAGGATTAAAATGAGGATTGTGGAATGATAGAGACGCTTTTAGGGTATATCGGCCATCCGTTTGTCCGTCTGTACAACGCGGTAGAACGGTTCGGCCTTTTTATCCTGTTCCAGATTAAACTTGTACCCCTTTATCCTCTCATTATCCGACGTCCCAAGATTCTTATGAACCAGATCGAAGTGATCGGGATGGGATGTATGGGGGTTATTACCCTCACGGCGCTGTTTACCGGAATGGTATTGGCGCTACAGCTCTATAACGGTTTTCATCAGTTCGGAGCGGAAAGTTTTATCGGTTATACGCTTTTTTTCTCGATCGTGCGGGAACTTGGGCCGGTTTTCGCCGGGCTGATGCTGATTTCCCGTTCTATCAGCGCGATGGCGGCGGAACTCGGGACGATGCGGGTGAGCGAGCAGATCGATGCGATCGATATTCTGGGGGTAAACTCAAAAGAATACCTCATAACTCCCCGCATCGTTGCGACGGTGATATCGCTGCCGCTGCTGGTGATCTGGTTCGACTTTATCGCCATCGGTTCGGGGTACGTTATTTCGACCGGAGTTCTGGGAATCAATCCCGTAGAATATCAGAATACGCTGATGCGGCTGGGAGAAATGGATGATATCGTGACCGGGGTGATCAAAGCCGCCGTATTCGGATTTATCGTCAGTTCGATCGGCAGCTACATCGGCTATCATACCCATGGCGGAGCGCGCGGTGTCGGACAGTCGACGATCTACGCCGTCGTCTATTCGGCCGTGGCGATTTTCATCGCCAACTATTTTCTCTCATCGCTGTTTTTGTACCTGGATTGGTAACAGCGCCGCGAGGAGCGACGGAGACTATTCCCCAAGTTCCCCCAGCGGGCGGAATTGGTAGGAATCGGGATCGTAATACTCGATTCCTCCCGTTTCGATATCGTAGTACCATCCGTGGATGAAGAGTTTCTCCTCGTCTACCCGTTTTTTGACATACGGATAGGTGAGGAGGTTTTCGATCTGGGTAATGATCGAGAGATGTTCGGTCGCCCGCAAAAGCTCCTCTTTCGGAGCGTTAGCCCCCAGAGCCAGCATCGCCATCGATTTCGCTTTTTCCCCCAATGTGAGCCATTTATAGGTATGTACCATCGACGGATCGCATGAGCTTTTGTACAATGCCTCGATGGCGCCGCAGTGTGAATGGCCGCAGATGATGATCTCGGAGACTTCCAGGACACCGACGGCGTATTCGATCGCCGCTGCGGTGGAGTGGAAATCCTCATCGGGTTTGTAGGGGGCGACGAAATTGCCGACATTGCGGACGACAAACAAATCGCCGGGATTGGATTGGATGATCAGGTCGGGAATGACGCGCGAATCGGAACAACCGATGAAAAGGGCACGGGGGTTTTGTCCCTCTTTCACCAGGTTCAGCAACTGGGCTTCGTGCTTTTTAAAATAGGTTTTTTGAAACGTCTCGTTGCCGGCGACGAACTCTTTGAGAAGCTCGGCGCTCTGGTGGGAAGCGTTTTTACTCAGTGACATTCTGCGATTCCCAGTTTTTTGATAATGGCTTCGAAAACATTGCCCCCTTCGCGATCGCAATCGTCATGGTACTCGATCGTTACCATCCGTTTTCCTTCCGTGACGGCGCCGCCGTAGATGTTGGGCTGGATCGAGCACATCGGAGTACACGTAGCAATGGCATCTTCGATCAGTTGACGTTCTTCTTCGGTCGAATAGGCCAAAGAGAGTTTGGAATAGCGCTCTTCGGATTTATGATCGGCAATAATGGAACACATCGGCATATTGAATTCTCCTGCTGTACTAAATAAATAATTATACTCGTTTCACCTTTAAAACCACTCCAAAAGTTTGCTCACTTCGTCGATTTCATAGCATTTTATCGCTGTTTTTTCGATCGGTTTTTTGGGGATCAGCGCTTTGGTAATCTGCTGGGAGGCGGCCTCTTTAAGCCGCTGGTCGAGCTGATACACTTCGCGGATGTCGCCGACGAGGGAGACCTCTCCGATAAAAACCGTCTCTTTGGAGATGGCACGGTTGCGGAAGCTGCTGATGAT
>JAFGUJ010000148.1 GCA_016938595.1 Campylobacterales bacterium | reverse complement strand
GGACTCTCCAAGATCCCCCGCGTCGTCGACGTCTTCGCGCGGCGGATGCAGATCCAGGAGCAGCTCACCGAACAGATCGCCGATGCCCTGATGCACGCGATCGCCCCCAAAGGGGTCGCCGTCGTCATTCAGGCGCGTCACATGTGCATGGAGATGCGCGGCGTCGAGAAAATCTGTTCCACGACGACGTCGAGCGCTCTGCGCGGATTGTTCAAGCGCGATGAGAAAACCCGGATGGAATTTTTCAACCTGATCAATTCTCCTGCCGGGACCCGTTATTAACCGATGCCGCTGAAAGCCCTTCGCGACCGTCTGGGAATCCACAAGCTCACGACCCTTTTTGGGACGATCACCAAAATCAGCCCTACCGTCATCATTGCCGAAGGGCTTCATGTAAGCATCGGCGACACGGTGCTGATCGTCTCCGAAGGGAACGGCATGCAGACGCTGGGGATGGTCAGCGAGGTGGAGCGAAACCGTTTTTACATTACCCCTTTCCGGTTTGTCGAGGGGTATCGCGCCGGAGACAAAGTCTACCCGAACCAAACGGGGATGACGATCGAGGTCGGGGAGGCGCTGCTGGGGCGTGTCGTCGATCCGTTCATGAATCCGATCGACGGCAAGGGGCCCATCGAGGGGAGGCAGCTTGAGCCGATCATCAAAGCCCCTATCGCCGCGATGAAGCGGGGGATGATCGATGAGCCTTTCAGCGTCGGCGTGAAAACGATCGATGGACTTCTGACCTGCGGAAAAGGGCAGAAGCTCGGGATTTTCGCGGGGAGCGGTGTGGGAAAATCGACGCTGATGGGGATGATCGTCCGGGGGGCGAAGACACCGATCAAGGTGGTAGCCCTCATCGGGGAACGGGGACGCGAAGTTCCCGAATTCATCGAAAAAAGCCTCGGCGGAAATCTGGAAAATACGGTCGTGGTCGTCGCGACGAGCGATGATTCGCCGCTGATGCGAAAATACGGGGCGTTCAGCGCGATGAGCGTGGCGGAGTATTTCAAAGCGCAGGGGCAGGATGTTCTGTTCATCATGGACTCGGTGACCCGTTTTGCGATGGCGCAGCGCGAAATCGGTCTCGCCCTGGGCGAACCCCCCACTTCGAAAGGGTACCCCCCCTCCTCGTTGACCCTGCTGCCGCAGCTGATGGAGCGTGCCGGGAAAGAGGAGGGAAGCGGCTCGATCACCGCATTTTTCACCGTCCTCGTCGAAGGGGACGATCTGAGCGATCCGATCGCCGACCAGTCGCGCTCGATCCTCGACGGCCACATCGTCCTCTCCCGGGAGCTGACCGATTTCGGGATATATCCCCCCATCCATATCCTCAACTCCGCCTCGCGGGTTATGAACGATGTCATCTCTCCCGAACATTTCGCCGCTGTCCGCCGTTTCCGGCGCCTCTATACGTTATTAAAAGAAAACGAGATGCTGATCCGGATCGGTGCCTATGTGCGCGGAACCGACAAAGAACTGGACGAAGCGATCGCGAAGAAAGAGGAGATGGAGAAGTTTTTGACGCAGGGTGCCCGATACATCAGTGATTTCCAGGAGAGCATCGATCAGCTGATTGAGCTCATGGGCAATTAAAAAACAAATCTTAAACGGTGCTAAATATAAAAAACCCTTAAGGTTTCTATAACGTCCCTTGCACTATTATCCCGAAAGTTAAAAAAGATAGATTTTGTCTTTTATTCAAATCACCTCTATGGAGAGTCTTATGCAGGTCTACTTAGACAATAACGCGACGACGATGGTTGATCCGGCTGTCGTCGAGGCGATGGTGCCGTTTTTCAGTGATATCTATGGCAACCCCAACTCGCTTCACCGCTTCGGAACGGCGTCCCATCCGGCGATCACCCAGGCGATCAACCAGATGTACAAAGCGATCAACGCCAGCGACAAGGATGATATCATTTTCACCTCCTGCGC
>JAFGUJ010000147.1 GCA_016938595.1 Campylobacterales bacterium | reverse complement strand
TTGGGGTCTTTCGGAACGCTTCCTTTGCTTCCGATAACAGGTCCGGAGGCAGTAAACTCATGGTTAACCATGATCGCTTCATCCGGATTTGCTCCGACCATCGAGTAACAGACGTTCGCCGATTTGTACGGCAGAGCCGAGGCAACGCTGTAGCTTTTGCCATGCAGCTTGTGGGCGATCTCTTTGGCACACTCTTTCCCTGACCAGATAGCCGACTGGCCGCTTGGCGGGATCGCATGACCTACGACGTCACCAACCGCATAGACGTTCGCGTCTGTAGCCGTCTGGAACGAAATGCCGTTCATTTTGACTTTTTTGAACGAATCCGGAGTTGTCGCGAGACCTGCCATTTCAACAACAGGGCTGGACATGTTGTGCGGGATCAGGTTGAACACGCTGTATTTGATCGTGTGGGTTGTTTTTACACCCTCGACATCGTCTTTATCTTTGAAAACCGTCTGGACATAGGTGATCTCTTTTTTGTCGAAATCGACATCGACGATCTTACAATTGTCACGGTGCTCGACCATGCCGTTGTTGAGTTCTTTCCACGCCTCTTTGAACGCGGCCCCTTTGGCGATCTCGGCTGTTTCGTTGAGGATGATGACTTTCCCTTCGATCCCTTCGTTTTTCATGTGCTGGGCGATCATGCTCGCACGTTCAAACGGTGCAGGAGGACAGCGATATTTCCCTTTTGGAACGGTGATGACGACATCCCCTTCTTCAAGACCTTTCACCAGACGATCAAGGGCGACGTGCTCACCGCCGGGAACGAGGGCCGCAGGGGCTACACGCTTGGCTTTGGCGATTTTTGCCGCATCCCAGTTGGGGAAAGAGCTTTTGTAGTTGTAGTCGATACCGGGAGCGAGAACAAGGATGTCATACCCTACGCCACCTTTGGACGTGTGGACCACTTTCGCAGCGCGGTCGATCCCCGTCACTTCTGCTGTCAACATACCGTATCCGTGTTTCTCAATCACCTGAGCGTAGTCGTGTGTCAACGTATTCAGGTTGAACCCTTCCATGCTGGCGAGGTTACAGTTTGACGTCGGGCACGACATGAAGCTGTCGTTTTTTTCGATGATCGCAACATCAAATTTCGGATCGATTTTTTTAAGCTCTTTGGCAACGGTCAAACCGCCCCATCCGCCGCCGATAATAACTACCTGATGTTTACCAAGCATTTTTCCGGATGCTGTGGAACCTTGGGCCGATGGTGCCGCACCGGCAGCCGCCGTACATCCTGATACAGCCGCAGCAGCGGCGCTGATACCGGCAAACTTGAGCAGGTCACGTCTTGAAAGTTTCATACTGGAATTCTCCTCTTCTTCGATTAGCTTCGAGCGCGAAAACAATAACAGATTCGTCATCGCTTGAGGTGCATGATAGAAACTTTATTCTTAAAGATTTATAATTATATGTGAAATATCAAGAAAAATACCAAATAAGATATTATTATACAATTTTATGTGATACGTTTGTGATATCTATCCTGTAATCCCTTTCATGTTATGATACGGCAACGAATTGACAAAGGAAACCCATGCAAATCGAAGAGTGCCAAAGTCTTGAAGAGGTGCGGGAGTACATCGACCGTCTTGACGATCAGATCGTGGAGTTGATCGCCGCGCGCAACGGCTATGTCAAACAGGCGGCGAAGTTTAAACATTCGATTGACGAGATCAAGGGGAAAGAGCGGATGGAAACGGTCATGGACCGTGTACGGATGCGGGCGATGGAACTCGGCGTCTCCCCCAACCTTCTCACCACACTCTATACGATCATGATCGATGAAATGGTGGAAGCGGAAATCTCCGAGTTCCGCAACGCACGGTCATTATGATTTGATACGCTTCAGGAGCAAAGCCCCTGAAGCTACCCATATTTTCAAGAATTAAAACCGCGTCACTTCTCCGCGGCAGACGGCCATCGTCACTTTCCCCTTCAGCGTTTCGTTTTTATAGAGGCTGTGGTGGTGGGGGACTTCTGTCGTCTGGCTGGGATCGAACACGATCACATCGATTTTTCTCCCTATCGCTATCTCTCCCGCCTCTATCCCCACCTGCCGGGCCGGAGCACACGATGTCAGTTCCATCAGCCGATCCATTCCGATAATACCGGTATCAACCAAATAGCTGTACGCCAGCGGCAAATACTCGGCAATCGCCGTCGTTCCGAAAGCAGCGTCGTAAAACGTAATGTCTTTATGGACATCGGAATTGGGCTGATGCAGGGCGCTGAGCGCATGAATATCCCCTCTTCGGAGCGCTTCGATCAGTGCCAGCCTTTTCCTCTCGCCAAGCAGCGGAGGATTGATTTTCGCATCGGTATCGAATCCCATGCACGCGGCATCGTTTTTGAGCAGATGGTGTATCGCGACTTCGGCCTCGACTCTCACCCCCTCATTCCTGGCCGCCGCGATCATTGCGATCGAGCGGGGTTCGGTAACGCTTTTGAAAACGATCCGGATACCGAAATGGCGGGCAATCTCGATCATCGATGCCACGTGTACCACTTCCGACATTTCACTGATCCCCGGAAGCCCCAGATATCCCGCCACGCTCCCATCCGCCATGACGCCGCTTTCAAAGAGGCTTTTGTCTTCGGCTTTGTAAAACAGCGGTTTGTCGGCCATTTTCAGGTACTGTGCGATCCGGCTGATCAGGTTGTAGTCATCCAGCGTCGAGGTATGAACGGCAAGCGAGCCTTTTTTGAGCATAATGGCGATATTGCTGAGGGCTCCCGAATCCATCAGAGCGCTGACCGTACTCTCGATCGTTGAGCCGCCGCTGAGATGACGGTGCTGCTGAACAAATTCGAGGGTGATTTCGTTGTCGATGCGGGGAGCGCAGTCGCTGGCGAGAACGAGGGTGGTAACGCCCCCCTCCAGCGCATAGCGTGACAGCTTTTCGAGGTTCGTCCGGTTCAGCTGGGCATCCTTGAGACGCACATCGGTGTCCACCAGCCCCGGCAGGAGATAACACCCCTGCGCCGATACGATTTCGCCGCCGGAGAGGTTGTTTCCTATCTCGGTGATGACCCCCTCCTCGATCCGTATATCTCCCGGGCGTTCTCCCGCTGCATCACAGATAATTGCACCAGAAATGATCATCGTTGCTCCTCTTCGCTATAATTACGTAATTTTAAACTAAGAAGGTTTAAAAAGGGCAGATATGATCAGATTCATCTTTTTTTTATTCCCCATTCTCCTCTACGGCGGGAGCGATCTTTACAGTGAAGGGAAAAAACTCTACTTCGCCAAAGGGTGCAACGGATGCCACGGGGTCTCAGCCGGCGGTTCGAGCCAGTACCCTCCTCTGGCCTATCGGCGCAAACCTTTTCTGGCGCATAAACTCAAAGAGTACCGTGCCAAACGGGGAGCGACCCAGCAGGCACAGATGATGATCCCGTTTGCCATGGGGCTCAGCGACCGGGAAATCGACGCGCTTACCACCTTTTTGAGCGACTACCGGGAGAACAAAAGTACCTATCGACCCGATTTTTCGATCAAAGGAGACGGCGGCTCATGAAACTACTCGTCAGCGCACTGGAACACTCGGCCAATGTCCATCTGGGCTATCTGGTCGAAAAGCTGGGTGAAGAGGTCCACTTATCAGGGATTTTTGATGCCCGCCTGGGAGAGAGCATCGTCGATCTGCGTGCCACATCGGTCATGGGGTTTGTCGACGCGATCAAAAAACTCCCCTTCTTTTTCCGTCTCAAAGACCAAATGGTCGAACTTGCCGGCGATGCCGACAAAGTCCTCCTGATCGATTCGTCGGGATTCAACCTCCCGCTGGCCAAGGCGATACGCAAACGCTATCCGGACAAAGAGATCATCTACTACATCCTCCCCCAGGCGTGGGCATGGAAAAAGGGGCGTATTGCGGTGCTCGAGAAAACGATCACCCGATTGTGTTCGATCCTCCCGTTCGAGCCCTCCTACTACTCGCCAAATGCCCCCATCGAGTACGTCGGGCATCCCCTGCTGGACGAAATCACGGTTTCCAAAAAAGATCTCACCCCTACCGGCAAGATCACGTTTATGCCCGGCAGCCGTCCCGGAGAGATTAAAAAACTGATGCCGGTTTTTCACCAGCTGCGACCGATGCTGGACGCCCGTGCGCTGCTCGTGATCCCTCCGCATTTCACCCGCGACAAAATCGCAGAGCTCTACGGCGACGTTTCGGCGTTCGAGGTCACCCATGAGGCGCACGAAAGCCTGGCCGATTCGGATTTCGCGTTTATCTGCAGCGGCACGGCCACCCTTGAAGCAGCCCTGATCGGTACCCCGTTCATCCTCGCCTACATCGCGAAACCACTTGATTACACGATTGCAAAAGCGCTGGTCAAACTCGACTATGTGGGATTGGGGAATATCCTCTTTTTCCATCAATACCGGCGCCCTCTTCACCCCGAGTTTTTGCAAAACGAAGTATATGCCCAAAATCTGTATAATGCCTATCGCGAAATGGATAAAGAGGCATTTTTCAACGATGCCGCCCGTCTACGC
>JAFGUJ010000146.1 GCA_016938595.1 Campylobacterales bacterium | reverse complement strand
CAGATGGTCGATCTCATGCTGAATCGCGATCGAGAGGAGATCGTCGGCTTCCAGAACGCACGGTTCGCCATGGCGGTTGTGGTAATGAAGCGTCAGGGTGTCAAAACGCTCGATATCTTCGTAAAAACCGGGGACGCTCAGGCACCCCTCCTGATACATCGCGCTTCCCTGCGGATTGTGGATGACGGGATTGATGATCTCGAGGAGATTCTCTTTGGACTGGTTCCCCTCTTCGTCCGGGATACAGATGACCAGCGCCCTGATGGGGTTTGCGACCTGTATCGCCGCGAGGCCGATGCCGTTGGAGTGGATCATTGTATCGTACATGTCGTCCAGAAATCGGTGGAGTTCTTCATTGAAATCGGCGACTTCCCTGGAGAGTGTTTTGAGCTGCTTGTTCGGATAGGTGATAATAGGGAGAATCATGATGACCTTATTGGTTGCAAACCATATAGCGGAGTTTGGGCTCGTGATCCGCCTCATCCATAGCGTTCAGAGTGCAGATCAGGGTCTGTTCTACGCCGACGGAGGCGGAAATTTCGGCGACACCGATGGCGATACGGAGTTGTATCTCCTGCTCGGCGAGGAAAAAGTTGCTGGAGGCGACGAGATCGAAAAGACGCTCGGATGCCCGTTTGGCACTTTCGATATCGGTGTGTTTGAGGACCATGGCAAAAACACCCTCTCCGTAGTGGGCGACGATATCGCTGCGTCGGGAGGTTTTGAGTAGCAGCCGCGCGACCGTGCGGATCATCAGCTGCTGCGCTTTTTCGCTTTGGATCAGGGTGGCGGTTGCCGTGGAGAGGCGGACGGTGATCAGCGAGCTTTTGTGTTTGAACTCGTCGATCAGGTTGCGCTCCTGTTCCAGTTTGGTCAGAAGGTAGCGTTTGTTGTAGACGCCGTACTGGTTGTCAAAGATCGTCTCGTTTTCGACCTGTCGGACGATCCCTGCCGTTTCGTCGTAGATGTTTTTCATGTGGGAGACCTGTTTTTTCAGGATCCCGCTGAGTTTGCCTACGTCGCTGCTCAAAGAGGTGAGAATGTCATTCGCACCCGAAACGGTAGGGATGGCTTTCATCTCTTCTTTGCGCTTGTCGAGAATTTTTTCCATCAGGGCGATGTTTTTGTAGAGGGTCGCGCTCAGCTGCAGGATGCTTTTGACCGACAAAAAACCCTGCTTGAGCGTTTTTTCAAGCTCGATGCTTTTTTCGTCGTGGTTGTCCTCTTCGAGTTCGAGGATGGAGCCGATCTGGCGCCGCAGGCTTTCGCTTTTGTCTTCGAGAATCCGGTCGAAATAGAGGGCGAAATTGTTCGGAGTCGGAGGGAGGTTGTCCGAAATGAGAGCGCTCAAAACTTCTTTGGCAAAAATTTCAAGATCGCTGGTAGGGTCACTTAAAGAACCGGTATGGATGCTCATGAAGTTGGTACTCCCCTTTGGACTTTTCTGGACAGATGGCGCCGGATGTGTCGGAGTTACCCGAACCGGCGATCTGTCAAAACCTTATTTGTCGTCTTTTTCTTTTTGGACAAGGACTTCGTCAATAATACCATAAGTCACCGCTTCTTCCGCCGACATGAAGTTGTCGCGGTCGGTATCTTTTTCAAGTTTTTTAACGGTCTGACCGCAGTTTTTGGCCAGAATCTCGTTGAGTTCCGCTTTCATCCGCAAAATCTCTTTGGCCTGGATCTCGATGTCGGTCGCCTGTCCCTGGGCGCCGCCGAGGGGCTGGTGGATCATGATCCGTGCATGGGGGAGAGCGTAGCGTTTCCCTTTTGTCCCGGAACTGAGCAAAAATGCTCCCATCGAGGCTGCCTGTCCGATACAGATGGTGCAGACATCGGGACGGATGTAGTTCATCGTGTCGTAAATCGCCATCCCCGAGGTGATGACACCGCCGGGAGAATTGATGTAAAAATAGATGTCTTTGCTCGGATCTTCGGCTTCCAGAAAGAGCAGTTGCGCGACGATCGACGAGGAGACGGCATCGTTGACTTCGCCGCTGAGCATGATGATACGGTCTTTGAGTAGACGCGAGTAGATATCGTAGGAGCGCTCGCCGCGCCCCGTCTTTTCAATGACGTAAGGGATGTAGCTCATTAGGCCTCTTTGATTTTATCGTTGAGCAGTTTGCTCAGTACGCGATCTTCGATCATCGCCATCTGGATCGCCGGAAGGTATCCTGACTCCTGGTAGTGTTTGTAGACGGCAGCAGGATCCTGACCCATCTGCATCGCTTCGAAATAGATGGTCTGCATCAATTCCTGCTCGCTGACGCTGATCTCTTCGGCACGTGCCAGGGCATCGACGATAAAGGTCGCTTTGACGGCACGGCTTGCTTCATCGCGGAACGTTTCGCGCAGGGCTTTGACTTTTTCAACGTCATTGCGGAGTTCTTCGAGTTCCGCTTCGGCCATTTCACGCGCTTTTTTGTTCAGCGCCATGTCAATTTCCTGCTCGACGATGAATTCGGGAAGATCGATGGTGAACGCATTGACGAAAGTTTCCATCAAGGAAGGCTTGAGCTCCTCGTTGTAGAGTTTGCTCATCTCTTCGCTCTCCAGCTGCTCTTTGACTTTTTCTTTGAGCATCTCGAGGGTGGCATCGTCAAAGCCGGGGAGCATTTTTTTCGCGAGTTCGTCATCGATTGTGACTGCTTCTTTGGCCTGGATCGCGTGGACTTTTACTTTGAACTGTGCCGCTTTTCCGGCCAGTTTCGCTCCGCCGTAGTTTTCCGGGAAAGTAACATCGATGGTTTTTTCGTCCCCTTTTTTCATCCCGATGACCTGGTCTTCAAAGCCCGGGATAAACTGGCCGCTGCCGAGGCGGAGGGCAAATCCTTCGGCTTTTCCGCCCTCGAACGCTTCACCGTCGACAAATCCTTCGAAGTCGATCAGGGCAGTGTCGCCGCTGACCAATGCGCGGTCTTCGTCAACGTTGACCAACGGTGCCTGCGCGTTGGCCAGTTCGGTGATCCGCTCCATGACCGCTTCATCGCTGATCGCGGGTTTGGCAAATTCGGGAACCATCGCAATGTAATCGCCCAGCTCGATGGCAGGACGGATCGCAAGGGTTACTTCAACATCGACGCCGTTGTCGTTGCGGTCGAATTTGGTCACCTGAGGCTCACCGATGAGGGCGCTGGCAGCGATCTCCATCTCTGCGAGGGCCTGATCGAGAAGGTCGCGGAGAGCCTGGGCTTCAGCGTCTTGCACCAAACGTTCGCCGTATTGTTTTTTGACGGCGCTTACAGGGACTTTCCCTTTGCGGAAACCGGCAATTTTCGCCTCTTTACTGAGCTGATTGGCGATTTTTTCGACGTTTTTATCGATCGTGTTACGTGTTATGGCAGCGTTGATTTTCGCGTTTGCGGAATCGATTTTGTTGGTGGTTATTTGCATTAAAATCCCTTTATGACGTTGTCGTATTGACTAAATGGCGGCAATAATACCTAAAAAGGGCTGATAAGTCTATGAAGAGGCGGCGTTGCTCATCTGCCCCTCAGCAAAAACGTGATAGAGTGATAACACTATTATCTATTATCGTGGCGAGAAAATGATGTCGAAAACAACCAGTCAGCAGCAGTTTGAGGAAGCGGTCAAAACCATGATCCGCTATGTCGGTGAGGATGTGAGCCGGGAGGGGCTGTTGAAGACCCCTGAGCGGGTGTTGAAAGCGTACGAGTTCATGTTCGGCGGCTACAATGACGATCCCCAGAGCATCTTGAATTCGGCGATGTTCGAAAGCAGCAACGACGAAATGGTCCTCGTCAAGGATATCGAGTTTTACTCGACGTGCGAGCATCACCTCCTCCCCATCATCGGGCGGGCCCATGT